>CACNFS010000031.1 GCA_902619835.1 uncultured Pelagibacteraceae bacterium | reverse complement strand
TGACTTTCTTTCTCCTCAGATTTTAAATTTTTTGTCATCGCATATATTTCTTGATCTATTAAATTTTTTGGTAATTCTATATTATAGCTTTTTTCTATTTGATCTAAAATTTCTTTTTTTGTTATTGAACTCAAGGCTTGTGAGTACTGACTGGATATTTGTTTTTCAATTAAAGTTCTTAAGTCAGAAAGATTTTTAGCACCCATCATTTTTGCAAATTCATCATCAAGTTTGCTTTCGACTGGTCTTTCAATATTAATTATTTTACATTCAAATAATGCTTTTTTATTAGCTAATTCTTTTTTAGGGTGATTTGCAGGTAATACAGCTTCAACTAATTTTGTATCTAATTTTTTTACTCCTATCAACTGTTGGTCAAATCCTTTTAAAAATAAATCCTTACCTAACTGGATCTTAACACCCTTTCCTTCACCGCCATCGAACTTGGCTCCATTAATTGTAGCTGAATAATCAAATATTATTTGATCTGATATGCTTGCTTGCCCTTCACCCTTATCTTTAAATTTTTTATTTTGCTCAGCTAACTCTTTCAATTTATCATCAATTATTTTTTTTTCTACTTTGACTGTATACTCAGTTGCTTTTAAACCATCTAAAGATTTAATTTCGATATTTGGTAAACAATTAATCTGCATCTCATAATTTAAATCTTTACCTTCTCCAAATTGCTTGAGATCTATTTTTGGCTGACCCGCAACCTTCAATTTTTTTTCAGAGATTGCTTTGGTTGAAGTTTCTCTTAAAATTTTATCTATTACTTCTCCATAAATTGATTTACCGAATTGACTTTTTATTACAGATGGGGGAACTTTGCCCGGCCTAAAGCCTTTGAGAGCTATTTCTTTTTGAAGTTCAGATAAGCGCTCTTTAATTTTTAGCTGAATGATTTTTTTATCAACTACTATTGACAAAATCGTACTTAAACCTTTTTTAGATTTTACTTCAATTTTCATAATATTTGGTGGGCAAGAAGAGACTCGAACTCTTAAGCCTTGCGGCACTGGTTTCTAAGACCAGCGCGTATACCAATTCCGCCACTTGCCCACTAGATCAATCGTTGTTTTATATAACAATTTAATTTTTTGTTAAATGATAAAGTCGAGAATAAATAAGTACATAAATTATCAATACAATAAAAAACCAATACCTGCTTAAATTTGGACTATCCATGAAAAATATTCCAGGCACAACGAGAGCTAAATAAACTATATTTATAATGATAGAGTTAATAAAATTTCCTTTATCTTTTCCAAATACTTGAGAAACTTTGTAATAACTTAGCATATGAAGATGTCCACTGTCAGGATATATAGGAGATTTTTTATTATATAATTTTCTAAAAAAAGAGAAAAAAACTTCAAAGAAAAGATAAAACAATAATGTACAAAAGAAGAAAGATGATATCTCAGGATTTAAGTTGTTAGTCGTTATTGTATTAAGGGCAATAAGGGCTCCCATTAAATAAGCTCCGCTATCACCTAAAAAAATTTTGGCATGAGGAAAATTAAAAAGTAAGAAAGATAATAAAATAATTATCTGAGAAATCAATAAAAATGAAAATTCCAAATTTTCATTATCCATATTGACATAAACCAATACAATATTGATGATAATTAAATTAATTGTTAGAAGACCGTTAAATCCATCAATTAAATTAGCTCCATTAATTATGAATAAAAAACAAAGTAATATAAAAATCGATGAAAATAAATGATTGTTCATTAAACTTGATAAAACAGGAATATCAATATTAGAAATTTTAATAGGTAAAAAATATATAAAGCTGAAAAGAAGTATTATCATTATCAGAAGTCTCTTTGAAGGTCTTATGCTAATTTTAAGATCATCTAAAAAGCCGACTGAAAACATAGAAAGACTTACTAATATATATTCGTATAAAATTTTTGAATAAAGTAAATAATATATTACAAAAAATAAAATTAGTGAGAAAATTGCTGCTAAACCACCGCTTCTGGAGACAGGGAGTTTATGAAACGCTTGCGGTTTATTTAAATCTTCATCTTGAAG
>CACNFS010000030.1 GCA_902619835.1 uncultured Pelagibacteraceae bacterium | reverse complement strand
TTTCAAAAAAAGCAAAACTTCATTCAATTGTAGATTTAAACAAAGATTCTATAACACATGCTAAAAAATTTAAAGTTCCATTCTATAGATCATCGACTGAATTACTTAGTAATAATAAACCAGATGCCGTAATTGTTGCTACACCTAATCAGTTTCACGAAAAACATACGATAAGTTTTTTAAATGCAAAAATACCTGTTTTATTAGAAAAACCAATTTCCGATAATATTTCAAAAGCAAAAAAAATTATTCAAAGCTCAAAAAAAAATAAAACTCATCTACTTATTGGCTATCATAGAAGGCACAATAGTATCGTAACTAAAGTAAAGAAACAAATCGATAGCGGAAATCTTGGAAAAATTGTTGCTGCTAATGTTATGTGTTGGTTATACAAAAATAAAGATTGGTACAAAGAAAAATGGCGTATTAAAAAAGGAGGAGGTCCTCTAGGTATTAATCTAGTACATGATATTGATCTTATTTGTTACTTATTAGGGCCCATAACACATGTTCAAGCAACAACCTCAAATAAAATTAGAAAATACGAAGTTGAAGATACTGCAATTGTTAATTTTACTTTTAGATCAGGTACTTTATGTACATTAAGTGTTTCTGATACAATTGTAGCTCCTTACAGTTATGAGCTTACAGCTGGAGAAAACCCTGCATACCCTATAACAAATCAATCAGCATATTTTATTGGAGGGACAAAAGGCTCGATACAATTTCCTAATTTAAAACATTGGTACAATAGAGGTGAGAGAAGTTGGTGGAAACCAATCTATCATAAGGATTTTAATATTCGTTTGAGTAGATTTACTTTAATAAATCAAATTGATCACTTATGCGATGTTGTGTCTGGTAAAGCTAAACCAAAAGTAAGTGGAAATGATGGCTTGCAATCGCTTAAAATATTTGATGCCATACTAAGAAGTACTAAAACTGGAAAAAAAATAAGAGTAAACTAATGAAAAGACTTAAACTTGGTATCATTGGTGGTGGCCCTGGATCTTGGATTGGTCATGTACATAGAATAGCCTCAAGATTCGATGATAAATATGAAATTGTAGCCGGCGTTTTTTCAAGAAATTATAAAATCAATCAATCTTTTGGGACAAGTATAGGAATAAAAAAAAATAGGTGTTACAAAAATTATAAAGATCTTTGCTATTCTGAAAAAAAAATTAAAAATGGTATCGATGTAGTAGCGATTATGACACCCCCTGGGAGTCATCAAGAAATAGCGGAATTATTCATTAAAAATAACATTCATGTAATATCTGATAAACCATTTGCAGGTTCTCTACCTCAAGCTAAAAAACTTTATAAAACAATTAAAAGTAATAAAAAGATTGTTTACGGGCTCACACATAATTATTCGGCCTACCCAATGGTAAGACATGCTAAAAAATTAGTAGAAGATAAGAAGCTTGGAAATATTGAATATATTAATGTCGAATATGTTCAGGATTGGTCTAACGGTAAAAAAGTTACCCCGGGTTCTGCAAAAAAAATATTTAAATGGAAATTAGATAAAAAAATAGCTGGAGTTTCTACTGTGCTTAATGAAATAGGATCTCATGCATATCATTTATGTAATTACATTACTGGTCTTAAAGGAAAAAGCTTATTTGCAGATATCAAGCAATACTCAAAAAAAATTAAATTTGATACAAACGCTCAAGTTTTCATAAATTACGAGAATGGAGCAAAGGGTTTATTTTGGGCATCAACTACTGCTAAAGGAGGTGTTTATGGATTGCGAATAAGAATATTTGGTTCGATGGGAAGTTTGGAATGGGTACAGAATGACCCCAACTATCTAAAATATAATGCTGCTAATGGTGCAACAAAAGTTTTAGAAAGAGGTTTCAATGAAAGTGGTTTCTCAAAAAACTTTTCAAGAATTAAGTACGGACATCCTGAAGGATATTTGAGTGCCTTTTCAAATTTATATAAAGAAATTGCATCAAAAATTAATTCGAAAAATAGTAAGAAAAAGTTTTATTTTCCAACAGCATATGAAGGTTTACTTACAGCAAGATTTATAAATGGA
>CACNFS010000029.1 GCA_902619835.1 uncultured Pelagibacteraceae bacterium | reverse complement strand
GTCTGATTGTAGTTAGTCTTGGCAAAGTAAATATTTTCTAAAACAAAAAATGGGAAAAGTGAAATAAATCCAAACATTGCGATTAAAGTAAATCGAGCCATCAAACTAAATTTTGATTTCCAATTTAGTAAATAAATTGAGTAAAGAGCCCAACCTAAAGCTGCACCTAAAACCCATAAGTCACCTATTGTAAAATTTAAGTTGATTAAAAAATCTAAATTACCTTTAGATATAATTATAAAAACACCTGAAATGCAAATTAATAGGCCCATTATCCTAAAAAAATTAATTTTTTCTTTAAAGAATAAAATTGATAAAAAAATTATTATTACAGGTGAAGAAGTATAGATTATTCCAATATTTGCCATTGTTGTTGTCATTCCTGCAAGATTTGGGAAAGCTCCACATATACCACAACCCATTGAGCCTAAGAAAAAAAGCTTAAAAAACTCTTTATTAAAGTCTTTTTTATTTTTTAAGATTTCGTTTAAAAAAAATGGAAATAATATAATGAATACAGTAAACCATCGCCAAAATGCTAGAGAAATAGGAGGTACTGACTCAACGCCACCTCTTGCTACAATAGTGTTTGTAGCCATAAAAATTGGCTGGATTAACAAAAGTAAATAAGGAGCGTAAGGATTATTTTTTGTCAATGAAGGCTTCATAGAACATCATTACAATTACCATGCCCATTAAAATATAAACAGGAAGCACGTCAAAAAAACCAATCATCATTGATCTAGTTAGTGTTGTAGCTAACCCAATTAAAAAAAGGGTGCAAAGCGCAACACCTATTATTATTGTAACTTTATCCTTCATCTTTACAATTTTTTTCAAGCCAGTTAGCTGTTCCTAAAAATCTTAAATCATCAAGTTTATCACCAACTAACTGAATGCCTAATGGTAAGTCATTTTCTCCTGTAAGTAAAGGCAATGAAATTGTGGGCAAACCAAGATAAGTCCAAATTTTTTGAAAGTCTGCACTTCCAGTAGATTTTAATCCTTTGTCAGCAACTCCGCTTGATGATGGAGTGATAATTCCATGATAATCCTCAAAAACTTCTTTGTAAGACTCATAGCTTTGTTTCATAAAATCTGCAGCATCTCCGTACTCCTTTGCTGAATATTTTAATCCTCTGGCGATAGCTTCTCTCATTTCCTTTGAAAGTTTAGTTTTATCTTTTTTATAGTAAACTTGAAAATTATTTGCCATATCAACTTCATGAATGATTTGATGATACTTTGGTATGTCATCAAAGTAAGATGGAGTATCAAAAACTTCTATGTTCTTTTTAAAGTTTTTAATTAAAAACTCAAAAGCTTCCTGTGATTTTTTATTTATATTTTTCCAATTTTTCGTTTTGTAAAAAATAAACTTAGGATCAAAAACTGGACCTTTCTCACATTCCTCTATCATATTATCTGCAGCAAAATAAATTGTTGAGGGATCATGTAAATCTTTTCTAATTAGTGATTTAGCTAATAATGCAACATCTTTTACACTTTTACCAAATACGCCCATTGTATCTAGTTTATCCGAAACTTTTAAAACACCGTTTCTAGAAATTAATCCGTACGAGGGTTTATATCCAACTACACCACAATATGATGCTGGCCTGATCACTGATCCTCCAGTTTGAGAACCAACTGACAAAGGTGCCATATGTGACGCAACTACAGCTGCTGATCCACTTGATGATCCCCCTGGTGTTCTTGAATAATCGTGAGGATTTTTTGTTTTAGATGGATGTATATATGCAAGTTCACAAGTAACAGTTTTACCCATGATAATTGCCCCTGAATTTTTTAATAAGTTTACAATTTCCGAGTCTTGTGAATTAGACATTTTTTTTCTAAAGACTGTCCCACATTCGGTTGGCATATCATACGTACCTATAATATCCTTAATTGCAACTGGCATACCGTGCAATGGTCCTAGAGGTTTTCCAGATTTTCTATAAGTGTCAGCTTCTTCGGCTTTTTCTAATAAAAGTTTTTTGTCTAAAAATTGCCAAGCCTGGACGTCTTTTTCAAATTTTTTAATTCTATCTAAATAAGCTTTGCAAAGATCTAAAGAAGAAATTTCACCAGAATGAAGTTTTTGCGATAAATCGTAAGCACTTAAAGATGTAACGTCTATCATTTAAATTGTTAATTAGCGAATAATGTATCTGGCAACCAAAGAGCTATTCCTGGAAATAAATACATTAAAAACATTGCAAATATAACAATACCTAGGAAAGGCATAATGCCTCTAAATATTTCCATTAACTCTACATTTTTAGATTGAACACCTTTTAAATAGTAGGCGGACATTGCCATCGGCGGTGTTAAAAATGAAGTTTGTAAATTCAAAGCGATAAGCATTGCAAAAAAATA
>CACNFS010000028.1 GCA_902619835.1 uncultured Pelagibacteraceae bacterium | reverse complement strand
ATGGCCCAAAGTCTGTAATGAATTTAAGAAATGACTTATTCACAATTGATAAGAGATTAACATATAATATAATATTAACAAATTAGATATTGATTTTAACAAAAAAATTAATAACTATGAGATATGGCTACAAGTAATAACGCAAAGTTTTCAATTGGTGAAGTTGTAAAACATCGTCATTTTGACTTTAGGGGCGTCATCTATGATGTTGATTTTGAATTTAACAATTCTGAAGAATGGTATCAGTCAATTCCAAAGGAAGTCCGACCAAGAAAAGATCAGCCATTTTATCATTTGCTAGCCGAAAGTAATGATGTAACTTATGAGGCTTATGTATCCGAGCAAAATTTGTTGCTAGATAAATCAAAAGAGCCAGTAAAGCATCCTTTAATAGAGGAAATATTTTCTGGTAAAAAAGGAGCCAGTTATTTCAAAATATCAAATTAACTACTGGTCGCCTTAAATAAAACAATATTATTTCAAATCTAAGACACATCGATCGCATAATATTCAGATGTTTTAGCCTAATTGGGAAAATACTTCTTATTATTACTCCCTCCAATTCTCAATTAGGCTTATAAAAGAACTTCACAAAAAAATATTATTATAGTAGTTAAGGCAGATGTTTAATTTTTTTTACAATAGCAATATTTTTACTTGGATTGAAAGAATAACGAATTTTATTAATTCAATTTTTTTCGCATTATTAATAGCTGGTTTATCATTTGCACTGGTTTTTTCTCCACCAGATTATTTGCAAGGAGACAGTGTTAGAATTATGTATGTACATGTACCCGCCGCTTGGATTAGTTTAGCTTCTTTTTCATGTATAGCGCTTTTATCAATTTTTAATTTTATTTTTAAAATTAAACACCTCACATTAATTACTAAAAGTATTGCACCTATTGGTTTAATGTTTACTTGTATTGCAATTGTTACTGGATCTATTTGGGGAAGGCCTACTTGGGGCACTTTTTGGGCTTGGGATGCAAGAATTTCTTCTATGCTTATATTGGCACTTTTCTATCTTGCTTTTATTTTTATCCATAAATTAGTTTTAGATGAAGACAGAGCCAATAAAATTTCAAGTATTATCGCTGCATTTGGATTAATAAATATACCAATCATAAAATACTCTGTTGAATGGTGGAGTACTCTTCATCAACCTGCTAGCATAAAAATAACAGGATCAAGCACCATACATTCTTCAATGTTAATGCCACTATTACTTATGTTTTTTGTATTAATAATGTATTGTGCGTTAATTTTTCTAATGAAATACAAGACAGAAATCATTAGAATCAAGAAAAAAAACTTAAAAAGATTATGATTAATGATTTAATTTTAATGAACGGTTACGGAATTTTTGTGTGGTCATCCTTTATTTTAACTTTTTTAGTTTGTGGGATTTTTTATTACAAAACTCGTAAAACTTTAAAAAAGTATGAAGAGGAATTCGCTAAAGAAATTAGCGAACTTTCAGTTGAGCAGAAAAAAATAGTTCTCGAAAACTCTAAAATTGCGTCAAAAATCTTATCTTCTTATAATAAAACTATCTAAAGCATTTAATGCTTCCTAAAAAAGTAAAAAAAAGAGCCTCTCTTTTATCAATATTTTTATTATTATCTGTAATTGGAGTTTTTTTAATTTTAAATGCTCTTAGCAAAAATATATTATACTTTAATTCACCTACAGATATAAAAGTTAGCCAAGATATTAATTATAATAAAAAAATGAGAGTTGGCGGAATGGTAAAAAAAAATACTCTTAATATTAAGGATCAAGAAATTAGATTTATAATTACTGACTTTAAAAATGAGTTAGAGGTGAGTTTTAAAGGTACAATACCAAATTTATTTGCTGAGGGCAAAGGAGTAGTAGCAGAGGGGAAATTACAAGATAAAAAATTTTTTATTGCGGAAAGAATTCTTGCTAAACATGACGAAAATTATATGCCCCCAGAGTTAAAAAATATAATGAAAGAAAATGCTGAGTAATACAGGAAATTTTTTATTAATTTTAAGTATTTTATTTACTTTTTTTATAATCTACCAATCGTTTGCTTGTCTTAAAAAAACTAACGATATGATATTCAAAAGTATTTATAAAATTAGTTTGTTGCAAAGCACAACTATTTTAATTTGTTTTTTCACATTAGTCGGAGCTTTCATGGTGTCTGATTTTTCTTTGATAAATGTTTACCAAAACTCACATACACTAAAACCAATTTTCTATAAAATTTCTGGGACTTGGGGAAATCATGAGGGTAGTTTATTGCTTTGGGTAATTATTTTGACAATTTTTTCTTTTTTGTTTCTTATTACAAATAAAAATCATCCAAAAAATTACAGAATAAATACTTTAATAATTCAAAATATTTTAATTTTAGGATTTTTATTTTTTATTTTATTTAATTCAAATC
>CACNFS010000026.1 GCA_902619835.1 uncultured Pelagibacteraceae bacterium | reverse complement strand
TCATCGGAAGTTCATATTCAAAAAAACCATTTAATTCTTTTAAAAGTTTAATACTTTTAATACTAGTTTCTTCATAAAGTTCTCTTTTCATAGCAGCAATATAACTCTCGTTTTTGTCAACACCGCCTTGTGGCATTTGCCACTTGTCTGTAGGATTATCTTTCCTTTTTCCTACAAAAACTTTATTTTCTTTATTTAGAATGATTACTCCTACACCAATGCGCATAGGGAGTTTGTTCTTTTTCATTTAAGAACTAAATAGTTTGATGGCGTAATTAAGTTGATTGTCTTTTTCTGAATTTATTCTAAAATCATCTCCTTCTTCTTCAACAAAAATATCTGGTGTAACACCAACATCAGAAATTGATTTTCCTGAAGGGAGGTAATACTTTGAGATAGTCAACCTCATTCCTCCGCCATTTTTTAGTGGAATTACAGATTGAACAGATCCTTTACCGTAGGAGTTTTCACCAAGAATTATTGCTCTTTTATGATCCTTCAAAGCACCAGCAAAAATTTCTGAAGCTGATGCAGAACCATTATTTATTAATATTACTATTGGTTTTCCTCCAATTTCATCTCCTTTTCTAGCAAAGAATTTTCTTGTTTCAGCTACTTTTCTTCCTTTAGTAGATACTATTTCACCATCATTCAAAAAAAAATCAGTAATATTTATAGCTTGTGTTAGTAATCCTCCAGGATTATTTCTCAAATCAAATACATAGCCTTTAATTTTAGATTTTTTTTCAAAATTTTTTATAGATTTTAAAAACTGCTTATCACTATTTTCATTAAAAGATTTTAACCTTATGTATCCTAAATTTTTACTCTCACCTATTATCTTGGAACTTACAGATTGTACTTCAATAACTTTCCTAACAATCGTAAATTCTAAAGGTTTTTTTACATTTTTTCTTCTGATGGTTAAATTTATAGATGTCCCTACTGGACCACGCATCAATTTTACAGCTTCGAGTAAAGATTTGCCTTGAACCTGTTCTTTGCCAATTTTCACAATGTAATCACCAGCTTTAATCCCAGCATTAGCAGCTGGTGTATCATCAATTGGTGAAATTACCTTTACTACACCAGCTTCCATTCCGATTTCTATACCTAAACCACCGAATTGACCTTTAGTATCGGTTTGCATTTCGTTAAACATCTCTGGACTCATATAAGCTGAGTATGGATCAAGTGATTGAAGCACACCATTAATAGCCGAGTCCATCATTTTTGACTGATCAACTTCATCAACATAATCTTTTTTTATATTTTCTAAAACTTCTCCAAATAAGTCGATTTTTTCATAAAGGTCATTTTTAGAATAAACTATTGATGAGGTAAAATTTAAAATTAAAAATGAGATTAAAATAATTTTTATCATATCATAGCCTTCTCTTTTGGAATTTCTTCAGACCACATTTTTTCTAAATCATAAAATTCTCTTTTTCCTGGATTAAATATATGTACAATTACATCTTGAGTATCTACTAATTTCCAATCTTTACTATCTTTCCCTTCAATGCGACAATTATCAATTCCTAATTTTTTTAACTGAGCCACAAGAATTTCAGATAATGCCTGTAGATGTCTTGAGGATGTTCCAGAAGCTATAACCATATAATCTGCTATGTATGATTTATTTTTTAAATCAATGCATGTTATATTTTGAGCTTTATTATCATCTAATATTTTTTCAATATTATTTTTAATATCGACTATACCCATTAAATATATAATTTTGCTCTCTTTTTTAATTGAGTTGATGATATAGATATAGGTCTGTTTTTTATAAAGATTATTCTATTTTTAAAATTTTTAACCACAATTGATTTCATACCCTTTGTATCATATCCTCTTCTAGAAAAAACTATTAATTTTACCAATTTTACTATTTTTTTCCAGCTTTTCCACTCATGAAACCGTTTTAGATTATCAGAGCCAATAATAAAGAAAATTCTTTTTATTTTCTTTTTTTTAATAAAGTAATTTATCACGTCGATTATTCTGGAAGATTTAATAATTTCATCTAAATAAATTATTTTAATTTTCTTTTGATTTTTAGTAATAATTTTTGCATATTTAACTCTCTCATCCAAAGAGTAAAAAGTTTGATTTTTTAAGGGATTTTTTTTTGTAATAATCCAGTAAACTTTTTTTAATTTTAATTTTTTGATAGCAATTTGTGATATACCTAAGTGTCCTTTATGCGCAGGGTCAAAACTACCGCCCAATAAACCTATGTATCTTTTTTGGATGCTTGCCATCAACTATGATCTAACTATCCCTTTTCCTGAAACAAGATATTTGTAAGATGTTAATTGATTTATTCCCACAGGACCTCTTGGCGGGAGTTTGTTAGTAGAGATACCAATTTCACCTCCGAAACCAAATTCTCCTCCATCTGCAAATTGAGTTGAAACATTATGCATAGCTATTGAGCTATTAACACCATTTAAAAAAATTTTGGCGTTTTTTTTGCTGCTAGTAATAATGCTATCGGTATGCATTGTCCCATATTTTAAAATATGCTCAACCGCTCCATTAACATTTTTAACTGTCTTAATCGAAATAATCGCATCTAAATATTCTGTCTTCCAATCTTTTTCTATGGCTTTTTTTAATTTTCCTTTAAAAAGCTTATTAACTTTTTTATCAGCTCTAACTTCGCAACCTGAATTTAAAAGGGTTTTTATTATTTCTCTGGCATGTGTGTTTAAAGCTTTTTCCTCGATTAGAAGAGTTTCAACCGCTCCACAAATACTTGTTCTTCTCATTTTTGCATTAATAATTATATCTCTTGCCATTTTTACATTTGCAGTTTTATCAACATAAATGTGGCACAATCCTTCAAGATGACCAATTACGTGAACATTAGAAAATTTTTGCACTTTCTCTACAAGTCCTTTTCCTCCTCTTGGCACAATTACATCAATGTATTTACTCATTTTTGATAATAGTTGATCTACTACTTTTCTATTTTTATTCTCAATAAACTGAACACAGTTTTGATTGATATTATTTTTTTTTAAATTATCTCTGAATAAATTTGCTAATAATCTGTTCGAATTAAAAGCTTCGGTTCCACCTCTTAAAATAGAGCAATTACCTGATTTTAGACATAATGCTGCAACATCAGCAGTCACATTAGGTCTACTCTCATATATTACACCTATAACACCTATTGGAGTTGTTATCTTTTTAATTGTCAAATTGTTTGGCCTGCGCCATGTTTCTAAAATTCTTCCAACTGGATCTTTAAACTTTGCTATCTCATTTATAGAATGTCTTATATTCTCAATTCTTTTCTTATTTAAAATAAGTCTATCAACAAGATGTTTTCTTTTAACATTTTTAACATCTTTTAAATTTTCTTTTATTATTTTACTTGTATTTTTTAAGAGGGATTGATTGTAATTCTCTAAAACTTTTCTTATTTTTTTATGTTTCACACCTTTTAAATCTTCGAAGGCTTTTTTTGAGTTCTTTCCTATCGATAATAAATAATTCATTTATAATAATACCATATCGT
>CACNFS010000025.1 GCA_902619835.1 uncultured Pelagibacteraceae bacterium | reverse complement strand
TTATCTTTAGGAATTGGTATTTTGTTTTTTTTAGCGTATTTAATTAAATCTGCTCTTGATTGTAATTTCCATTCTCTCCAAGGTGCTATAGTTTTAATCTTATTTTTACCAAAATATGCGTATCCAAGCTCAAATCTCACTTGGTCGTTGCCTTTTCCAGTTGCGCCATGAGAAACTGCAAAAGCTTTAAATTTTTTTGCAATCTCAACCTGTCTTTTTGCAATTAAAGGTCTGGCTATAGATGTACCCAATAAATATACCCCCTCATATACTGCATGAGCTCTTATCATGGGAAAAACATAATCTTTAACAAAGATATTTTTTAGATCTTCAATAATTATTTTCTTAACGCCCAATCTTCTAGCATTTTTTACAATTTTTTTTTTATCTAAAACTTGTCCAATATCAGAGGTGTAAGCTATTATCTCAGCATTATAATTTTCTTGTAACCATCTTAAAATTATAGATGTATCTAAACCGCCCGAGTAGGCTAAAACAATTTTTTTCATTTAACTGCAAGTCTTTTTTGCTGTGTTGTATGCTTTTGTGAAACCCATCATTGAGTAGTGATCTGTAGTCTCAGCTCCTTTTGTAGTTCTTGCTTTAACAATTATATCTGTTGCTTTTTTCATAAGTTGAATAAATTTTTTTTCTTCTTGATCATCTAATAACCAAGCAAATTCTTTTTGAGAAAAAAATGAGTATCTTCTTTTCCCAGAGCTTGCAGTTACGCTAGATGTCTTATAATCGTGACCACTTGTTAAACTTACTTCATCTTTGATTTCTTCTGATGGCCTAAAAGTTACAAATAATTTAGATTTATCTCTTTTTACTGCTGCAGGTGCTCTTTTTGTAGGAACAGTTTGGGCGAAACAAATTTTACCTTTATCAGTCTCTGCTACAAAACTTTCCCAGTTTTTATATTTTCCAGTTGATCTAGGTGATACGGCAAGTGAATTAGTAGAAAAAACAACTAAAAACAGAAATATAAAAATTTTTTTTAATAGCATATTTTATTTTTATACTAAAAATCATCTATTTCAATGCTTTGAATTAGGGAGATGGGTTTGGATTATTGTTATGAATCACATTAATCTTTTTCATAATTTCGTCTGACAGCTCAATATTAACACTATCAATATTTTCTTTTAATTGGTCCATGGTTGTTGCGCCTATTATATTACTAGTAACAAAAGGCCTTGAGTTTACGAATGCCTGAGCAAGTTGCGCCATTGTCATATTGTATTCTTTAGCAAGTTTATGGTACTCTTCATAGGCTTTCATAGCTAAAGGATTTAAATGTCTTTCCCATCCTTTGAACAAAGCTTGCCTAGAATTTTTCGGCATCTGACCATTTCTATATTTTCCAGAGAGAGCTCCTGTGGCAAGAGGGTAATAAACTAGAAGACCGCATTTTTCTCTTATTGAAATTTCAGACATGCCGATTTCGTAAGTCCTGTTTACTAAATTATAAGGGTTTTGAACTGACATCATCCTAGGTAAATTTTTATTTTTTGATAGTTCGATATATTTTGATAAACCATACGGTGTTTCATTTGACATACCAATGTATCTAATTTTGCCACTTTTGATAAATTTTTCTAGAGCCTTAAGTACACTTTCAAAACTATTCCAATTACCTTCTTCACTGTCTAGGGTGTAATCTCTTCTTCCAAAAAAATTAGTAGATCTTTCAGGCCAATGTAATTGATACAAATCAATATAATCTGTTTTAAGTCTTTTCAAACTCCCATTGATCGCTTCACCTATTGATTTTTCATCAAAATTATTTCCACCACCTCTTATCCAATTGCATCCCGGGCCTGCTACTTTAGTAGCTAGAATTATTTTTTCTCTATTTTTTCTTTTTTCAAACCAGTTTCCAATCATAGTTTCAGTCTTACCGTAAGATTCAGAATTGGGTGGTACGGAATAAAGTTCTGCCGTATCAAAAAAATTTATTCCACTCTCTAAGGAATAATCCATTTGTTCGAATGCATCTTTTTCAGTGTTTTGTGTGCCCCATGTCATAGTCCCCAAACATATCAAACTCACGTCTAAGTCAGTGGTGCCTAGTTTTTTAAATTTCATAAAATTGTAACAATTATAATAGTTTTTTAGGTCAATTTTTGCCTATTGAAAAGTATTTAAAAAAACATATATATATTGCTATGGAAATTAATAAACAAAGATCAACAGTACGTTCATCAGCCTCTGAAGCAATTATAGATCAAGGCTTAAGATCTTATATGCTTAAAGTTTATAACTATATGGCTTCTGGTGTGCTGCTAACAGGATTTGTAGCTTTATTCTTTTTTAAAATGGCAGTCGTCACTTCTGCTGAAGGTCAAATATTAGGACTTACTAATTTTGGTAATACAATTTATGCCTCAGGTTTAAAATGGGTAATAATGTTAGCTCCATTAGCTGTTGTTTTTTATATGAGCTTTGGAATAGCAAAAATGTCTGCAGCTAAAGCACAAACTACTTTCTGGATTTTCGCAGCATTAATGGGAGCATCACTATCATCAATATTTCTAATATATACTGGTGCTAGCATAACAAGAGTTTTCTTTATTACAGCTGGTACTTTTGGAGCTATGAGTATTTATGGCTATACAACTAAACGAGATCTTACAAGACTTGGCTCTTTCTTAATGATGGGTCTATTCGGAATAATAATCGCATCTTTGGTAAATATTTTTATGAAATCTTCAATGATGTATTTTGTTATCTCAATTATTGGTGTTTTAGTATTCGTAGGTTTAACAGCTTATGACACTCAAAAAATTAAAAATATGTATATGGTAAGTGATAGCGGCGAATTAATGGGCAAGAAAGCTGTTATGGGAGCTTTAACACTTTACTTAGATTTCATAAATCTTTTCATAATGCTTCTAAGACTTTTTGGTCAAAGAAGATAATTATTTTATTAATTTCAGTTTATTCCAACTAGTTTTATTAATAAGCAGATTTAAATTTTCCGATTTTTTTATTATATTTCCATTTCTATCTTTGATAAAAAATTTTTCATTTAAAAAATTAGGCTTTAGGTTTTTAGTTATCCTGAGAACTGGTTTATCAGAAGTTCTCTGGTAAACATCAAATGAAACCTCTTTTGTACCAGATGAAAAAGAATAATCTTTCCATGACCCATTTGAAACCATTTTAGCGTAAAGATTTAATATACTCTGAAGTTCTTTTTTTACAAAAAATTTTTCTTTTTCATTTGTTTTTTTATCATTATTAATTACTAGTCTTAAATTTCTCATATTTTATATTTGTTAATCAGGGGAACTTGAGAAGCAGTAAATATAAAAGTAATTGGTAATATTCCCCATACTTTAAAATTTACCCATGTTGTTTCTGGTTGTGTCCGCCATACAATTTCATTAAGTATAGCTAAAAAAATAAAAAAGTATGCCCATCTAAAATTAAGCTTATCCCAGCCTATTTCGTTTAATTGAAACGCTGTTTGTAAAAATAATTTAAGAAAATTTTTTTGAAAAAAAACTTTACTTATAATTAATACACTGGCGAATATTATATTTACTATTGTTGGTTTCATATA
>CACNFS010000024.1 GCA_902619835.1 uncultured Pelagibacteraceae bacterium | reverse complement strand
ATGTTTTTCCCAGTAAAATTATTAAAAAAAGACTTATAATAAAAATTGCAACACCGAGACCAACATTATTAATAAATTCAGACTCAATATATTCACTTACAACAGGCTGAAGTTTTGGTACCAAAATAATAGTTATTATTGTTGAGATCACCCATTTCATAAAAGAAATTAAACTTAAAGAAAAACCCTTTAAAAAACATTGTACGATACAATATATAAAAACTATAGCAACGAAGGTATCGAAGAAATTCAAACTATTGACTAAATAATCAAAAAAATTATTTATCATTTAACTTTTTGTAATCATTAAATGGTTTATAAATTAAAATTAATTTTGGAAGTAAAGTTAAAACTGAAATCATCGCTAGCAACATAGCCAAACCAGTAAATACTCCAAAATAAATTGTTGGAATAAAATTAGAAAAAACTAGAATTGAAAAACCAAATACAATTGTTATTGAAGTATTTAAAATCGCTATACCTACCGTATCATGACATCTATCAAGTGTTTGATCGTAATCATTAATCTTCCTAAATTCTTCTCTAAATCGATAAATATAATGAATGCTGTTGTCTACAGCTATTCCTATCGTAATCGCTGCAATAGTGATTGTCATCATATCTAAAGGTATATTCATTAGTCCAATTACTCCAAGAATAAAAATTGCTGCAAGAAAATTAGGAATTATACCAATGAAAGAAATAGTAAGGTTTCTGAATAGAACCTGAAACATAAAAAAAATCCCTAATAATACTATCCCAAGTGTTAGAATTTGTGATTTAAATAAACTCTGTAATAAGTTATTAAATAATATTAAAACTCCTGTTAATTTATAATCTTCATCTTTTAAACCAATATTGTTTTTAAGATCTAAATTAATTTTTTTAATTAAATCGTTTCTTTTCAAATCTTCTAAAGAGTCTTTTATTCTTACAGATATCCTGGCCTCATCTTTTTCAACCGATATATATGGTGAAATAATCTCTGATTTTATTTCATTAGGAATTTTGCTATATAAGACTGCAATTTCAAGGCTTTGCAACTCTTTTTTATTTAGGTCCTCTGCGACTCTCAATATAGAGCCAAAAGATAAAACCTTACCTATTTCTGGGAGTGATTCTAAATAATCATGAACTTTTAAAATTTTATCCATTTTATCCCTTGTAAACCAATATTTTGATTTATCATCAGTGTTCTGAATATCTTCATCCCATTCAGAAAACTCATCTTCATTTTTTTCTTTTATATCTTTTACAGGAAACTTAAGAATAATATTTAAAGGAGTTGTGCCGCCAAGTTCTTGATCAATTTTTTTCATACCTTTATAGATTTCAGTCTCCTTATTAAAATAATTTATAAAACTATTTTCAACTTCAAGTTTTGATATTCCCACAATACTCGCTAAGAAAATTGCTCCGACAAAAGAAAATATATATATTCCGTTTTTTTTAGCTGCTGAGGCTAATAAAGATGTAATTAAGGACTTTTTTGTATCCCTAACACTTATTTCATTTCCCAGAGAAAAAATATTTAATAATGATGGTAGAAGTAGAAAAGTTACGAATAATGAAACTAATAATCCAGAAGTCATCATCCAACCGAAATCAATTATTGGTTTTATACCACTGAAGATGAGTGATAAAAAAGCGCAAATCGTTGTTAGTACTGTATATAAAATAGGAGGCATCATTTTTTTACTAGCAATAAACACGGCTTCTTGATTTGTGTGATGAGTATTTTCTTTTTTCAATTGTAAAAATCTTACGGTTAAATGAATATTCATTGCCATATTAAGTATTAACATTAAAGCTATGAAGTTGGATGAAATAACAGTTACTTTCCAACCAACCATACCTAATAAACCTAGCATGATTATTACAGATGTTGCGCAACCTAATAATGGTATTACTACCCATTTCAAATTTCTGAAAATAAACCAAAGAGTTATAATTATAAAAATAAAGACACCAATGCCAAAAACGATTATGTCGCTTTTTATAAATCTCATCATATCATCAGCAATCATAGGTATACCGCCCAAATGAATTTTTGCATTTTCTCCATATTTGTTAATAATATCTCTTATTTCTCTAATATTTTGGCTATTTCTTACATTGTAGAGATCTTTATAATCATCATAATCTTTTAAAAAATTTTTATAATTGACTTTTTCCTCTTTGGTTAAACCTAATTCATTAATCTGATTAAAATAATTTTCTTTTATTTTAATATATTCAGCCAATCTCTCATCTTTTTTTAAATAAACTACGATACCCGAGGTTTTACCATCTTTGCTTATCACATAATTTTGATAGATCGGGCTATTTTTTATTTCTTCAAAACCTCTCTTTTTATCAACTTCTGGATAGGCTAAGGTTTTATAATTTTTTAATCTATCCATTAGCCCTTCATCAGTACTTTTTAGCAAAGGAACATCTATGATAGTAATTACACTATCTACCCATGTTAATTTCTCAATTTTAGATTTCAATAATTGTAAATCTAGTATTGTCTCATTTTCTGTGAAACTTGAAACTGGTGAATATGTAAGAACTAAAAAATCCTTAGATCCATATCTTTCATTAACTTCTCTTAAATATTTTAAATCTTTATCACCTTCTAATAATAGCGCATCAGAGGAAGCGTCTAATTTAAAGTTTTTAGATTGATATATAAAAAAAATAATAACAATCCCCAATAAAAAAAGAGTTAGTTTAGAAAAATCTATGACAAGTTTTTTATAAATATAAGACCACATCTAGATTATTCAGATATATCTTAATTTCTTTATAACTAAAGAAAAAATTATATTTAATTTTTACTCAAATCTTTAAATTTTGTATAAATTCCCTCAAACTCTACTTTGATTGTGCCAGTTGGCCCATGTCTTTGTTTACCCAATATAATATCAGCCAAACCATTAACATCATTCATTTTAGATTGCCATTCTGCATGTTCTATTGATCCTAATTTTGGCTGTTTTCTCTCTAAATAATATGCCTCTCTGTAAACAAACATCACTACATCTGCATCTTGCTCTATTGAACCTGATTCTCTTAGATCTGCTAATTGAGGAAGTTTGTCATCTCTTTGTTCAACTGCTCTTGACAATTGAGATAAAGCGAGCACTGGAACTGATAATTCTTTTGCTAAAGCTTTTAAACCTTGAGTTATCTCCGAAATCTCTTGAACTCTATTTTCATTTTTGTTTGAACTTGATCGCATTAGTTGAATATAATCTACGACTATTAAACTTAATCCATTAAGTCTTTTTATCCTTCTTGCTCTGTTGCTTAAAGCAGCAATAGTAATTGCAGGAGTTTCATCAATGAATAGAGGTAAATTATAAATATTTCTTGAAGTTTCTATATATCTATTTATTTCCTCTTCAGTAATTTTTCCTCTTCGAACATCATCCGATTTAATTCTAGTTTGTTCAGATAAAATTCTTGTTGATAATTGCTCTGAAGACATTTCAAGTGAGAAAAATGCAACAGATGATTTTTCTTGTCGACTCATAATATGTTGAGAAGCGTTGAAAGCTATATTAGTTGCTAAAGCAGTCTTACCCATCGATGGTCTTCCGGCTAAAATAATCAAATCAGATTTGTGAAGTCCTCCTAATTTTTCATCTAAATCGCTTAGACCTGTAGGAACACCGACTAATCCTTGATCACTTTGCATTGCCATGGTTGCCATTTGTATAGTCTGATCTACTGCATGTTTAAATTTTAAAAATGATTGTGAAAAAGTTCCTTTTTCGGCTAAGTTAAAAAGTGCTTTCTCAGTGTCTTCAATTATTTTCTCAGCATTTTGCTCTTGAGAATTAGCA
>CACNFS010000023.1 GCA_902619835.1 uncultured Pelagibacteraceae bacterium | reverse complement strand
AATGCTTTGGATCATAAACTTGCCTACAAATATTTTAAACTATCTTTATTATCTAAAAGATAGGCGTGATTACGAAAGGGCTGTAGTGGATGTCGAAATAATGAAAAAATATATTGATGCTGAAGATAAGAAAGAAAAGTTAAATAGAATAAAACAAGAATATTCAGAATTAATGGATAAAGTGATACCTTACTTATCCAAAAGTAATAAGCATCTTCATCACGGCAATCATAAAGATACTAATGACAAATATCATTAAGCTACATAATAATAAAGAGTTAGAAAACTCAATTACAGAAATTCGAATTGAAGAAGTAAGAGATTACGACAACAACGAATTTTATTATTACATCTACTGTGTCAAAGATACTGGTCAGAGAATTGAAGTGGGCCGGTCAAAGACAAAACCACAATGTTACAAACAGTTATCTATTTATCATTAAATTGTTTTATTGACTTTAAAATCAAAAATATTTAATCAAATTTAATGGCAACTATAAAATCTACTGACGAAACTTTTGAAAAATTAAAAAAAGAACATAAAAATCTATTAATAGATTTTTGGGCACCTTGGTGTCGATGAGCCCACTCAAATTTTTTGGGTGGGCTCATCGATACAAACCCATGCGGTCCATGCGTACAAATCTCCCCGGTGTTAGAGCAGATTTCTGAAGAGATGAAAGATGTAACTATTGCTAAACATAATATTGAGGAGGAATTAAATCTTCCAGTCACGTATTCTGTGAAAGGAATTCCGACTATGATTCTTTTTTGTAACGGAGAACAAAAAGCAGTTAAAGTAGGTGCATCTAGCAAAGAAGATCTTGTCGAATTTCTCAAAAAAAATAAAATTTAATTTTTACTCAAAATATTTGAACAAAAATAGAGACTGCCGAAGCAGCAGATAAGTTTTTTTTCATTACTACTGATTTTTTTTAATGCATCTTTAAAATCTTTTGCTGCTTCAGACTTAATTTTATTATTATTGGCTATTTTGTTGAGTTCTTTGGCAGAAACTGATTTTTCGTCTTTTATAGGAATGGTAACTATCTTTTTAAAAATACCTCTCAAGTTTTTAATGAATTCATCTGGCTCTTTATTTTTAGACATAGCCCAAACACCATATACGGGTAATTTTATTGTTTTAAGATATTTATACAAATTCAACGCGTCTGCCGGAGCATGAGCACCATCTATCATTATCACTTCATTTTTATGCAACATTTTTTTTATGTTACCTTTTTTTAAATAATCGTATCTTCCTGGAAAAGCTAGATTGGGAATAGTTTTTTCTATTACTTTTTTGCTGATATTTAAATCTAAAGCTATTTTGATAGCATGAGCAATATTACTAAACATGCCTTCGCTATGTACATTTTTAGCATTAAGCTTAATTTTTGTTGATTTATCTTGGTAAAAATAATGTTTATTTTTTTTTATTAATCTCCAAGAACTTGGATAATGGATTAAACTTTTATTTTTTTTCAAATAAAGTTTAGCCTTCTTTAATACATAGGGTGTTTGTTTTGCTATATATATGTTACTAAAGCTGGATAAATACCCTGTATCTTCTTTAATTATTTCATCGAGAGTTTTCTTTTTAAGAAATATCTTATGTTGAAGATTTATATTTGTAACGACTTGGGCGAGCGGGTAAGAAAAGATATTCGAACAATCATTTTTCCACAGAGCTCCTGTCTCTATAATAAAGTAATCTACATTTAGTTTAGATGCATTTATTACATAAACTAAAGTAAGAACTTCATACACAGTTAAAGGAATTTTTAATTTTTCAATTTTTTTAATAGTCTCTTTAATTTCTTTATAAGATAAATATCCTTTTCCCATATAGTATCTATCTCGAATATCAAAAATTGACGGCGAAGTGTATGTTGATACAGTTTGATTGTTAGCTTCTATGAAATTTTTTAATGACCATAACGTAGTGAATTTTCCTGACTCACCAAGTACGCTAATAACGTTATTAAGTTTCCTTTCTGGATTTCCTAGCAAATTGAGAGCAAGTTTGATTCTTTTAAGACCAAACTTTACAGATTTATTAAATAATTTATGACGCGTTAGATGCTGGTATATCAACTTTGACATTTGATGTTGACTCAGCTTTTGCCTCTTTTTCTGATTTTTTGAGAAGCACTCTTATTAGACTTGAAATTCTCTCTCTAATTTCAATTCTTGATTTAAAAACACCATCAATCATACCTAACTCTTGTAAACTTGATGAAACACCGAAGTTTTCAGGTAGTGCTTGCCCTTTGTTAACAGATGCTGAAACTCTCTTCCCAGCAAAAAGCTGCGATTGGTTAGCGGGATTGGTAGAAAATAAAAAATCATTACTGTATGTGTTGCAAAACGTACCGCCAGTAATTTTAGCTTCCAAAATTCCGATTGTGACGATGCCTGCTTTTCTTAATTCTCTCATTGCAAACATCTGTTTTGGCATGGTACTCAGTCCGTGAATATTAGTCGCGACGGACATCCCACCGCTTTGATATATTGAGATTACTCCGTCAACTTTTTCATCTAATGCTTTTTGAATACCACTTAAGAGTTGCTCATTTTCTCGGGGCGTCATAGCAGATCCGCCGAAGGCAAAATTGTAACCAAAAGCAACTATTTTTAATCCATTAACTGTCCCTAAACCTGCTAGGATCGCTGAGTCTTGATTTGTTTTTTTAACATTAGCATTATATTTATCTATATATTTTGTTTCACCAATTTTGAAATTTAAAGGGTCTGGGTTAGCATGAGGGCAAGGTATTCTCTCCCACTCTCCATCATCAAATAAAAGTTCTGTAAATAAAATTTTTGGATCAAGATCAAAGTGATGACTGCATTCACAGACATTAAAATTTTTTTTAAGATCATCTCTCAATTTCATTTGATTGCAACCAGGGCAATTAATCCAAGCACTATTTGCTTGCTCTGTTTTTGAAGGCCTATCTCGTTTAAAAGTTTTTTTTACTTTTTCTACAAATTTAGTTTTGAAGTTTAGAATCCAATTCATTTCTCGACTCCTTTTGCTAGTTTCTTAACATAAGATGAAACAAATGTGGCTAATTTTTTACTTTTTAGCCTTCTTTTATGGCCCTCTGCTACTTTATTCACTATAGTTGAGCCACAAATTACCCCATCAGCATATCTAGAAACTTGCTTCACTTGAGAGGGTGTTTTTACTCCGAATCCAACTGCTACAGGTATTTCTTTTGAATATTTTCTAACTCTTTTTATCATTGTTTTAACATTGTTTATGTTCACATTTTTAGAGCCAGTTAATCCAAAATAAGACGTTATATACAACCAAGAGTCACGGCAATTTTTAATACTTTGTTTAATAAATTCATCATCGTTTGTAGGGCTAATAATTTTAATATAACCAATTTTGTTTTTTGAAAGACCATTTATTAAAATCTTTTCCTCTGGTGAGTTTAGATTGCTATCTACTATTATAACACCATCGATACCCACAAAACTACATTGATTAATAAATTTTTTTACTCCGAATATCTTTACCGGATTCAAATACGTCATAATTACAAAACAGGTATTTGTCTTCGTTTCTCTTTTAACTTCTTTTATTAGTTTAAAAGTTTTGTTCATATTCATACCAGAATTAATAGCTCGATCATTAGCTTCCATAATAATTGGTGAATCACTTGTACTAGTGTTAAAACTTATCCCTGCTTCAATTATCTGACAAGATTTTGTCATTTCTTTTATTATTTCTTTTGATGATTTGTAATCGGGATCACCGCTTGTTACAAATCCTATAAATATTTTTTTTTTATTTTTTTTGGCTTCGTTGAAAAGGTTGTTAAGTTTACTCATTTATTTTTTTTCATATGTTCCATCATTTGTGTAACATTTGGTTCTCCGGCGCCACATAAGTGAATTAAATGATTTTGTTTAGGCTTTCCTATTTTTCTAATTTCTTTGATTGCAGCATGAATTACATAACAAGCCTCGATAGCACAAATTAAACCAACTTTACGAGCCATCATCATAAAGGTTTTTTTTGCTTCTAAGTCCGTAGCAGACAAAAATTTTATTCTTCCTATCGACTGGAGATATGCTACCTCTGGCCCTATAGATGAAAAATCTAAGCCCGAAGCTTCAGTGAAACTTTCAGCAATATTTTCTCCATCTAATAAAACTTTAGACTGCATACCAAGTAAAATTCCCATTTTTCCACCGCCACCAATTGTTGCTCCA
>CACNFS010000022.1 GCA_902619835.1 uncultured Pelagibacteraceae bacterium | reverse complement strand
TTTTTCCCTCAATTTTATTAATTTTTTTTGCATACGTTGCCTCTTGATCATTTTGTTTTACAAAATTAGCTTTATCTTTTTCAATTAAGTCAAGACCTTTGAGAATTATCTCAGCTCCGAGATTTGATAATTTTTCACTTAACTCTTCAAAATTAGTTTTTTTTGAAATATTTATTTTTGATTTCATCATTACGGGTCCGGCATCCAACTCCGAGGTTATTTTCATTAAAGAAATTCCTGTTTCATTGTCTTGATTCATAATTGCTCTTTGAATTGGTGCTGCTCCTCTCCACTTAGGAAGTAGTGATGCGTGAATATTAATAAATTTTATATTTTTGATATTTAAAAATTTTGTAGGTATCATTTTTCCATATGCCACTACTATCACAACATCTGGTCTAAGTTTTTTTATTAATTGAAATTCTTCTTCGGAGTCTAATTTATCAGGGCTTCTAATTTTTATTTTATTTTGATCAGAATAAATATGTATTGGCGTGAAATTAATTTTTTGGCCACGATTTTTTTTTTTTGGAGGCTGGGTATAAACCGCAACAATATTATGCTGAGACTCTCTTAGTTTTTTGAGAATAGGAACTGCAAAATTTGGAGTTCCCATAAAAATAATATTTAATGCCATTAAAACTACAAAACAATCTTATCAATTTCTTTTTTTTGTTTAATCAACTTTTTTATTATCATATCTTTTTTTAGTTTACTTAGATAATCGACAAATAAAATTCCATTTAAATGGTCGATTTCATGTTGGATGCAAGTAGCTAGTAGACCATTGGCTTGTAGCTCTTTTTTTTGTCCATTATAGTCTATATAATTTACCTTGCACTCTGCTGGTCTTTCAATTTCTGCAAAGTGGCCCGGCAAAGATAAGCATCCTTCCTCGTATACTGATGTATTTTTTGATTTGAATGTTATTTCAGGATTAACTAAAAAAATTGGATTTTTACTTTGATCCTCTTTTGATATGTCAATAACAATCAATCGTTTTAATATTCCAATTTGTACAGCTGCAAGTCCAATTCCTGAAGCAGAGTACATAGTTTTAAGCATTTCATCCAATAAGTTTCTTAATTCATCATCAACTTGTTCTATCGGACTGCTTTCTTTTCTTAATATAGGATCTGGCTCTATAATAATTGATCTTTTAGACATTATTTAATTATATTCTAATTAAACTCTCAGGGGTAGTGCTGAACTTAAAACTATATTTCTTATTTGAATTAAATTTGTTTTGTTTAGAAGATTTGTTATAAAGTAAATGGTTTCAGGATCTAATTGATATGGTTCATCTTCACCAATAATTTCAACAATTTTTAAAGCCAAAAAGGCATTTTGCTCTTTTTTTATCAATTGTATTAAATTTTTTGGAACTTCATATTTATTTGAGAATTCTTTTTGATTAAAATTTTGTGGGATAGCAAAACCATCTTTGATAAGTGCATCAACCAAAGCTAAATCTTTTGCAGAGTAAAAATACTTTTTATTCTTTGCTATCTTTTTAAAAATTTTATCAATATCCTTTTGTATCTTTTTTTCTTCCTCTTTCTCAAGATAGAATTTAATTATTTTTGATTGATGCAAAATTTTATCATTATATTTTACTTTTCCTATTTTTGACGCCTCATCTTTTATGCTTTTAATAGCTACTTCTTGATAATTTTCTGGAATATTATTTAATCCAATAGCTTTTAAATTATCACTTAGTATATTTGAAAAAACATTTATTAAATCACTTTTTGAAAAAATTTCATTTAAAATAAAAAGATACTCAACTTTACTGTCTACATCTTCGGACAATAAAAATTTTTGATAAATTAAAGCTCTAGCATCACTCTCGTCAAGTGTTTGGTAAATATTTTTTGCATTGATTAGGTTATTTAGACTGAAAGGAATTTGTTTATAAATATCAAAAATTATTTTTTCATCTAATTGGCCTTGATTAGCTGCAATCTCCAGGCCTTTTATTTTTTCCTTATCATTAACATCTTCAATCTTTATAAGATTTGCTGCATTAAGATATTTCCAGATTTGTTTTTTCGTTTTTTCGGTTGGAGTATATTTAAAATCTTTAATCGTTACACTTGAAAGATAAAAGTTTAGTAAATTTTTCTCATTAATTTTACTAGATGTCTTGCTAGAGATGCCAAGTAAAAAATTTATTTTGTCATCAAAAAATTTATCGGATTGATTTTGTTCTCTAAGAAGGTCTAACAAAAGTTGTGCTTCAGAATTTTTTTTATTAAATACCAAACAGTAAATTTTGAATTTTTCTAAATATGAGTCTTTAATGGTGCTATCTATAAATTTTATTTTCTCACATCCCTCTTTAATATTTGCCTGAGCGATATTTGTATCAACTAAAAACTGTACAGCTCTACTTTTGCTTTTAAATTCTTTATTTTGTTTCAGAAATTTTTCAATGAGATCTAAACGATTATTTTTTATCAGCCATTCTACTTTTAAATTCACGAATTCTTCTTCTTCCATCCCCTGTGGTGGGTATGAAAAAGACATTAAAATATTTTCTAAGATATTATTAGAAGTCTGAGATAATTTTATTTTTTTAATTCTTTTAAGACTTGCTCTAACATCATCAGCTTTTGTTGTTGACCACATATTTAAATTAAAATTATAATCAGCCGGATCATAAATTCCAAATACCTCCTGATCATTCTCAATATTGCTATTCGCATCTTCTATCTTTACTGATTGTAAAGTGTCAATTTTTTGTGATGGGTTTATTTTTATCTTGTTCTTGCTTTCTACCGAATTGATACTCTGGTTTTGAGATGGTTGATCTGCCTGTTTAGTTTTCCAAATATCAATTTTCTCTTCCCCTTTTAAAGGAGAATAAATGGTAAAAAGGAATATTCCAAAAAAAATTTTAAAGTTTTTTAACATCACTTGTTACATCAATATTAAATTTTTTTTCTGGACTAGGAAAATTTACTTTTTCTATAAGAAAAATTACAAAAACAAAAACTATTGCTAACAATAAAAGTTTGATAAGTGTTCTTATCAATGAGCTGCCAAAACTTGGTTGTCTATTGTATTTAAGTTGCATACTTTATGAATTAATTTAAACTCAATAAATAAGACATATTTATGAAAAATCAAATTCAAAATCGGAAGCTAAATTGAGTAAAAACGTTGTTTTGACCGGAATGATGGGTGTTGGAAAATCAACTATTGGTAAAAGTCTTGCCGACAAGCTATCTTTTAAATTTATAGATATTGACAAATTAATTGAGAAAAAAGAGGGTAGTTCTATCAACCTTATTTTTAAAAATAAAAGTGAGAGTTATTTTAGAAGAATAGAAAGTATAATTAGTCTTCAGGAAATAAAAAAAAATAGTTCTGTCATATCTCTAGGGGGCGGTGCATTTTTAAATAAGTCAATTAGAAGGGCTGTGAAAAGCTATTCTGTAAGTTTTTGGTTAGATGTTGATCTAAACGAGTTGATAAATAGATTAAACAGGACCAAAAAAAGACCTCTTTTGTATAATAAAAATATAAAAGAAACTGTAAAAAAAATATACTTGGAACGTAAGAAAACTTATAGCGAGGCTGATTTCAGGATTAAATGTAGTTTTTTAAAACCCGAACTTATTGTAAATAAAATATTAAAACTTTATGAAAAGACAGATAATAAATTTTAAGAATAAATTAAGTTCTTATTCAATCATTATTGGCGAAAACGCATTAGATCAATTGACCAAAAAAATATCTATTCTTTGTCCTAAAACAAGAAAAATTGCTTTAATAATTGATGAAAATGTTCCAGTCAAATTTAAAAATAAATTTAAAAAAAAATTAAAAAAATATGAGTTAATTTTTTTCTCTTTCAAAGCAAATGAAAAAGGTAAATCTTTAATAACGGTAAATTCTTTATTAAATAAATTGCTTTTTAAAAAACTAAATAGAACAGATTTGGTTATAAGCGTTGGTGGTGGTATCACTGGTGATGTGGTTGGGTTTGTAGCAAGTATTTACAAAAGAGGTATCAACTTTATAAATATTCCAACTACCTTACTTGCCCAAGTTGACTCAGCTATAGGTGGAAAAACTGGAGTAAATTCTGCACACGGAAAAAATCTCATTGGTGCATTTTATCAACCCAAATTAGTAATTAGCGATACAAGTTTTTTAAAATCATTGCCAAAAAAAGAAATGGTATGCGGATACGCAGAAATACTTAAACATGCTATTATAAAAGATAAAATTTTTTTTAACTGGCTAAAAAAAAATACAAATAAGATTATTTCAGGCAAAAGAAACGAGCTAATTCAAGCCA
>CACNFS010000021.1 GCA_902619835.1 uncultured Pelagibacteraceae bacterium | reverse complement strand
ACAAAAATACGATTTTTTATATTTAGATGAATTTCAAGTGACAAATATTGTCGATGCGATGATTTTAGGTAAATTATTTGAAAATATTTTTTTAAACAATATTAAAATCCTAATTACTACAAATATTAGATTAATCAATTTATATAAAGACGGCTTACAAAGAGAACAATTTATCCCTTTTATCAGTCTTATCGAAAAAAAATCAGTACAAAAAGAGTTGTTTTTAGAGGATGATTATAGGACTCAGAGTCAGAACAATAATCAGAGAATTTTTTACCCTTTAAATGAAAAAACTTTATTTAAAATTAATCAAAAATTTAGAATATTTACAAAAAATTTTAAAAAGGAGGAAAAAACAATTAATACTAAAGGAAGGGTTTTTAAAATTAATAATTATTTTGGAGGTTTGGCCAGATTTAGTTTCAGAGAATTATGTGATCAAAACTTAGGAGCCGAAGATTACCTTAATATATCTCAGATTTGCGATCATATTTTTATCGAGAGGGTGCCAGTATTTAATGAATATAATTCTAATCAACAATTAAGATTTATTACATTAATAGATATTCTCTATGAAAAAAAAATAAACCTCACCCTCACAATGGAAACAGATCTAAATAATATTGGAACTTCAAAAAAACACTCTGAAACTTTTAAAAGAACAACGAGTAGACTCCACGAAATGACTGCATCAAAATTATCTTAAATTTTGGTTGTAAATACACATATTTAGTTATAAATAATAATTGCAAATCTATATATTGACCATCATAAAATTGAAGTAAGAATAAAATAAAATTATATTAATCCTATTTTGAATTCTTAATTCAAAAATATTGTTAACAATAAAAAAAGGAAATCTTAAATGATTAAATCTATCAAAACTTGGATTTTAGTTGGATTTGCTTCTTTGCTATTGGTTGCTTGTGGTCAAGGCGGAGGCGGATCAGGTTCTAAAAAATCCAAAACACTAGACAATACTAAGAAAGCTGGTTTTGTGAAATGTGGAGTTTCACAAGGTCTACCTGGTTTTTCTAATGCTGATGCATCAGGAAACTGGTCTGGTATTGACGTGGATGTATGTAGAGCTGTTGCAGCTGCTGTATTAGGCGATGCCGACAAAGTTAAATACACTCCATTAAGTGCTAAAGAAAGATTTACGGCATTAACATCAGGTGAAATCGATGTACTTGCACGTAACACAACTTGGACATTATCAAGAGATGCTGACATTGGTTTAACTTTTGTTGGTGTAAATTTTTATGATGGTCAAGGTTTCATGGTAAGAAAAAATTCTGGAATTAATTCTGTGAATGATTTCAAAAATGGTATTTCTGCTTGTACAAACACAGGTACAACTACCGAGCTTAACATGAGAGACTTCTTTAATTCTAAAAATATAAGTTACGAACCAATCGCGTTTGAAAAAGCAGACGAAGTTGTTCAAGCTTATGATGCTGGAAGATGTGATACTTATACTACAGATAAATCTGGTTTAGCGGCACAAAGAACTAAAATGTCAAACCCAGACGAGCATAAAGTATTACCTGAAACGATCTCTAAAGAACCATTAGGTCCTGTTGTAAGACAAGGGGATGCAGTATGGGAAGATATCGTAAGATGGTCTCTAAATACTATGATCGAAGCAGAAGAGTATGGTGTTAATTCATCAAATGCTTCTAGCCTAAAAGATTCTGAGAACCCAGCTATTAAGAGATTAGTTGGATCTGAAGGTGAATTAGGTGCAGCTTTCGGTTTAGATAATGACTGGAGCTTAAGAATTATCGAGCAAGTTGGTAACTACGGTGAAAGCTATAAAAAACACATAGCTGATACTGGAATTTTACCTAATAGAGGTCCAAATCAATTATGGACTAAAGGTGGAATTCTTTACGTACCACCAGCAAGATAATTGCTAATAAAATTAAAAAGGGCTGGATTTATCTGGCCCTTTTTTTTACTCTAAAAATAATGATTTTTAAAAAATTCAACCTTGAAAACAAAAAAGTAAGAGATTTAATTCCTCAAGCAATTACTGTTTTAGCATTACTATCTGTTATTATTTATTTTGCAACTAATGCTCAAATCAACATGGGCAATAGAGGAATATCTTTTGGATTTGGTTTTTTAAATCAAGAAGCATCATTTGATATTACATTTTCAATGATTGAGTATGATGGCTCACACTCATACGGTAGAGCATTTTTAGTAGGTTTATTAAATACAATTTTAGTCTCAGTAATAGGAATATTTTTTGCAACAATTATGGGAGTAGTAGTGGGTATATCTAGGCTATCAGATAATTACTTAATTGCTAAAGTAGCAGAGTGGTATGTAGAAATCTTTAGAAACATTCCTTTAATTTTACAAATATTTTTTTGGTACTTTGCAGCATTAAGAGCACTACCTTTACCTGAAAATGGTATAAGTTTTTATGATATATCATTTTTAACAATTAAAGGATGGTATGTGCCAAAATTTATATGGACGAATTTTAATATTTTTCTTTTATCAATAATAGCAGCGTTTATAGCAATTTATTTTATTAATTCTTATGCAACTAAACAAAGAGAACAATTTGGAAAACAAATACCAACAACTATTATTTCATTAGCAACTTTAATATTAATACCCTTAATCACATTTCTTTTTCTTGGAGTATCGCTTTCTTTTGAATACCCTGTTTTAAAACAACTTTCTCCAACAGTCTTTACCTATGCAGGTGGTGTAAGCATTATCCCAGAGCTAATAGCATTAGCCTTAGCTTTATCAATGTATACAGCAACATTCATTGCTGAAAATGTAAGAGCTGGAATTTTAGGAGTTGGTAAAGGTCAAAAAGAAGCTGCAGCAAGCATAGGATTAAATAAAAATCAAATTTTAAAACTTGTAGTGATGCCCCAAGCATTGAGAATAATTATTCCACCAACTACAAATCAATATCTAAATCTAACAAAAAATTCCTCATTAGCAGCCGCTATTGCTTATCCAGATATAGTGTTAGTTTTTGCTGGAACTGCTTTAATGCAAACGGGTAGGGCAATTGAAATAATTTCTATTACTATGCTTACTTATTTAACTTTAAGTATTTCAATTTCAATATTTATGAATTGGTATAATAAAAAAATGGCAATAAAGGAAAAATAATGAATTTAATTGCAAGGCCCTCTAAAGAGAATATTAAGACTTATGTTCCTGTTGGCTTGTTTCTTGTCTTCTTGAGTTTATTAGATGTATTTGCAAATGCATTCTTTAATTTAAATTTAATGGCATTTTTGCCCTCGCAATTAAGCTATTTTTTACCATTAATATTAGGTTTTATTGGTTTCTACCTTATCAGAATTGAGTTTAGCGGTATCCGTTCTTTAGATGTTTTAAATAAGAATATAAATTCCAATAATTTTAATGCTTTATTAACGCTTTTCACAATTTTCATTATTATAAAATCAATTCCGCCAATGCTGGATTGGTTTATTTTAGAAGCTAATTTTGTAGGTAATTCAAAAGATGATTGCACAGGCGATGGTGCTTGTTGGGTTTTTATAAAAGTTTGGTTCAACAGATTTATGTATGGTCTTTATCCTGACGCAGAGCAATGGAGAATAAATACAGCTTTTTTAATGTTATTTAGTGTTGTTGGGATTTCATTTTTCGTATCTGAAAAACTTAAAAAATACTTTATATTGTTCCTAGTATTTGTTTTCCCATTCTTAGGAATAAAACTAATCTCAGGTGGAAGTTTTGGACTAGAGTACGTTGAAAGTGCGGCTTGGGGAGGTCTTTCATTAACTTTTATTATTTCTGCTTTTGCAATACTTTTTTGTTTTCCAATTGGAGTAATTTTAGCATTAGGGCGAAGGTCATCTTTGCCAGCAATAAAATATATTTCTATAGGTTTTATCGAACTTTGGAGAGGAGTCCCTCTAATTACAGTTTTATTTATGTCTGCTGTAATGTTTCCTATGTTTTTACCTGATGGTACTTTTATTGATAAATTAATAAGAGTGTTAATAGCTATCACATTGTTTGAAGCTGCTTATATGGCAGAGGTTGTTAGAGGTGGATTGCAAGCTTTACCAAAAGGTCAATATGAAGCTGCGAAGTCTTTAGGAATGGGCTATTGGAGAATGAATGCGCTTATAATATTACCTCAAGCGCTTAAATTAGTGATACCTGGAATAGCAAATACACTTTTAGCACTTGTAAAAGACACACCATTAATTTTCGTTGTAGGGTTGATGGAATTAGCTGGTATGATAGGTTTAGCAAAAACTAACCCTAAATGGCTTGGAATGGCAATGGAAGGTTATGTTTTTGCTGGTTTAGTT
>CACNFS010000020.1 GCA_902619835.1 uncultured Pelagibacteraceae bacterium | reverse complement strand
TTGCTATTCAAATAACTTTTATCAAATTTATCAAAAAGATTTATTTCACATCTGCCAGATATAATAAATCGTTAAAATCAAAAATACCAACACAAGTATATTTCAATCCTAATCCTTTTTTACTTTCAATAATTTCTCCGTATAAAAAAAAATTATTTAAGATAACTGATGTAAATGCAAATGAATTCTGGATAGAGAGAAAAAATAAAAGTATTCTTGAATATCATAATTTTCTTTGGTTAAATTTTATAAATAGAAAAACTGACGGAAAAAATATTCAAAAGATAATTTATCTTTGGATGCTTAAATATTCAAATTTTAAAAAAAATATTTGGGAAACATCCGTTATAAGCTCTAGACTTATCAGCTGGATGTTGAACATCGATATAATAGTAAATAACGGTTCGTTTGATTTTAAAAAAAACATATTTGAAAATATTATTTCTCAATGTAATCATTTAAAAAAGAATATTAGATTTGAGAAAGATCCTCTTAAAAGACTAGAAGTTTTAACGGCTATACTTTTATCTGGTATTGTATTTAAAGAATATAAAGAAAATTTTGAGATTGGAATAAAAGAGTTAGAAAAATTTGTAAAAAATAACTTTGATAATGACGGTTTTCCTTTGTCTCGTAGTCCAAATGATCTAATTTCTTTTACAGAATATTTAATATTATGTCATGAAAATATCAAAGATGCCCAACAATATGTTCCTGAGTTTTTGGATGATATTATTAAAAAGAACTTGGAATGTATCAATTTTTTTAAAACTCCTAATAATTATGCTCCTCTCTTTAATGGCGGCTCTGAAGGTGATTTAACAAAGTTTGATAAATATCTGGAGACTAAAAAATTAAGTAAAAAAAATAAAAAAAACATTATTGGAGGAATTTTTTTTGCAAAATCTAGACAACAATCTCTTTACTTTGATATTGGAAACCCTCCCAATAAAAATTTTTCTCGAAGCTATCAATCTGGTCCACTTTCTTTTGAGTACTTTATTGATGGCACAAAAATTGTTACGAATTGCGGTTTTGGAAATAAAATTTCCACTAAAGCTGAACTTATAAGTAAATTAACAGCAAGCCAGTCCACTTTGACTATTAACGACACAAGCATTTCTAAGTTTGAGAGAAATAAATTAATAAATAGAGTGTTTGGTAATTCTATAAAAAATACTTTTAAAACGAGTGGATTAGTAATTAAAAATGATAAAAAAATAATTGGTTCATCAATTTCACACAATGGTTATGAAAAAGACTTTAGTTGCATTCATAAGAGAGAGATTTATTTAGATATTGAAAACAATAAGTTGAAAGGGATAGATCATATTTTTAAAAAAAGCGATGGGATTCCAGTGAGATATGTTTTTAGATTCCATCTGAACCCTGAACTAAATGCAGTTAAAACTATGAGTGGCAATAGTGCTTTAATACAAATATCAAAGAATAAATCATTAATTTTTACTATTCAGGAAGAAAATATCGAAATCGAGAAAAGTGTTTATTTAGGTGGAGAGAAGATTTTAGATAATACTTGTATTACAATTTCTGGTAATTTAGTTAATAAGAATAAATCTTTTAATTGGGAAATTAGAAAGAAAATTTAATAATGAATTTGAAAATTAAAAACGCACTAGTTTCATTATCTGACAAAGATAATATCATTCCTTTATTACAAGTTTTTAAAAAATACAACATTAAGATCATAAGTTCTGGGGGCACATATAAGATTATAAAAAAACTGGGCTATAATTGTATTGAGTTATCCAAGTACACTGGCTTCAAAGAAATGTTGGATGGTAGGGTGAAAACTCTTCATCCCAAAATACATGCAGGTATTCTTCACGACAGAAAAAATAGAGCTCATAAGAATGAAATGACCAAGAAAAAATTTCCCTCAATTGATCTTATTATAGTGAATTTTTACCCGTTTCAAAAAGTTGTACGAAATACTAAGAACCCCAAAAACATAATTGAAAATATAGATATCGGTGGCCCAACAATGGTGCGGGCTGCTGCAAAGAATTTTAAAAATGTGGCCATTATTACTAATAAAAATGATTATACTGAACTAATAAAGGAGTTAGACAAGCATAAAGGTAAAACTACTTTACGATTCAGAGAAATTATGTCCTCAAAAGCATTTGGATTGACCGCTTATTATGACTCAATGATTGCTAACTGGTTCAATAACAAATTGAAAATTCAATTCCCAGAGAGGAAAACTATTTTTGGCAGAAAGTTTCAGGACCTTAGATATGGAGAAAATCCTCATCAAAAAAGTTCAATATATATAAGTGATTATGAAGATAAGAAAATCGGATTTGAGCAACTAAACGGCAAAGAATTAAGTTTTAATAATTACAATGACATTTTCTCTTCCTTAAACATTTTAGAATCAGCAAAAGGTAAGGCATGTACTGTTATTGTCAAACACGCTAATCCTTGCGGAGTTTCGGAAAATAGAAAACCTATAGAATCGTACAAAAATGCTTTAGCGTGTGATCCAGTAAGCGCGTTTGGTGGAATAATAGCCTGTAATTATAGAATTAACAAAAAAATTGCATTAGAAATAAACAAAAATTTCTCAGAGGTAATTTTAGCAAAGGGATTTGATAAAGACTCTTTGAAAATATTAAAAAGAAAAAAAAACTTGAGATTGATCGATATATCAAAGTACCAGTATAATGATGGACTACCAATAAAGAATTTTGATGGATCTTTTTTAATTCAAAACAAAGATAAAATAATAATTGATAAAAAAAAATTGAAGTGTGTCACTAAACTAAAGCCCAATAGAAAGGAAATAGAAGAAATTAAATTTGCATTTAATATATGTAAGTATGTAAAATCAAATGCTATTGTTTTAAGTAAAAATTTTTCAACCATTGGTATTGGGGCGGGTCAACCAAGTAGACTAGATAGCTGTAAAATAGCGATTCAAAAAGCTAGAAAGTTTTTTCCAAAAAAAATTAAAAATTCAATAGCTGCCTCAGATGCTTTTTTTCCTTTTTCAGATGGTATAAAAGCTTTAATTAAAGCAGGAGTTAAAATAATTGTTCAGCCAGGCGGTTCTGTAAGAGATCAAGAGGTTATTAATACAGCTAATAAAGCAAAAATTGTAATGCTTTTTACAGGCACAAGGCACTTTAATCATTAATTAAACTTTATCTATTTTTGCAGCTAGGACGAAATCACTCTCTGCCAAACCTTTTATTGCATGAGTGAAAATTTTTATTTTGCAATATCCCCATCCAAATGAGATGTCAGGATGATGGTTTTCAGTTTCCGCTATAACACCTACCTTATTAACAAAATTTTGACTATCTTGAAAATTTTTAAAAGAAAATTCTTTGATTAGGAAATAATTACCTTCATTATTGCTTTTTACATCCCAACCATCAACTTTTTTCAAATATTTATGAATCTCCTCTTTATCAAAAGGAGGAATGTTTCCCTCGCATGGTACACACTTTTTGTTTGCTAATTCACTCATAACTTGGAGCGGGCAAAGGGGCTCGAACCCTCGACCTTCTCGTTGGCAACGAGACGCTCTACCACTGAGCTATGCCCGCAATACAGTAGAATTATAGTATACCTGCCTAAGAGCGGTCAACAAAAATAAAATGTCGCTATCAGTAATTAAAAAATTTTACTATAATAATTGTATGAAAAATTTTCCTGAGATTATTCCTGTGTTTCCTCTAAATGGTGTCATTTATTTTCCCAAAACAAATCTGCCATTAAACATATTTGAAAAAAGGTATTTAGACTTAGTTAATGATAGCTATAAAAACAACAAACTTTTTGGAATGATACAATCTCAAAAAGATCAAAATAATGTCTTTAAAGTAGGTTGTTTAGGCAAAATCAGCGACTTTCAAAAAATTAAGGATGGTAGAATATTAATTAATCTAACTGGCATGATAAGGTTTGAAATAGAAGAAGAAATAAAGAACGATAAATTATACAGGGAATTTAAAGTAAATTACAATAATTTTAAATCTGACTTAGAAAATAATTCTTGTGAAGATAAAATTGAAAATTTAATGGATAAGGCAAAAATATTTTTTAAAAGAAATGGTCTTTTGCTCAACTGGAAAGAGTTCGAAAAACTGGATAAAGTTCAAAAAATAAATACTCTTTCTATGATATCTCCAGTTACAAATGAGGAAAAGCAAAAACTTTTAGAGTCGATAACTTGTAATGATAAGATTAAAACTTTAGAAAATATTATTACTTTTTATTTGCATGAAGTAGATTTTGATACGCAAACTTTACAATAATTTCTTAATTTGAAGATTTATTCATTGAGTCGAAAAAGTCTGAATTATTTTTGGTATTTTTAAGTTTTGAAATTAGGAATTCAATTCCATCCATTGTGCCCATGGGGCTTATTATTCTCCTTAAGACATTCATTTTAGACAACTCATCTTTTGCAAAAAGCAATTCTTCTCTCCTTGTGCCTGATCTAGTTATGTCAAGCGCAGGATAAATTCTCTTGTCCGCAACTTTTCTATCAAGAATTAATTCTGAGTTTCCTGTGCCTTTAAACTCCTCAAATATAACTTCGTCCATTCTGCTTCCGGTATCGATTAATGCTGTTGAAATTATTGTAAGTGATCCGCCTTCTTCTACATTTCTAGCTGCTCCAAAGAATCTTTTTGGTCTCTGGAGAGCATTTGCATCTACACCACCAGTCAAAACTTTTCCAGAACTTGGTATTACCGCATTATAGGCTCTGCCTAATCTCGTAATAGAGTCCAATAATATCACAACGTCTTTTTTGTGCTCTACTAGTCTTTTTATCTTTCTAGCTTTTTTAACTTTTCTATATTTCTTTTTAGAATTTTTAATTTTTTTTGATTTTTTTTTTGATTTTTTTTTCTTTTTAGCCACAAATACCTCTTTTTTTTTATATTTTACCCATGTTATAAATAATTTTCCAGCTTTTATAATCGATTGGCATTACTGACAGTCTGCTTTGTTTTATTAAGGGTAAATGAGAAATTTTATCGTTTTTTTTAATTTTTTCTAATGAAATCGGTTTTTTTAGTTTTTCTACGAACCTAACTTGAACGGCTACAAACCTCTTTTTCTTGTCAGTTTTATCAATAAAAGCAGCCTTAATTATTTTCACAATCCCCACTATCTCTTTGCCGATATTAGAATGATAAAAAAAACATAATTCACCAACTTTCATTTTTTTTAAATTATTTGCAGCTTGATAATTCCTTACTCCATCCCAAACTGCACCTTTTTTACCAGATTTTTTTTGTTGATCAATCGACCAAACATCTGGTTCAGATTTAAGCAACCAATATTGTTTCATAATTTTAAACCAGGTCCTTTCATGTATGGAG
>CACNFS010000019.1 GCA_902619835.1 uncultured Pelagibacteraceae bacterium | reverse complement strand
AAGAAATTCCCCCTAAAATTCCTCCTGCCTTATTAGATTTAAATTTTACTTTTCCAGATCCCTTAATCATCTCATCGGAGTTCTCTTCTCCACTTAAAAAAGCTGCATTCATACCTGCTCCAATATTTACACCTTTAACAGCATTAATACTCATCAATGCCGCCGTAATATCAGTATCTAATTTTGAGTAAATAGGAGCACCTAAGCCAACCGGTATTCCGGATGCTCTTAATTCAATAATTGCTCCACACGATGAACCTGACTTTCTTACAGCTAAAAGATATTTTTCCCATAATTTTACAGATTTTTTATCAGGGCAGAAAAAAGGATTTTTTCTTATTTCGTTATTATTCCAATTTGATTTATCACAAGACATTAAGCCTAACTGAGTAACTGCTCCAACAACATTAAATTTTGAACCGATCAATTTTTTTAAAACAATTTTTGCAACTGATCCCGCTGCTACTCTACAAGCGGTTTCTCTGGCAGATTGTCTTCCACCTCCTCTGTAGTCTCTAATGCCATATTTTTTGAAATATGTATAATCTGCATGACCTGGTCTAAATTTATCTTTTATTGTCTCGTAATCTCTAGATCTTTTATCCTCATTATGAATTATAATAGAAATTGGTGTCCCCGTTGTTTTACCCTCAAAAACACCAGATAGTATTATAGCTTTATCGGATTCTTTTCTTTGAGTTGTAAACTTTGATTGACCTGGCCTTCTTCTATCCATGTCTTTTTGTATCTCTCTCTCAGATAATGGTATATTTGGAGGGCAACCATCAATAACACAGCCAATAGAAGGCCCATGAGACTCTCCCCATGTGGTGAACCTAAAAATTTTTCCAAAAGTATTAAAAGACATAGATAATTAATGTATAAATTATTTTATAGAAATTATGAATCAAAAAAATGGCAAAAATTCACTTGGTATTGATATTTGCTTTGAAGATCTGGACAATCCAATAGAATTGTTCAAAAAATGGTTTTCAAAAGCAGAAGAAAGTGAAATTAATGACCCTAATGCTGTTGCGGTAGCAACTTCAAACAAAAGTAATCAACCAAATGTAAGGATTGTTCTTCTTAAAGGATTGAGCAATAAAGGATTCGTTTTTTATACTAATTTTAATAGTAAGAAAGGGAGTGAACTTAAAGAAAACCAAAAAGCTTCTATGTGTTTTCATTGGAAAAGTTTAAGGCGCCAAGTCAGAGTTATCGGTAAAGTAGAGGAAGTATTATCGAAAGAAGCTGATGATTATTTTAATTCAAGACCATACAAAAATAGGATTAGTGCATGGGCCTCCTCTCAATCATCGGTGCTTGATAAAAGAGAAACATTCTTAAAAAATATTCAAGAATTTGAAAAAAAATATCCCAATCAAAAAAATGTACCACGCCCTCCTCATTGGTCAGGTTGGAGATTATTACCCGATGAAATAGAATTTTGGTTGGACGGTGAAGGCAGAGTCCACGAAAGATTAAATTATAAAAGAATAAATGATAAATGGGAAAAAGAGCTTCTCTATCCTTAAAAAGACCTGTTTAGGCTGAAGCTAGTCAAATTCTGTAAAATTTTTTTATCTTCCGTATCAGAAAATATACCCAAAGCATTATAGGATACATTCACAAAATACTCAGCTTTTTTAAAAGTAGCTTCAACCGCTTTATATTTAAAAATTAATGCTAGTGTTTCGCTAAAATCATCTTCTGTTCTTTTTTCTTTTTTCATAATTTCTTTTAAAAAATTTTTTTCTTCATTATTACCTTTTTGAAATATGATAATCAGAGGAAGTGTAACCTTGCCTTCAAAAAAATCTTTTCCAACTTCTTTACCGAATAATTTTTCTTTAGCATAATAATCAAGAGCATCATCTGCAATTTGAAATGCAAGTCCTAAATTTCGTCCGTATGACTCTAAAGCTTTTTTTTCTTTTGTAGTACTCTGGGATAAACAAGCACCAGTTTTTGTGGCTGCTGAAAAGAGTGAGGCGGTTTTTAAATTAATAATGTCTATATAGGTTTCTTCTAATAAATCAGCTTCACCTTTATGTTGAAGTTGCAATACCTCCCCTTGAGCAATTTTAGCCGAAGTGGATGATAATAATTTTAAAACTTCTAAATCACCATCTTCAACCATCATTTCAAAGCAACGACTTAAAAGATAATCGCCTACTAAAATTGATGATTGATTGCCCCAAATAGAATTAGTAGTTTTTTTTCCCCTTCTTATTTCACTTTCATCTATTACATCGTCATGTAAAAGTGTAGCTGAATGGATTAATTCTACGCAGGCAGCCAGATTTACATCTCTAAAGCCATCTTTATAACCTGTTAATTTAGCAGACTCTAAGGTTAGCAAAGCTCTCAACCTTTTCCCTCCAGAAGTTAAATGATGATTGCTCATCACCTCGATTAAATTTACGTCGCTTTTGAGCTTTTGCTCTATAAGCTTTTCAACTTTACTAAGCTTTTCGCTTTGAAGATTTTTTAATTCCAGATAAGCTGAATTGGCTGATTTTTTTAATGGTACTACTAAACCCATAAAATGTTTATATTTGTTTTTAAGTAATAATAAATTTTTAAATAGTCACGTGATGACGCACCTGCAATTCAACTACAAGTAGCGTAATTATTAATTAAAATTTAAATTATTACTGTTATAAGAATAAGTATAGACGTCGTAAAAATATGTTTTCAATATTTAAGAAAAAAAAAATAGTTCCACATGTTAGACTTACCGGAATAATTGGCTCAGCAGGTAAGTTTAAACAAGGTATGGAATTAGCCAATCAAAGAGATATTTTGAAGAAAGCTTTTTCAGTAAAGAAAATTACCCATGTCGCTATTTCAATTAACTCACCAGGGGGATCGCCAGTTCAATCACACTTGATTTATAGTTATATCAAACAATTAGCTGAAAAAAATAAAGTAAAAGTAATAGTATTTGCCGAAGATGTTGCTGCATCTGGAGGATATTTTATTGCTTGCGCGGGTGATGAAATATACGCTAACTCAAGCTCAATTATTGGTTCAATTGGAGTTATATCGGCCTCATTCGGTTTTAAAGATTTAATTCAAAAAATAGGTGTAGAAAGAAGGGTTTATACAGCTGGAAAAAATAAAAGTACATTAGATCCGTTTAAAGATGAGAAAGAAGAGGATATAAAAAGATTAAAAACTATTCAATTAGAGCTTCATGAAGACTTTATTAAAGTTGTAGAAAAAAGTAGGGGAACAAAATTAAAAGATCCTGAAAAAAATAATATTTTTACTGGAGAATTTTGGACCGGAAAAACCTCTCTTAAACTAGGGTTAATAGATGGTTTAGGAAATGCAGACCAAGTTTTAAAAGAAAAATTTGGTGATAAAGTAATTATTAAAACATTTCAAAAACCTAAAGGATTTATAGCAAGAAAACTTTCTTCAACTGTTCAAGATCCAATTGAAAAACTTGCTAATATTATCGAAGAAAAATCTATGTGGCAAAAATTTGGTTTATAAATGCCAGCTAAAAAAAAAGCAAAAAAGAGATTACCTATAAAATTAGATTTTTTATCTTTTCAAGACATAATAATGAATCTTCAAAAATTTTGGGGAAAACATGGTTGCGTTATTTTACAACCATATGATATGGAAGTTGGAGCAGGAACTTTTCACCCAGCAACTACATTAAGATCGCTTGGTACCAAACCCTGGAAGGCCGCTTACGTACAACCATCAAGAAGACCAACAGACGGCAGGTATGGTAAAAATCCAAATCGATTACAACACTATTATCAATACCAAGTAATTATTAAACCTTCTCCAAAAAATATTAAACAACTTTATTTAAAAAGCTTGGCGACTATCGGTATTGATGTAAAAAATCACGACATTCGTTTTGTTGAAGATGATTGGGAAAGCCCAACCTTAGGAGCATCAGGATTAGGATGGGAAGTTTGGTGTGATGGAATGGAAATAACCCAATTTACTTACTTTCAACAAATGACAGGCATAGAATGTAAACCTGTTCCAGTAGAAATTACCTATGGTCTTGAGAGATTATGCATGTTTGTTCAAGGAAAAAATAATGTGTTTGATCTCGATTGGAATAATGATGGTGTAAAATATAAAGAAGTTTTTTTTCAAGCTGAAAAAGAATTCTCGGCTTATAATTTTGAATTTGCAAATACCGATACTCTGTTTAAACATTTTGAGAATATCGAAAATGAATGTAAATCTTTACTAGAAAAGAAACTATCAATACCAGCTTATGATCAATGTCTAAAAGCAAGTCATATTTTTAATTTACTAGATGCTCGTGGTGTCATTGGTGTTGCAGAAAGAACTGGTTATATAACTAGAATTAGGGAGCTTGCAAAGGGTTGTGGCTCCTTATGGCTAAGTTCACAAAGTTAAATTATGGCAGAACTCTTATTGGAATTATATAGTGAGGAAATTCCACCAAAATTACAAATATCAGCAAGGTCGCAAATAAAAGAATTTGTTGAAAATTCTTTCGAACAGAACAATATAAAGTATAAAGAATTATCAGTTTACTCTTCACCAACTAGACTCACTCTTTTTATTAAAAATCTTGCAGACAAAATTAAAACAGTTTCTAAAGTGATTAAAGGACCGAAAGTAGGTTCTTCCGATCAAGTTATACAAGGTTTTTTAAGAGCCAAAAAAGTTAATGAGCAAGACTTATTTAAAAAAGATACTGATAAAGGGAAATTTTACTTTATTAAAACACAATCTCAATCAATTTTAATTGAAGATTTATTAATCAAAATTATTCCGAAGGCAATAGGATCAATTAATTGGAAAAAATCAATGAAATGGTCAGACCATAATTTGATGTGGGGTAGGCCGCTCAGGTCAATTTTTGCAAAGTTTAACAATAAAAAATTAACGTTTAAATTTGATCATCTTGACGCTACCGATGAAGTAATTATCGAACAAGATTTAATTACAAAAACTAAAAAAATAAAAGACTTCAAAGATTATTTAAGTTTTTTAAAAAGTAACAAAATATTAGTTGATCATAAGGAAAGAGAAGAGATTATTCTTAAAAAGATCAGTTCATTTTCTCAATTTAAACAATACAAACATAAACTTAATCCAAAGCTTTTAGAAGAGGTCGTTAACATTGTAGAGGATCCAAATTTACTTCATGTTAGTTTTAGTAAAGATTATCTAGAATTACCAAAGGAAATTATAATCTCTACTTTAGAGAAGCATCAAAGATATTTCCCGATTTTTGATAGCAGGGATCGATTAACTAATTATTTTTTTGTTGTAGCAAACAAAAAAGATGAAAAAAAATTAATCACCCAAGGAAACAGAAGAGTTGTAGAAGCTAGATTAGCAGATGCCAAATTTTTCTGGGATAAAGATAGATCTAAAAATCTGATCAAACAAATAGCTAATCTAAAATCAGTTATTTTCTATGAAAAATTAGGAACTATTTATGATAAAACACAGAGGTTAAGAAAATTGGCTGGACTTTTGTCAGATGACTTAAATATTAATAAAGAAAAAGTTCAAGTTGCAGCTTCAATTTCCAAATCTGATCTATGTTCAGACCTAGTTGGAGAATATCCAGAACTTCAAGGTGTGATGGGAAAATATTTCGCGCTAGCACAAGGTTTTGAGGAAGATGTTGCAAATTCAGTAAGTGATCATTATTTACCAGTTGGTTTAACATCAGTATTGCCTAAGAAACCTTTTAGTTACGCTATTTCAATTGTAGATAAGATAGATACCTTAGTTGGCTTTTTCATTATCAATGAAAAACCCACAAGTTCAAAAGATCCTTTTGCTTTAAGACGAGCTTCGATTGGATTACTTAGAATAATAATTGAAAATAAATTATCATTTAAGCTTAGAGATTTAATTAGTTACGCTATAAGACTTTATAGAGAACAAGGCGTTGAAATTAAAAATGAAAAAACTGAACAACAAGTTCTTGAATTTATAAAGGAAAGAATGCGAAACGTATTAAAATTAAAAGATATTAAAAATGATGTTATTGAAGCATCAATCAGTTCTCATGTAGGAGATAATTTCTTGGCACTTTATTCAAAAACACTTTTAATGAATAAATACAAAAATAAGGGAATAGGACTAAATGCAATCAACTCTTATAAACGAGCTTTAAATATTTTAGATAAAGCTGGAAAGAGAATCACTGGTAGACCCGATGCTGTACTATTTAGAAAAGATGAAGAAAAAATACTTCATGAAAAAATAAATGAAATACGTAAAGCTTT
>CACNFS010000018.1 GCA_902619835.1 uncultured Pelagibacteraceae bacterium | reverse complement strand
TTAGCTCTACAGAACAAGAAAAAGTTGGTTTACTTGAACAATCAGATGTATTCGTAATGCCTTCGGTTGTTTATAAAAAATCAGTTGAGGGGTTTGGTATTACTTATATTGAAGCTGCATCCTACGGAAAGCCGTCAATTGGAGGAATATATGGTGGTGAAGGAGATGCAATAAAATCTGGTATAACAGGATATCTTTGTAATGGTAACGACTTAAATGCTATTTACGATACACTTTTAAAAATCTTATCGAACGAAAAATATAAAGAACTCGGTGCTAATGCTTTAGAATTTTCCAAAGGCTTTGCTTGGAATAAAATTATTAAGAATTATATCAATTTAATTTAGATTTTACTTTTTCTATAACGGTTTCGACTGTTAAATCATTTAGATTTTCAACACTGATTGCTTTAAAATTAAAATTTTCAATACTCACTTTCTTTGCAGTCGTGTGGTTTCCAAAAAGCACAATTCCTACTTTATCTAAATGTGAAGCTATATGAGCGGGTCCCGTATCATTTGCAATGATAAATTTAGCGTTACTTATTAAAGATATTAAAGTTTTTATATTAATAGGCTGATTATTATCTAAAACCACTTTAGCATTCAACTCATTAGCTTCATCAATTTCGTCTGGTCCTGGAGCTAATAGAATTGGATATTTATTTTTATATTCTTGTTTTAGTCGAAAAATTAAATCTTTGAAAAAAGGCCATTTTTTTTTAGGAACTTTTTTTGAACAAAATGGAAATAATAAGATGTAGTCATTATTCGCATATTGTTTTTTTAACCTGGAGATATCTGATATAGCCCAATTCAAGTCTATATTTTTTACAAATTCAGTTTGTATACCACTTTTTTTTAATTGAATTTCCATTCTATCAAGAACAGGGTCTTTGTCGAAATCACTCTTTTTTTGACCTGGCTCTAAGGAGGTTTCAGTGGATGACCATTCAACGTTTTTTAAAATAAATCTTTTATAAAATTTTGTTCTACTTGAATTTTGTAAATCGTAGATTTTTATAAAATTATATTTTGCTAGATTGTTTTTTAAATTTTTTAAATAAAATAAATTCCACCTAGGTAATCTTTTATCTATAATAACGCCATCTAAATAAGGGCATTCTGACATAAAAATTGCATAAGGCTGGGCTGTAAGTAAAAAAACTTTTCTATTTTTGTAAAAATTTTTTATATCTTTTATAGCTCCATTTGCTTGAATTAAATCACCTAAAGAACCATGTTTTATTATTAATATATTTGACATTATTATTTCGAAGTATATTTAATGATTAATATAGTCAAATATTAATATGATTAGGAAAATGGACAAAATATTGGCAGAAATCTCAGTTGGTGAATTAATAGATAAAATTACCATTTTAGAGATCAAAAAAGAAAAAATAAGTAATAAAGAAAAATTGGTAGAGGTGAATAAAGAACTGAATTCGCTAAATGAAACTTTAAAAAAATCTATTAATAATGAAAGTAAAATTTCGAGTTTTAAGAATGATTTAAAAAATATAAATTTAAAACTTTGGGATATTGAGGACGGAAAAAGATCTGCTGAAAAAAATAATAAATTTGATGAAAAATTTATCGAACTTGCCAGAAGTGTTTATAAATTTAACGATCAGAGAGCAAAAATCAAATTAGCAATTAACAATGCTCTCGGATCAAATATAAAAGAGGTAAAATCTTACGAATAGTTAGTCGCCCCTTAAACTAGGTATTCTTAACCTTAGATTTTTTGATAGTTTAGGATTTACAGCAGTTGTGATCACGCCCTCTGATTTTTTTAATTCTTTTAAAATTTTTCCATCTGGAGAAATTATTAATGAATGTCCAAAAGTTTTTCTTCCATTATAATGTGTCCCGCCCTGCGCAGGAGCGAACACATAACAAAAATTTTCTATAGCTCTAGCTTTTAATAAGGAATGCCAATGTTTCTTGCCTGTAGTCTCAGTGAAGGCAGATGGAACAGTTAAAAATAATGATCCCGCCTTAGCCAGTTTTCTATATAGAATTGGAAATCTAAGGTCATAACAAATAGTTAGACCGATTTTTCCCCAAGGTAAGTTGAAAGTCTTTATTTTGTTTCCTGGATAAAAACTCTTTGACTCAAAATATTTCTCTTTTTTACTTAAAACAACGTCGTACATGTGAACTTTATCATAGTAAGTTCTTATTTTACCACTCTTATCAATTAAAACAGATCTATTAACTAATTTATTTCTTGAAATCTTAATTATTAAAGATCCTATCAAAATCCATTTCTTATACTTTTTTGCAAGTTTTTTAATACCATTTAGATAAATATCATTTTGCATTGACGTACAAACTTTTAGCAATTCATTTTTTTTTAAAGAGAAATGTGAAGAAACTTCTGGAGTGATTATGAAATCAGTTTTTTGCTTTACTGCTTTTTTAATAAGTTTTGATGTTTTGTTTAAATTAAAATGAATATTGTTATTTGATCTTAATTGAATACAAGAAACACGAAACATCACTTCATTATAGATGAAGCAAAATTCCATTTACAGTCAAAACTAGGGATATAAGCCCCAGATAATTTAACGTTTCCAAAGCTTTTTCCTAAAACCTTGCACCAGTTATCAACTTGTTTAGGTTTTTTATCTTGGCTTCCGACTTGAGCGGTAATTACACCACCTTTTTTAAGTATTCTTTTTAAACCTTTCATATTTTTTTTAGCCAAGTCAATACAATATTGATCATCGTTTAAATCTACAAAAATTTTATCATATTTTGAATCTTCAATTTCTTTAATACTTTTAAATGCATCTCCCCAAAAAGTTTTAATTTTATTACTTTTTTTAACTTTAGAACAAACTTTTGGTAAATGACGATAACAAACATCTACGATCTCAGGATCTAATTCAAACCAATCAATATAGTTAGAATTATTTTCTAAACAAGCTCTAGCTACTCCTCCATCACCTCCGCCAATTATTGCGACATTATTATTTTTTTTACTTAAATCATAGCTAGATTTAAAAAAATTTGAGCTGTAAATCTTTTCATCTTTTTCAGCGACTTGAATTTCATGGTCAATAAATAGGGCGTGACCAAATTCTTCCAAATCCATTATTTCAACAAATTGACCTACTTTAGAAGTAAATTTTTCTAAGACGTCTTTGACAACATAATATTTCTTTTGTCCTGGCGTACTATAAATATCGTCGTAAAGACCTACACTACTTCGATCGAAAGCATTAGTTACGACTCTTTTATGGTCTATTTCTTTTCTTAAAATTTTAAGTGCAACTTTTGGATTTACTTTTCCGCAAGTAAAAAAGTCAAAACTGATGACTCCTCTTTCAGGAAACGTGTGAAAACTAAAATGACTTTCTGATAATAAAGCAACTAGAGTGAAGCCTTGAGGTTCAAATTTATGAGATGCTACATTTAGTATTTCAACTTTTGCAGCCTTTGCTATCTTGTAAACAACTTTTTCGTAAAATTCTGGTGAGTAGTCTTTTTCAACACCGAGAAAATCAATGGTTATGTGCTCGCCGACTTTAATCATAAAAAAACTATCTCTTTTTATAATTTTTAAATTTTCCTAAGACAATTTTCATTTCTTTTTTAGAAAGAATCTTAGGTATTCCAATTCTTATGGCATTTATATATTGATGGCAAATATTTTCAATTTCTTGTGCAAGCTCGAAAGTTTTTTCTAAATTTTCTCCAAAAGCAACCTGACCGTGATTAGCTATCAAGCATGCCGTTCTATTTTTTAAAGCTTTGATTATATTTCTCGAAAGACTCTTTGTCCCAAAAGTAGCATATTTACTGCATTTTATATCTTCACCTCCAGCTACTGCAACCATATAGTGAAAAGCTGGAATACTTTTTTGATGAGTTGAAACTGCAGTAGCACAAGTTGAATGAGCGTGAACTATTGCTTTGGCCTCTTTTTTATTCACATAAATATCTTGATGAAATCTCCATTCTGATGAGGGTTTAGCTTTTTTTTTATCATAAACGCCTTTAAGCGAAACAAAGACAATATCTTTGGATTTTAAAGATGAGTACTTTCTTCCTGATGGAGTTATATAAAAACCATCTACGCCTTTTTCTTTTGCTTTTACTGAAATATTTCCTGATCTTAAAGCAGAAAGATTTGTTATATTTAATCTCTTTGAATATTTTATTACTTCAGCTTTTAATTTACTCACTTGAATAAACCTTTTAGTCCTTTTTCTGATGCTTCACATACTCCCTTTTCAGTGATTAAACCTGAAACAAATTTAGCAGGAGTTATATCAAAAGCTAAATTTAATGATTTACTTTTTTTTGGATAAATTCTTACTTTTGTAATTTTATTATTATCATCAACACCTTCCATATAGGATAATTCTTCTGAGTTTCTTTCTTCAATAGGAATTTGCCTATGGTCTTTAATTTTCCAATCGATGGTTGAACTTGGTAAGGCTACATAAAAAGGAATATTATTATCTCTTGCTGCTAAAGCTTTTAGATAAGTTCCAATTTTATTACATACATCACCGTTAGATAAAGTTCTGTCGGTTCCAACAATACACAAATCTACTTGCCCTCTTTGCATTAATATTCCGCCAGAATTATCAGTGATAACAGTGTTTGATATTCCTTCTTCATTTAATTCATATGAAGTCAAGTTAGCTCCTTGATTTCGCGGTCTTGTCTCGTCCACCCAAACATGTATTTTAATTCCTTTTTGATGAGCATGATAAATTGGTGAAGTAGCTGTGCCCCAATCTATAGTTGCTAACCACCCCGCATTACAATGGGTTAAAATATTTACTGTATCTTTTTTTTTGTTTGCAATATTTTCAATAATTTTCAGACCATTCAAGCCAATATTTTTACAAAAGTTTATATCTTCTTCTGTAATCGCCTTTGCCTCATCAAGAGCGATTTTCAAGATATCTTTATCGTTTACTCCAGATAACTTTTTCATCATTCTGTCTACTGCCCATTTAAGATTGATTGCAGTGGGTCTAGATGCGATTAATTCTATGCTTGATTTCTTTAAAAAAGATAAATCATTATTTTCAATTATAGATAAGACCAAACCATAGGCTGCTGTTGCGCCAATTAATGGAGCCCCTCTCACCTCCATCTTTTTAATTGCATTTATCGTGTCTTTAACGGTTTTTAAATCTTTAATGATAAACTGATGAGGAAGTTTTGTTTGATCAATAATTTTTACTAAATTGTTCTCAAACCAAATAGTTTTGTATGATTTTCCGTCTATTTTCATTTTCTTTTTTCCATTTTTTTTAATCTTTTTCTTAAACTTGGTGATAACGAATTAAACCATTTTTTTTCCTGCCCTGATTTAGGTAAAACTTCTCCATACTCAATCATTTGATCTGGTAATAAATCTTCTAAGTAAACCCAAACAAAATCACTCTGCAGCTTGGTATTCTTAATCAAAATTTTTCTTAAACCTAGAATTAATTGTTTTTTAACTTTCGACGTCCGTCCGGCTCTTATCTGTCCGTTTAAGAAAATTTCCTTTGTTTTTACTAATTTACCTCCCATATAATGAGAATTTTTTTGATTTTTTTGAAATATTACTTGAGCAAAAAAAGCATTTGCACCAGTAAATTTGCTATGTGTATTAGTTATATCATTTGCTATAGAATTTTTTTGTTTTTGTGAAAGATTAATATTTGAATATTTAACCGTGTATGTTGGCATTTAGATTATTTTTTATTTAAAACTCTTCCAGCAATATTTTTTAATTTTTTTATTGTTTTTTTTGTTCTTAACTTTGGATCAGTAATGATAGCAACATCTAAACATTCGTTTGCAGGGTCTTTCTCTACTGGATAGTTTTTAAATGTTTTAATTATTTCTTTGATCATATTTTGTGCATTAGCTGCATTTTTCATTAAAGTTTTAATTACCATACTAACATCGACTTCATCATGATCAGGATGCCAACAATCATAGTCTGTGATCATTGCAACAGTGCTATATCTAATCTCTGCTTCTCTAGCTAATTTAGCTTCGGGCATGTTAGTCATGCCAATTACATCAGCTCCCCAGGACCGATATAAATTTGACTCGGCTAAAGTTGAAAATTGAGGTCCCTCCATTACTATATAAGTGCCACCAACCTGATGATTTATACCCAATTTTTTCAGCGCTGCTTCACAACAATTAGAAAGTCCTGGACTCGTTGGTTTGGCCATTGACACATGAGCTACGATTTCATCATCAAAAAATGTTTTAACTCTTGAAAAAGTTCTATCAATAAATTGATCAACGATGACAAATTTTCCTGGATTTAAATTCTCTTTAAGTGATCCAACAGCTGATACTGAGATAATATCAGTCACTTCTAATTGTTTCATCGCATCAATATTCGCCCTAAAATTAATGTTTGTTGGATTAATCTTATGGCCTCTTGAGTGTCTAGGAATAAAGCAAATTTCCTCTTTTCCAATACTTGCCAGTAAAATTTCATCCGAAGGTTTCCCCCATGGAGTATTCATTTTTTTCCATTTAGTTTTTTCAAAACCCTCCATTTTGTAGAGACCACTTCCACCAATTATCCCGAGCTTTCTTTTTTTCATCATTTAATTATTAATGCTTTTTTGTTAGAACTTGAAGCATAATTTATGGATTTAAAAAAATATATAAGATCAATTCCAGACTATCCTAAAAAGGGAATTTTATTCAGAGATATTACAACCTTAATAAAAAATCCTGAGGCTTTTAAATTTACCAACGATAAAATAATTGAGATCGCCAAAAAAATGCAATTTGACAAGGTGGCAGCGATAGAGTCTAGAGGATTTGTTTTTGCCTCAACAGTTTCTTACATATTAAATAAACCTTTTATTTTGCTTAGAAAAAAAAACAAATTACCTGCGGAAACTTTTTCTGTAGATTTCACTCTAGAATATGGTGATGCAACGATTGAGGTACATAAAGACTCGATTAGTAAAGATGAGAAAATACTTGTAATAGATGACCTTATCGCCACTGGAGGAACTGCCGAGGCTGCTGCAAAATTAATAAAAATATCTGGCGGTTCAGTTGCTGGTTTTATTTTTGTTATAAATTTATTTGATCTTCCAGGGAATAAGTTATTGAAAGATAAAGGT
>CACNFS010000017.1 GCA_902619835.1 uncultured Pelagibacteraceae bacterium | reverse complement strand
CACTTGCTATGCCAAGTGCAAATTTATCCTCGAGATTAAGCCCTGTTAGTGCAAGAGACGTATTTGAAGAATTAAAAAGTAAAGTCAAAATTATAATAAATGGTGGTAAGTCAAAAATCGGTATTGAGTCCACTGTAATAGATTTAACAGGAAAACCAAAAATATTAAGACCTGGTATAATCAGCTTAAAAGATATTCAAAAATCAATGAAAATTAAATTTTCAAAAAATAATTCAAAGATTAGGTCCCCTGGAATGTATAAGAAACATTATTCGCCTGGTATTCCGATATTACTTAATAAAAAACCAGGAAATTCAACACAAGCATACATTGTATTTGGAAAGAACCACAAAAGTAAAAAAAATTATTTTAATTTGAGTAAAAAGGCAGACTTGAATGAAGCAGCAGCTAATTTATACAGCACTATGAGAAAAATTAAAAAAAAAGGATTTAAAAAAATTTTAGTTACAAAAATACCATACAAAGGACCAGGTATTGCAATTAATGATCGTTTAAAAAGAGCCTCTAACTAATGTTTATACAAATCAAAAATCTTACAAAAATTTACAACAAATTTTTAGCTGTAAATAAAATAAATTTTAATATTGAAAAAAATAAAACTATTGGCCTGTTGGGTCCTAATGGTTGTGGAAAAACAACATCTATTGGGATGATACTGGGTTTAGTATCTCCAACAAGCGGTGAAATTTTAATTGAGGGTAAAAATATAAATGAATTAAGTAGAGACGAGAACTTAAAAAGATTTAATTTTGCTTCACCGTACGTGGAGCTGCCAAAAAAGCTGACGGTTAAGCAAAATCTTGAAATTTACGGGAGATTATATGGTGTTATAAATTTAAAAAATAGAATAAATGAGATTTCAGAAGATTTAGATATAAAAGATTTTTTTGGAAGAAAAACTGGAGAACTTTCGTCTGGGCAAAAAAATAGAGTTTCACTAGCAAAATCTCTTATAAATAAACCAGAAATTTTACTTTTAGATGAACCTACAGCAAGTTTAGATCCTGATATTGGAGATTTTATAAGAAGCTATATCCAAGAATATAAATTGAGAAATAAAATTACAATTTTATTAGCATCTCATAATATGAATGAGGTGGAAAGACTTTGCGACAATGTAATTATGATGAAAAGAGGAAAAATTATAGATCATGGCACTTGTAAGGAATTAATAAATAAACATGGTAGGAATAATTTAGAAGAAACATTTTTAAAACTTGCGAGGAGTAAAGATGAATTTTAACAAGATTTATGCTCTTGGATTAAGACACTTATATTTAATAATGAACTCATTTCCAAGAGTTCTTGATTTAATTTATTGGCCAACGGTGCAAATATTTTTATGGGGATTTATATCAAAATTTTTTACTTTAAACTCAGATTACTATAGCAATACAGTTGGAATTATTTTAACTGCAGCAATATTATATGATTTTTTATTTAGGGCGAGTATAAGTTTTAATATGATGTTTTTGGAAGAAATATGGAGTAGAAATTTTACTAATTTATTCATTGCGCCAATAAAGATAAGTGAAATAATCACTTCGTTAACCTTAACTGCTATTTTAAGAACACTAATTGGTTTGGTCCCTGCTGTATTAATAGCTATACCTTTATTCGGCGTTTCAGTTTTAAATTTAGGAATTCCTTTAATTTTTTTATTAATTTCTCTATATTTATTTGGGGTTAGTCTTGGTCTTTTTGTAACTTCAGGATTATTAAGATTTGGACCTTCATTTGAAAACATTGCTTGGGCGAGTTTGTTTTTTCTTGCTCCCCTAGGCTGTATTTATTACCCAATAGAAATTTTACCTAACTCATTACAAATTATCGCAAAAGGGCTACCTTTAGTTCATATATTTGAAGAAATGAGAAACATTTTGATGACTGAAACAATCAATAATTTTAATATTCTCAAATCTATTTTTATTTCGACAATTTATTTTGTTATTGGAGTAATAGTTTTTTACGTTTCATATTTTGGTGCAAAAAAACGTGGAACACTAATTAATATGGGCGAGTAAATGCACAAATTCTTAAATAAGATTAAAAAATTTGAACAGAAACCATTTGTAATAAAAAATTTTATTAATATGGATGAAGTAAAACTGTTCAATAAATTGTTTCAAAAACTACCAATTGAGATTAACAATAAAAGACAAAAAATTTTAAAAAAAAAATGGTCTTCTAATTATGAGCCTGATTTACAGAAAATTTACTTGGAAAAATTAAATTTAATCTTAGAAAACTTTAGTATGGATAATCCAAAAACAAAAGACGGTTATGATAGTTTAGGACTTTTTCAAGAAAGTTTTTCACCAGTTTCATTACATGTGGACTCAGGATTTGATTTTAATAAAATAATTTATAAACAAACTTTGCTACCTTTGTCAGAAGAAGGAGAAACTGTAATTTTTAAAAATAGATTTTATGGCTGTTCAACAACTTTTTCTATTGACCCCGTTGAACTTTCGGCCAAAGGTTACAATAAAAGGTCTTCGGAGCATCTCAACCTTTTTGGAGGGAAGGACTTTGATAAAAATATGCATAAAAAATATTTAAATCATGAGGATATAAATAATTTAAAGGGTCTGGAGATTGATTTAATATATAAATGGAATTTGGGAGATCTTTTGGTATTTGACAGAACAACACTGCATTGCTCCTCTAGTAATCTAAAAAGTAAAAAATTAGGCTTAACCTCACTTATGGTCAAATTATGAAATTAATTGATTGTTTTATGTATTTTGATGAAGACTTAGTTCTAGATATAAGGCTAAATACCCTACATCAGAAAGTTGATAGATTTATTATAGCAGAAGCTACAAAAAATCACGCGGGAAAAAATAAAAAACTAAACTTTGATATTAAAAATTTTTTAAAATTTAAAGATAAAATAGAATATTTGGTGATTGATGATTTGCCGACTAATGTTGGTTTTTTCAAAAAAGGTTGGCATAGTAATCATTTAAGAGATCAATTTCAGAGAAACGCTCTACAAAGAGGATATAAAAATTTTTCTGATGAAGATCTAATTATGATATCAGATATTGACGAAATTCCAAATCCAAAAAAAATATCTGAATTTAAAATTGAGAATAAATTTGCTTGTTTTTTACAAAAAAATTTTCAATCAAAAATAAATTTATTAAATGTAAGTGAGGGTGATTGGGCTGGAACTAAAATTTGTAAAAAAAAATTTCTTAAATCACCCCAATGGTTAAGAAATTTGAAAATAAATAAAAAGTCGATTTGGAATTTTTTTAATTCAAAAATCCAGTTAATAAATAATGGTGGGTGGCATTTTAGTTTCTTGAAGAGTCCAGAGTCAATAAGAAATAAAATTATTTCTTATTCACATCAAGAGTTTAACAATGAGAAATTTACTAATGTGCATAATATAAAAGAAAAAATTCTTAATGGTGAAGATTTATTTGAACGAAACATAAAATATAAAAAAGTAGACATGGATGAAACTTTTCCAGACTATATAATGGAGAATAGGGTAAAATTTAAAGATTGGATATTATAATTTGGTGCGCCGGATAGGAGTCGAACCCATAACCTCCGGAGCCGAAATCCGGCGCTCTATCCAGTTGAAGCTACCGGCGCAATGAGTATTAATTTAAATCAATTTATGAATAAAACAATTGAATTTTTAGCTGATAAAAAGGACTCTAATCTGAGAGTTGATGTTTTTCTATCAAAAAAAATTGACGATCTGAGTCGCTCATATATTAAGAAATTGATTGAGAAAAAAAATATCGAAATTAACGGAAAAATTATTACAACTCCATCTACTTTGGTCAAAGATAATGATAAAATTTTTATTCATTTTTTTGAGAAAAATGAGAATAAGTTAATTCCTGCGAAGATCGAGCTTGATATTATTTTTGAGGATAAAGATATATTAGTAATAAATAAGCCTAAAGGTATGGTTGTACATCCTGGAGCAGGAAATTTTGAGAACACGTTAGCAAATGCATTGGTCTACAAATACAAGAGGAATTTGTCCAGTATTAATGGAAGTTTAAGACCTGGGATAGTTCATAGAATTGACAAAGAAACCAGCGGTTTATTAGTAATCGCTAAAAATAATTTTGCTCATAATGAACTTGGTAAGCAATTTAATAAACATACAATTAAGAGGAAATATCAATGTTTAGTTTGGGGGGTCATTAGACCTCTTAATGGTAGAATAGTATCCTTAATTTCTAGAAATATTAAAAATAGACAACTAATGACTGTAAGTGAGGTAAGGGGGAAAAAAGCAGTCACTAATTACAAAACTATAAAAGTATTCAATCTTAAAGATATTCCAAAAATAAGTCTCGTTGAATGTGAGCTTGAAACTGGAAGAACTCATCAGATTAGAGTTCATCTTAAACATAAAAAAACATCTATAATAGGAGATAAAAAGTATGGGAAAAAAGGAATAAAATTTAGAAAAGTAAACAAAGTGTTTCTAAAGCTTTTGAATAATATTCAAGGTCAAGCTCTTCACGCAAGTACATTAGAATTCAATCATCCTAGTAAAGATAAATGGGTTAGTTTTAAAACAAATTTACCTATTGACTTCCAAAAAATGTTAAATTTTCTCAATAATCTTAGCAGTTGAAAAATTAAATAAAATATATAAATCATGTAAATAAAATGAGAGATGAAAATCAAATAAGTAATTTACCTATACCTTCTGTGGGAGGCTTGTCAGTTTATCTAGCTCAGATAAAGAAGTTTCCAATGCTAGATGCAGAGGAAGAGTACATGCTAGCAAAAAATTGGAGGGAAAATGGAAATCTTCAATCTGCTCATAAATTAGTAACAAGCCATTTAAGATTAGTAGCCAAAATTGCGATGGGGTATCGTGGATATGGATTGCCAGTGAATGAGTTAATTTCGGAGGGTAATTTAGGCCTCATGCAGGCTGTAAAAAAATTTGATCCTGATAAAGGATTCAGATTAGCAACTTATGCGATGTGGTGGATAAAAGCTGCGATACAAGAATATGTTTTAAGATCATGGAGTTTAGTTAAAATGGGAACCACAACAGCTCAAAAAAAACTCTTTTTTAATCTCAAAAAGCTTAAAAATAAAATTGCACCAGGTCAAGAGGGTGATCTTAAAGATGATCAAGTAAATGAAATTTCTAAAAGGCTAAACGTTGAATCTAAAGAAGTTGTCAATATGAATAGAAGAATGATGGGTCAAGAAAAGTCATTAAATGATCCGATTAAAGATGGAGAAAATGATGAATGGCAAGATTGGTTGGTAGACGATAGCTTAGACCAAGAACTTTTACTCTCTCAACAACAAGAGTACAACGAGAAAAAAGAATTATTAGCTTCAGCAATGAATGTTTTAAATGAAAGAGAGAAAGAGATAATCATTGCGAGAAGATTGAATGAGGATCCTGTGACTTTAGAAGATCTGAGTAAAAAATTTAAAATAAGTAGAGAAAGAATTAGACAAATTGAAACTAAGGCTTTTGAAAAACTTCAAAAATCCATGATTAATGCTAGTAAATCAAAAAATTTACTCCCTGCTAATTGAATTTAAAAGGGTCTTCGATTAGAATTGTATCTTCTCTTTCAGGGCTGGTGGATATACTAGAAACTTTTGCACCTATGAAATCTTCTAAAGCATAAATATATTTTTTTGCATTATCCGGAAGGTCATTAAGATTTCTAATACCCTGCGTTGTTTTTTTCCAACCAGGAAAAGTTTTATAAATGGGTTTAATGTTGAATTGATCCTCTGTAGCAGCTGGTAAATAATCTAACTTTTTTCCATTAAGTTCATAACCAACACACATTTTGATTTCATCAAGTTCATCTAAAACATCTAATTTAGTTAGAGCTATTCCGTTTATTCCAGAAATTTTAATTGTTTGTCTTACTAATACTCCATCAAACCAGCCACATCTTCTTTTTCTTGCTGTAACTGTTCCAAATTCTTTTCCTCTTTTTCCCAAAATTTCTCCTATCTTATTTTTAAGCTCTGTAGGAAAAGGTCCACTTCCTACTCTAGTAGTGTAAGCTTTGGTAATTCCTAAAATATAACCAATTTTATCGGGTCCAGATCCTGATCCAGTGGCAGCCATAGCTGGTACTGTATTTGATGAGGTGACAAAAGGATAAGTTCCATGATCAACATCTAATAATATTCCTTGAGCACCTTCAAATAGTATTTTTTTTCTCTCTTTTTCATATTCATCAATTTTCAACCAAACTGGTTTAGCATATTTTAATATATCCGGAGCAATTTTAAGTAGTTTTTTTTTAATTTCATCTTTTTTAAATATTTGTTTATTCAGGCCTTTCCTTATTGCATTATGATGTAATAAAACGTTTTCAAGTCTATTATCTAAATTACTTTCTGATCTTAAATCCATAACTCTTATTGATCTTCTGCCAACTTTATCTTCATAACACGGTCCAATACCTCTTCTTGTTGTGCCAATTTTTTCTTTACCAGCGGCGTCTTCTCGAATTTCATCCATTTCTTTGTGAAATGGTAATATTAATGATGCCGACTCTGAAATCATAAAATTTTCAGGAGTTACTATAACTCCTTGTTTTTTTATATCAGCAATCTCATCAATAAGCGCCCAAGGATCAATTACTACACCATTACCTAATATTGAGATTTTTCCATCTCTTACTACGCCAGAGGGTAATAGTCTTAATTTAAAAGTCTTTTTATTGATTACTAAAGTATGACCGGCGTTATGTCCGCCTTGAAATCGTACTACAATATCTGCTTCGCTTGACAGCCAGTCAACTATTTTTCCCTTTCCTTCATCACCCCATTGTGAACCAACTACTACAACATTTTTCATTATATAAATCTTTTTTTAATTGTTATTGAGTTTAAGTGATTTATTGGACCATGCCCTTTTCCATAATTCTGATTGTATTTTATAGCTTGGTTTATATATTTAATACTGAGCTCACAAGATTTGTTTAGAGGTTTTCCACATGATAAAAATGTTGTTATTGCGCTAGATAAAGTACAACCTGTTCCATGTGTATTTTTTGTTGCGATTTTTTTCCTTTTAAATATTTTTAAATTTTCTTTTCCTATTAATACGTCCTCTATATAATTAAACCTACTATGTCCTCCTTTTATTAAGACATTTTTAACACCTAATTTTACTAAAATTTTACCAGCTTTAATCATATCTTTAGTAGTTTTAATTTTTATATTCGCAAGAACTTCGGCTTCTGGAATGTTTGGTGTAAGTAAAAATACCTTACTTATCAATTTTTTTCTCAAAAAATTTATTGCGGAATTATCTATTAATTTTGCTCCTCCTTTTGCAACCATTACAGGATCAAGTACGATTTTTTTTATCTTGATTTTATTTAATGATTTTATAACTGATAAAATTACATTCGATGAATGTAACATTCCTATTTTAATTGCATCTGGTTTAATATCTTTACAAGTAAATAAAATTTGTTTTTCTATTTCTTTTGGATTAATAGGGACGACGGATAATACTCCGGTTGTATTTTGAGCGGTAATAGCAGTTACTGCTGTCATTGCATAACTTCCTAAAGAAGTAACTGTCTTGATATCAGCTTGAATTCCTGCTCCACCAGATGAGTCTGATCCGGCAATAATTAAAATTTTAGATCTAGGTTTCAAATTATTTTATAGATTTCTTTATTAGTTTAATACATTTCAAAATTAAGCCTTTATCATAAGACTCTGCCATTATTCTTATCTTTGGTTCTGTTCCAGATTTCCTGACTAAAATTCTGCCGTTTATACTCATAATTTTTTTTGCTTTTTTTATTGCTCTTTTACATTTCAATCTATCTAAAATATTTTTATCTTTGACTGTTATATTTTTTAAAATTTGAGGAAGGGGACTAAAAACATTTAAAATTTGACTTGCTTTTTTTCCTTTTCTTAATGAGAATAGTACCTCCAATGCTACTAATAAACCATCTCCTGTAGTTGCAAATTTCCCTAATATAATATGTCCAGATTGTTCCCCGCCAAGGTTAAAGTTAAATTTTTTCATCATCTCCTTTACATATCTATCACCTACTTTTGATCTTAAGAATTTAATTTTCTCCTTATATAAAAATTTTTCTAATCCATAATTAGACATTTGCGTTCCAACCACGCCTCCTTTTAATATGCTCTTTTTTTTCCATCTTTTTGCCAACATCGCAATTATTTGATCACCATCTATAATTTTACCTTTCTCATCGCACATGATAATCCTGTCTGCGTCGCCATCAAATGATATTCCAATATGAGCATTAAATTTCTTTACAGCAGATTTAATTTTAGATGGATAGGTTGACCCGCACTTTTCATTTATATTAAAACCATTCGGATTTACACCGATTGATATTACTTTGGCGCCTAAATCTTTCAGTAAATTTGGGGCTGCTTTGTAGGAGGCTCCATTAGCACAATCTAAAACTATCTTAATACCTTTTAAATTAAAGTTTGATGGAAAATTTTTTTTTAATATTTTAATATATTTATCATTCCCATCCTCTAGTCTTTTCACTCTTCCTAAAAATTTTGGATTTGAGAGTTGTTTAGTATTTTTAGCATCAATTAATCTTTCTATTTTTTTTTCAATTTTATCCGAAAGTTTCATTCCATCCGGCCCAAATAACTTAAGACCATTATCATAATAAGGATTGTGAGAAGCAGTAATCATTATTCCCATGTTTGCTTTCATCGACTTCGTCAACATTGCTAAACCGTTTGTAGGTAATGGTCCCAAAGTAAAAACATGCATACCGCCAGAAACTAATCCTGAAACTAAAGCTGGTTCTAAAGTATATCCAGATAATCTTGTATCTTTAGCTATAACAGCTATTTGTTTAGTTTTTTTTTGATTTTTAAAATAATTTCCAGATGCTAGACCGAATTTAAAAAATTTTTCTCCTGTTATATTGCCCTGATTGACTGTTCCTCTTATGCCATCTGTTCCAAAATATTTATTTTTCATCAGTTAGATAATATTTTTTTAAAAACTAAAATTCCTTGATTAACTTCAAGAACGTTATGCACTCTAAAAATTTGAACTCCTTGTGATAATAAGTAAATCACCGATGCCAAAGTTCCTCCTGTTCTGTCTTTACTATCAAATTCTTTAGATATTTGATTAATGAATTTTTTTCTTGATGTTCCAATTAATATTGGAAGTCCCAAGCTATGAAACAAAGATATTTTAGAAATTAAAGTCAAATTATGTTTCAGAGTTTTACCAAAACCTATACCTGGGTCCAGTATAATATCATCATCTTTAAATAAATTTTGAATGTTGCTCTCAAAGAAATCATAAATATCTAATAACACGTTTTTATATTTCGGGTTTTTTTGCATGTTATTTGGTGTGCCTTGCATATGATGTAGAACTTTTGAAATTTTATAATTTTTTAATTTGTTTAAAGCAAAATTATCATATTTAAAACCAGAAACATCGTTTATTAAATCTGCCCCATTTTTAATTGCCTTTTCCATTAAATAAGATTTTCTTGTATCAATAGATAAACAAATATTTTTGTTTTTCTTTTTAAAATTTTTAATTACATATTTTACTCTTTTCCATTCTATTTTTTCATTAACTGTATTTGATCCTGGCCTGGTTGATTCTCCCCCAACATCAATTATTTTAGCTCCAGAAGAAATCATTTTTGAAATTTGCTTAAAAGATCTATTATTATTATTAAATTTTCCACCATCTGAAAAGCTGTCTGGAGTTAAATTCAATATACCCATAATTGAAGGTTTAGCAAAATCAACATTTTTTAAAAAATTTTTTCGCTTAGATATAATTTTTTTTAGATCTTCTTTAACTTTTTTTTTTTTAATATTACTTAAAGACTTAATTTTTCTAAAATTTATAATTTTACTAGAAATTTTTTTTTTTTTCCTCGTAATAATTTCAATCCTGTCAAATGCAATTTCTTTATTGCCACAAAGGGGAAGTGCCTTCTTTTTTTTTATTAAAAAATTTGCTTGAGTGCCATAATAAAAATTACACGCTCTTGTGTAATATTTTATCATAAATTAAATAGCTGGTTTTGGCTTTAGTCCCAGCGAACCTAGAGCAGATGAAGATTTGCTCTCGTCATTTTCCTCTTCTTTAAATGATCTAGTAGGTTTTATATTTTTAAGTATTAAGTCTCTGATTTCATCACCAGATAAAGTTTCATAAATTAGCAGAGCTTTAGCAATTTTATGTAAATCATCTATCTTCTCCGTAAGTACTTTTCTGGCTCTTTCATAACCTTTATCGACAATTTTTTTAACTTCCGCGTCAATTTTTTTCGCGGTTTCCTCAGACATGTTTTGTTGCTTAGTAACTGATCTACCTAAAAAAATTTCTTCCTCATTTTCTCCGTAAGCGATTGTGCCTAATTCAGTGCTCATGCCGTATTTAGTAACCATATTTTTAGCCATTTTAGTAACCATATCGATATCAGATGAAGCGCCGGATGTTACTTTGTCATGACCAAAAATTATTTCCTCCGCAATTCTACCACCCATAGCAACAGCAATGTCTGCGTGCATTTTTTCTCTTGTTACTGAGAGTTGATCTCTTTCA
>CACNFS010000016.1 GCA_902619835.1 uncultured Pelagibacteraceae bacterium | reverse complement strand
TTTCTCTGACTGCTATTTTTAGACTCTCGATTTCAATATCTTTTTTTACTTTTTGAGTTTTTGTTTCCTTAAATTCTTCAGAGGTCTCAAGTCTTCCAAGAGTTAATCTTTTAGAAATTAATTTTTTATTTCTCCAGATTTTAAGTTCAACACTTTTACCCACCTCAGTACTAGCTACAACATTTGGAAGTTTTTTCATTGTATTAATTCTTTTTCCGTCAAATTCCAAAATAATATCTCCCGCTTTAATTCCAGCTTTTTTTGCAGGACTATTATTTCCAACACTTGCAACTAATGCTCCCTCAGGTTTTTTTAATTTTTCAACTTCAGCAATTTCCTTACTCACTTCTTGTATTCTTACACCCAGCCAGCCTCTTTTGGTTTCTCCAAACTTAATAAGTTGATCAATTACATTCGCTGCGGCATTAGCTGGAATAGCAAATCCTATACCAATTGAACCTGACTGACCTGGAGCTATAATCGCGGTATTGATTCCAATTACTTCACCTTTTAAGTTAAATAAAGGCCCGCCTGAGTTACCTTGATTAATTGAAGCATCAGTTTGTATAAAATCCTCATATCTTGTTAATCCAATCTGTCTATTTCTAGCAGAGATTATTCCTGAGGTTACAGTTCCACCCAAACCAAAAGGGTTTCCAATTGCGACAACCCAATCACCTACTCTAGCTTTGCTAGAGTCGCCAAAAGACACAGTTTTAAATTTATCACTTGTTTTCATTTTTATAACTGCAATATCCATATATGGATCTGCACCTATTACTTTAGCCTCGTATTCTTTTTCACCTACTCTAACTAAAATATCCTCTGCATTAGCAACGACATGATTATTAGTAATAACAATTCCGTTTTCATTTATTATAAAGCCAGAGCCAAGAGATGAGGCTTTTCTTTCCGTTGGTCTTTCAAAATCTTTAAACATTTCTCCAAATGGCGAGCCGGGAGGAAATTGAAAAGGGAATTGGTTTGTGGTTGTTCTAACAGTTTGAGTAGTAGAAATATTTACTACAGAAGGCATCAGTTTCTCTGCTAAATCAGCAAAAGACTCTGGAACAGGTTTTGCATTTGCAATTGAGAATTTAAAAATAATAAGTAATAATAATATTTTATTAGCAAATTTCATTTAACTTTTTATATACCAAATTATTAAAAAACCGATAATCAAAAAGACTACTCCCAACAATCTAAGTTTATGCTCAGGTGTATTTTTGATCAATTCTAGTATGCTTTTAATTCTTGACGGGAAAATGGCTAAAAACAGACCTTCCACAAAAAAAACTAAACCTATAGCAATAATAAATTCACTCACGATATCTAGGTTATATTTATCTTTTTATATTTGGCTTAATTGACTTACCAAAAAACTTAAAGAAATCACTGTCTGGTGATAAAACTAATGACGTTTCTCCACCTATTAAAGCTTTCTCATATGCTTGCATAGCTCTGTAGAATGCAAAAAATTGTGGATCTCTTCCAAAGGCGTCAGCAAAAATTTTATTTCTTTGACCATCACCTTCACCTTTCATTATTTCAGATTTCTTATTTGCTTGGGCCAGGATGACAGTAACGTCTTTATCTGCGGTTGATCTAATTTTTTGAGCTATCTCTGCTCCCTGCGCTCTGAACTCTTTTGCTTCTCTTTCTCTTTCTGTCTGCATACGTTTATAAATCGCTTCACTGTTTGCGGGAGGTAAGTCAGCTCTTTTAATTCTTACATCTACAATATTTATTCCGAAATTCTTTGCCTCTTCGTTTACTTGTGACTGTATAATTTGCATCTGTCTAGCTCTGTCAGTGGATAGCAATGTAGCTAATTCTTGTGTACCTAAAACACCTCTAATTCTTGAATTTATAATTGTAGATAATCTTGATCTAGCTACTCTCTCATTTCCAACTGAGATATAAAATTTTAAAGGGTCTACAATTTTAAATCTTGCAAATGCATCCACGATTAATCTTTTTTGGTCTGCGGCTATAACTTCTTCTGGATCATTATCTAAATTTAAAATTCTTTTATCTAAATAAACTACATTTTGAATAAAAGGTAATTTGAAGTTTAGGCCAGCTTTAGTGATAATTTTCTTTGGGTCTCCAAATTGAAGAACTATTGCTTGGCTTATTTCTTGAACAATAAATAATGATTGGAAAACTACAACTCCAATTAATACTATTGCAGGAACTATAAACTTTACACCTTTCATTTAATTGTTACTCCCTTTTTTTAACTCTGGTAATGGTAGATAAGGCACAACGCCTGAACCGGACTCTTTGTCTATAATTACTTTGTCTATGTCCGCTAAAACTTTTTCCATTGTCTCAAGATACATTCTTTCTTGTGTAACTTGTTTTGCATTTTTATACTCATTATATATTGCTAGAAATCGACTTGCTTCACCCTCTGCTTTTGCAACTACCTCTTTCTTATAAGCCTCCGCTTGCTGTAAAACTTGTTCGGCTTCCCCTCGGGCTCTTGGTATCACATCGTTAGCATAAGCTTCGGCTTCATTTTTTGATCTTTCTCTATCGGCTCTTGCCGCTTGTACATCTCTGAAAGCGTCTATTACTTGTTCAGGTGGGTCCGCTTGTTGTGTCTGAACCTGAGTTAACTGAATTCCTGATCCATATTCATCTAAAATTAATTGAGCAATTTCTTGAACTTCAACCTCTATTTTAGATCTTCCCTCAGTTAAGATATTTTGAATTCTATTTTTTGCAATCACTTCTCTCATTGCTGTTTCAGAGGCAGCTTTTACTGTCTCGACCGGACTTTGAATATTAAATAAAAATTTTTGAGCATCTTTGATGACCCAAAACACTGAATAGTTTATATCTACAATGTTTTCATCCCCTGTTAACATCAAACTTTCTTCAGGAACATTACCGACTCCTGAGGATCTACCGCTATCACTTGCAGGTCTAAAACCAACATCCACCCTGTTTACCTTTGTTACTTTTGGAGTCAGTACTCTCTCAAAAGGTGTTGGGAAATGATAATGTAGTCCTGGTTGAGTAGTATTTACATATTTACCAAATCTTAAAACAACTCCTTGCTCATCTGGTAAGACCCTGTAAAGGCCGCTCGCTACATAAAGCAAAACTACAATTATAAGTCCTATAAAAATTGGTTTAGTTCCACCCGACTTACCGCCTGAAAATTTGTTTATAGTTTTTTGAAGATTTCTTATTATATCGTCAATGCTTGGTGGATCTTGTCTAGAACCAGAGCCATTATTACCGGATCCGCGATCATTGCCGCCTCCAGGAGGGGCTCCCCATGGAGATTGGTTATTTAATATTTTATCTTTGAAACTCATGATAGTTTATATAGTGACTTTTGCCTGAAAAACAAGTTAAGAAGGGGCGCTATAGTGTCTGAACATTTAATATATTAAAACATGAGCCAAAAACCACCTCCAAAGCAATTTATAAAAACTGCAATTACAGGAACTAAATCAACAATACTTATCTCAAGTGCCAAAGGGGGAGTGGGTAAATCTACTGTAGCAGTAAATTTAGCATTTGCCTTACAAAACTTAGGTTTAAAAATTGGAATTCTTGACGCTGATGTATACGGTCCATCATTGACAAAACTTTTAGACCTTAAAGAAAAACCTAAAAGTCAAGATGGGAAAGCTATGAGCCCAGTCGAAAAATACAATGCTCAGTGTATGTCGATGGGTTTATTAGTTGATGAACAAACCCCAATGATTTGGAGAGGCCCAATGGTGATAAGCGCAATACGAACCATGACACAAAAAGTACTGTGGAAAGAAAGAGATGTAATAATTATAGATATGCCACCAGGAACCGGAGATACACAATTGACTTTTGCACAAGAAATAAAAGTTGACGGAGCAATAATCGTTTCAACTCCACAAGATTTAGCATTATTGGATGTTAAAAGAGGAATTCAAATGTTTGATAAAACAGGAGTAAAAATCCTAGGGCTTATAGATAATATGAGTTTTTTCAAAGGAGACGACGGTAAAAAATATAAAATCTTTGGTGAAAGTGGAGTAGAAAAAACTGCTAAAGAATTTAATAAACAATTTTTAGGTTATCTTCCTTTACATCAAGATTTAAGAAATTCTGCTGATATTGGAGACCCATTAACCCATTCTCATCCAGATCACGAAGTTTCAAAATTATTTATTGAAATTGCAAAAAAAATTATGGCTTCATTAAATTAGATTTTCTAAAATTTAAATAATCTTGATAATCATCAAATTCATACCAGGGCTCTTTAGTAACTTGGCAATTAATCTTAATGTTGTAATTTAATAATTTATTTATAAAAGATGTTAAGTGTAATTTACGATTTTTTTGAAAAATTTTATATTTTTTAAGAATTAAATTAATTTTTGATTTGGGAATAAAAATTATACCCATAAATTGATGTTTAATTTTTTGTAAATTTTTTATCTTTTCCCCTATTGATTTTAATTCTTTTCTTTTATTCATGATTAATGTTTCAGCATCAACTAAAGGATCTTTGCCGCGTGTTTTCCATACTTTTTTCCAATTCTTTAATACCGGTAGTGTAATTTCGTTTTTATTTTTTTTAATAATATTTTTAATCACCTTTTCTGAAATAATTACATCTGAGTATCCAACTATTGTATCTGCTTTATTTCTTTTTAATGCTAAGACTAAAGAGTAAAGCATTTCCCTGGAATTATATTTTTCGTTATAAATATATTTTATATCTTTATGATCCATCAAATGCTTTTTTTATTTTTTTAGCATTGAACCCAACAACTACAGTAATATCTTTAACTTTTGCTTTTTTAACTTCTTTTAAAGTATGTTTAATTAAAGATGTGCCTCTAAAATTTATCAAACATTTATTTTTTTTTACTCGTTTGTAAAATCTACTACTTTTACCGGCTGCTAATAAAATAAATTTCATTAAATTTTAAAATGTGAAAAAACTAATTGATTTATATAATTTTGAGATCCATTTTTTCTTTCAGGATGAAACATCGTATTTAAAATCTTAAGTTTTTTTGAATATGCTAATTCAATCGTTTGATCTTTATCTCTAACAATAAAATCAAAAATCTTTGGTAAATTTGATATTACAAAATTGTGGAACGAATTTACTTTAATAGTTTTTATTAATTTTTCTTTGAATTTTCTATTAAATTTTAATGTGTGAATTTTTCTGACGTGATTATTTTTTTTAAATATTTTTGACTTATAAAAGTATGCTATTAACTGAAATCCTCTGCAAACTCCAAGTATAGGTAATTTATTTTTTAAGGCGATTTTTAAAAGTTTTAATTCAAACTTATCACGTATCAAGTTTGCTTTGTTTTTATTTAAAAAATTTAAGTCATTTCCGCCAGAAAAAATTATACCTCTAGGTTTTAGTTGTTTCAGTTGGTCTTTAAATTTTTTAGATGGAGTTATGGGAATAAGATTTACTTTTCTTCTTTTAAAGAACTCATACCAATTATTTTCTAAACTCCAAATCAATTCACCGTGTTTATTATAGTTTGATCTACAGGTAATTAGTATATTTTTCATAAATCTATCTGATTATTCTATAATATTTTTGTTTTGAATTAATTGTAATAAAATTTTTATTGCTTAATAAGTTATAATCTTTTTTTCCAATTCCAATTATTGCAGGAATTCCTAATTCCAAACATCTTATAGACATATGTGAGTTTGCCCCTCCGTACTCAGTAATTAATCCTTTGATTTTATACGAAAAAATAAAATCATATCCAGGATCTGCATTTTCTATTAAAACTATTTTATTATTTAATTTAGAGTAGTTTTTTATTTTTTTTAGACAGACAATTTCTGCTCCAACTATTTTATTTGTAATATAATTGCCTTTTTTTGTTTTTTGCTCAAAATTACAAATACTATTTTCATTTGAAATAAATTCTGGAAACTCTATTAAATTTAATAATTTTTCCCCTCGTTTATTCTTTCTAATTTCATCCACTAAGGATGTTTTTAATTTCTCAACGTTTACAGCACTAAAATGAGTAATGAAATTTTTAATAGATATGTATTCCAAATCTCCCCTCGGGATTTGTATCTCTTTTGAAAGATTAATTAAGTTTTCAAATATATAGTTAATTGACTTTGAAAATATAAATTTAGTATATTCTCTTAGACTTATAGACCTAGAAGCAAAATTAAAAAATTGATTACAATTAATTTTAATTCCATGTTTTTTAAACAATTTAGTGATTTGTTTTTGTTTTTGCTTTGAAAATTGTATCTTTTTCTTAGTTATATTTTTTTCCTGTATACTTCTATTGTTAAAATATTCTTTAAAATTTTCTTTATAATTCTTTGATGAAATGGAATATGTTGATGGACGTAAATGTCCATATTTTTCTAAAAAAGTATTAACATTTTTTTTTCTTTTTAAATTTGAATAAGATAATTTCATCTCTTTTGTAATTGTAGGAATAGTTTGATAAAAATCTTCTAGCTCTTTTTCTGAAATAACTTTTAATTCAACCAAGGATCTTAATAACTTAGTAGATACAAAAGCAAACCTAGCAGTTCCAGCAAACGGCAAAGTTCCAAATTTTTTGCAATCTTTTATGTAAAAGAATATTTTTTGGACCTCACTTAAATTACTATTCTTCAATATGTTAATTTTTTTCTCAAGATTATTTATCTTATCTAGTTCAATATCTAGCTTAGGTGGTTTATTAAGAAAAATTTTATTTGTTAAATCTTTCAACTTATTGGAGTAAATAGTCGCTTCTTTTTTTGTTAAAAATTTAGAGAGATTTTTTTTGGTATTAAAATCATAGCATGTCTCAATTAAATCAAATTCAATTTTATCTTGTAAACTAGGTTCTTTTTTAATTTTATCCAAATAATGATTAATTGATTTTTCTTTTAAATTTTTCGGCAAGTCTTTAGGCAAAAAAGAATTAAAATCTACTCTTAAATCTATATAAGGTGATCCAGCAAAATTTATCATCAATGGGTTTGGTCTGACGTCTTGGTATCCATAATCATGTCTTTGTTTTGCCCAAACCTCATCTGTAATCAATTCTGAATAAAGGCTTAAGCTTAATGGTGAAGGTTTAACCCCAATCATTTCAGCTGGATTCCAATCAGGCATATTTGCAAAAAAAGTAGTGTTTCCAGATAAATTTGGAATTTTATTTTTAATTTTTTTAATTTTCTTTTTTACGTTTACAATAGCTTGATTAAATTTTTCATCATCAATTTGTTGAATTTTTTTCAATGGCCTGCACTGAAGAATGTAGAATGTATTTTTTGTAGAACAAAATTCAATATCAAGTCTGTCATTTTTAAATAGTTTTTCAATTTTACTCACTGACTTTAATTCTTTTTTAAAAAACTTATTCAAATCTTTTGCTTGTCTCATTATAATTACAGTTTTCATTAATGGATTGTCTGCTCCAGATGTAATTAAATTTGTTAATCCAGACTTATCAAAATTAATCGTATAATATGGAGAATTATTATTTAGATTTCTTGTAAAAAGAACACCTGAAATTTTAGGTTTAGAGATAAATTCCTGAACTATAATTTGATCATTGTCATTCTCAAAATCTTTAATAACTTTATTTATAGAAGTATTAAGTTCACTTTTATCATTTGATAGATTTTGGAAAGATTTAAATTTTCCCGCATTAGATTGATTTAAATTATCTTCTTGTTGTGAGGATGATCTCACTATTATTCGTTTATTTTTAAAAAACTTACATATTTTGTTAAGAAGTTTTTGATTATTTTTTTTATACTCTTTTTTTGTGAAGTAAATAAATTTGGGTACTTTTATCGATAGCTTTTTCTCATTTTTTTTTAAAATGTATAAACTTTCAGCTTTTGTATAAGAGCTCTTTAACCTAAGCATTTAATAGTTATTATATATTGTTCAAATATTGAACACCGATAACATTTTATTGATTTTAAGTAAAGCGTTAAACAATTTTTTCAGCAAAATCAAAGGAAGTCATTAGCTCATTCCATTCCCTTTTTGATAAATTTGAGTCTTCAAAACTAATTTTTTTGCCTTGAGCCATCAGCTGAATTACCTTTTTACCTTTAGCTGAAACATGAACTGCCCCTACTCTATAGTCTAAAAATGCGGCATGAGTTATTGGTACCCACTTCTTTACTGTTTCTAACATTACTTCAGCATATGCTCTTATCTCAAATTGAGCATGTTTGTCAGCTCTCAAAAATAAAAAATTAAGCAAATTTAATAAATCGGTTTTCCAATACCATTGAGTATATGAATTTAGCGTAAGATTCATTCTGGCTAACTCTCTAGCTAAACCTTTTTTATCTTTATCAATTGTCGTTCCATCAAATTTTTCATTAAGCATTTTTTCATAATTATCGTAAGTTCTAGTAGCGTCATCTTTTAAAATTTTTAGAACTTCATTAGCTTGATCACCAGTAATTAAATCTCCTCGTCCCTGTCTGTTAATTGTTGACTGAGCAGATAGTTGTTCCTTAGAAGGAATATAAAACTCTTTATCTAAAATAGAATATCTAGCTGAGTACTCATTAACATTTGCTGTTCTGTGTCTAATCCATTGACGAGCAATAAAAATTGGAAGTTTAACATGGTACTTTATTTCACACATTTCAAAAGGAGTTGAGTGCCAGTGTCTCATCAAATATTTAATAAGACCTTCATCAGTTGAAACTTTTTTGGTTCCCTTTCCGTATGAAACTCTTGCAGACTGAACAATAGATGTATCATCACCCATATAATCAATAACTCGAACAAAACCGTGATCTAAAACTGGAATGGCTTCATAGAGAATTTTTTCCAATTCTGGTGATGTGACCCTCTTAGTCTCGTATTTTTGAGCTTGTTGCTCTGCAATTTCTTGCTTTTGTTCTGATGTTAGTTTCATTTTGAATAAATTTATTGAATCTCTTAATAAGAGTTTTATATTAATAGTGTTGGTTTTCCAACTATGACGATAAACGAATTTCGTAATAAACATCACGGACGTGGGGGCAGTACCCACCACCTCCACCATTTACAACTTACGGGGGTGAATTAGGATCGACGGGTGTCTAAAGGCTGTTCTTTCGTTCGAGATGGTTCCGACGTAACGGACTAATTTATAAATGCAAATCAAAAATTTGCACTTGCAGCTTAATTAACTTAGTTAATTAAGTTACGGGGTCCGGGGCACCTGGCAACAGAACGCCCCTGCGTATTGGCGTTAACACTTATTAATTCACAACTTTTTTAAATTAGATCACAATTGGATCACACTGAAGAAAGACAAATGGCATTGGCGGGGGATTTTATAAAACTCTCTCAATTTTATCACACTTATAAATTGCTTTATCCAATATTTTTGTATTTTCCCCCTTTTGTTTTGGTGCTGTTGCAAAAAAAGTTAGTTCTGCAGTGAACCTATCAAATACTATTAAAAGCCTTCGATTTGGTTTTTTTATTTCTCCGTAGATTTCAGTTTCATCAACTCTTATTATTTTGTATTCAACACTGGCTCTCTTCATTATTTTTTTGTGAAGATCAATCGTTAAAATATAAGATCTTTCTTTTCCATCGACATTAATGCACTTAAAATAATTCTCTTTAGCGTTAGCAGTAGTATTAAACAACAAACCCAGAACCACGATCGCTAAAAGTTTTTTCATTTAGATGCGTTGCAATTATCTAACTTCCAGCTCAAAGATTTATTGCTATAAACCCCTTCACCTAATGTTTTCACACACGCCTGAACGCTTGCATTCTGTTTGTTATATCTTTCGATAACTGCATTCTTTTCTGCAGTATCTTCATATCCAAATACAGCAATTAAAATTAATACTACCAAAACTATGCCAATCCATTTAAAAAGTTTTTTCATTAAATTATCTTATCACTTTTTTGAAGGTTGTGTTTAGCACATAAAAGTTGAATATTTCTAACATCTCTAGACGTTCCGCCTTTAGAATATGGAAGAATATGATCAAAGTGTAGATGTTCTTTGCTACCGCATTGAACACACATACCTTTATCTCTTTTCCAGACTTGCGCTTTAACTTCAGAGGGTATTAACCTTGCATCTTCTTTTAACTCTTTTGCTTCTTTAAGTCCTTCAATTTTTTCATCTGTTAATTGGAGAATAAACTTAAATACCGTTCGGCCTTCTACCTGTTTTTGATAGGAGTCCATGAGTTTAAATACTCCGTTGAAAGACCAGATTCCGTCTTTAATTTTTTCATAAACTCTAACTATTTCAGCTTCACGTTTATTATTTTTAAAATCTAAAGCTGCTTTTTCAAATTTTCCGTTATCAGTTAGTTTTCCACTAGGGAAGAATCTTGGTTGATCATCTTTTTTTGGATTTTCCGAATAACGTTTGTCGCTATCATGTCCCTCATAAATTAAAATCCTACCGTCAGCAGCTATTTCATCATCATATGGTGCATTTGTTCGAGTGGACATTAAAAAAACTGAATGTCCTTTGCTACACCTATAGTTCATTCCTCGTTGTAGATTTTGTTTTTCAATACCAACAAGTTCGTGATAGCTGATAATTGTGTTCATGATCACACCATATCCGGACTCACTGGCGGGCACAATACGGACTCACCCAGCAAAGAAATAGGCGTTTTTTATGATCTAGAATTGTTGTATAACGTTAAAAGGTTAAGGGCACCTGGCAACAGAACGCCCCTTATTAAAGGATTCTCTTATCCATACTCATTTTCCAAAAATAAAGTTCAATGAAGGTTCAATGAAGTTTCAATGAAGTTATAAAACAAAATCCTTATCTTTTGCTATCTCCATAATTTGCTCTTTATTGATTTTTTTTGTTAATATTTTAATCAAATAATAGAATTTATCTCCATAACCTAAATCCTCATAATTTTTTTTATTACAATTTAATTTCTTGCTACAACGAAAAAGGTAATATTTTTTATTTAACTTTGAACTAATTAAAGCATAACTATCCTTTTGAGTTTCTATAAAGATTTCTCTTTTAAAATTTTGACTTAATTTTGTAAGAATTTGACCTTTAAAAATATCTTTTAGAATATTCAAATGTTCTTTTTGAGTAATAGATTGAAAAAAATTTTCATCCATTTCGTAGATATAATTTCTCCACTCTCCATATTGATGTTCATCAATAGCAGTTTTTTTTGGAAGATGTTCTAAATATTCTGGAATTTTCTTATCTTTTTTAATTAACTTATCTCTGTCAAGTGGATAACCTGCTTTTAAAATCATCCTAAAAGAATAAAATTCTGGATGACCATATTGTTCAATATTATCAGAATTCATCTTTATCTCCTCAGAATAATATTGAAATAGTCTTTTTAATCTTAAATTTTTTTTTAATGATTTAAGATTAAATTTACTTTTACTTTTTATCATATTCATAATTTACCCCAATTCTCAATGAAGTCTAGAAACGGAGTTTTTGAAAAAAGGTCAAACTTTCAATGAAGTCTTCAATGAAGTATTTCAATAACCTAGGTATTTTGATAAGATTTGGTTCTCGGGGGACACAGAACGCCCCTAAAAAATATATTTATCTACCAAATAAATAAGAATACCTGATGCTATTCCTAAAAGTATCCAGTGGTAATTTTTTTTTATCATGCAACAAATTTATTTAAGTTTGGTTTAAAATAATTCGGTCCCTTCATTACTTTACCTTTGTCATTATAAATTGGTTTTCCATCTTCACCCAACTTACTCATGTTAGAATTTTGAACCTCTTCAAAGCATTTATCTAGATTAATCCCAAAAGCGTGCCCAGCTCCGTAAGTCACGTACAAAATGTCTGTCAAGGCATCGGCCACTTCTTTAATATCTTTGTTTTCTAAAGCCTCTTTTAGTTCTGCTAATTCCTCATTAATTAAATCAAATCTTAAAGCAGTTATTTTATCACTAGGAAATTCTGCTCTTTCTTTAACTTCTTGACCAAAAGTTTTCATAAATTTTTTAACGCTCTCAAAATTGCTCATTTCTTATCCTTTGTATTTTATTATTATTCAATTAAAGTGTATTATATCAAAGAATCAAAGATGAAATACAGAACAGAATTTGATAGTATTGGAAAAATAAAGGTGCCTGGTGATAAGTATTGGGGTGCCTCAACTGAGAGATCTAATAAATATTTTAATATTGGTGATTTTTTAGTTAGACCATTAGTTATCCACTCAATAGCAATAATTAAAAAAGCAGCGGCGATAGTTAATACCAAAAATAAAGATTTAGAACCTAGATTAAGTAGATATATTGTTAAGGCTTCTGAAGAGGTTATTAAAGGGAAGCATGATAAACATTTTCCTTTAAAAGTGTGGCAAACGGGTTCAGGCACTCAGACGAATATGAATGTAAATGAAGTCATAGCTAATAGAGCCATACAATTGATGGGCGGCAAAATGGGGACCAAAAAACCTGTTCACCCTAACGACCATGTAAATAAATCACAATCTACTAATGATGTTTTTCCAACTGCTATGCATATATCAATAGCTTTGAAAACGAGAGAAAAACTTTTACCTTCTTTAAAATTATTAGAAAAAGAGTTAGCAAAAAAATCCAGGGAATTTAAAAAAATTGTTAAAGTGGGAAGAACACACTTACAAGACGCCACTCCATTAACCCTTGGACAAGAATTTTCAGGATATCACGCGCAGTTAAAAAAATGTATTTTAAGGGTTGAGGCTGCTTTAAAAGAAATTTATTATTTAGCTCAAGGTGGAACTGCTGTTGGTACAGGGTTAAATACTAGAAAAAACTTTGACAAAAAAATAATAAAGGAAATAAGTAAGATAACAAAGATTCCATTCAAACCATCAGTTAATAAATTTGCTGCTCTTGCTGCTCATGATGAAATCGTAAATTTTTCAGGAACTTTAAATACTACTGCAGTTTGCTTAATGAAAATTGCAAACGACATAAGATTTTTAGGTTCAGGGCCAAGAGCAGGCTATGGGGAATTAATATTACCATCGAATGAACCAGGTTCATCTATTATGCCTGGCAAAGTAAATCCAACTCAATCTGAAGCAGTAACTATGGTTTGTGTGAAAGTTATTGGAAATCATAATGGTATTACTATGGCTGGTTCTCATGGTCATTTTGAATTAAATGTTTTTAAACCACTAATCATTCATAATATTTTACAATCAATAGAAATAATGAGTGATTCTGCAAAAACTTTTGCCCTTTATTGTGTAAGGGGCATTAAAGCTGATAAGAAAAGAATAAAAAATCTTTTAGATAATTCACTAATGTTAGTGACTGCTTTGGCTCCTATAATCGGATATGATAAAGCTGCTAAAGTTGCAAAAACCGCTCACAAAAACGGTACTACATTAAAACATGAAGTTTTGAAAGCAGGACTAATAAATGAAAAAGAATATGATAAAATAATGAGTCCTCTCAAAATGACTAAACCTAAATAAATTAAGAAATCTCAATAATAAACTTTTTAATCTTTGATAAATTAAAGATGTCTAAGAAATCTTTATCAAATAAAATATCTTGGAAAGTTTTTTTGTAATATTTTAAATCCTCCTCACTAGATAAAAATTTTTTATTAATTTCTATAAAATCAAAATTAATTTTATTATTTAAAATGTTTAGATTACCACTAACATTTAATTCAAAAGGTTCTTTTTTAATTTTTTGATCTATATTTAATCTTTTATAAAGATTTTTCTTATTAGGAGAAATTAAAATACAATTAAAATTTAATATGGGAAATTCCAATAAAAGATTAATATTTCCATCACAGGAAAAGCTATTTTTTGAAATTAATATAACTTTGTTAAAAAATAATCTTCCGTAGGTCAAATCTACATCAAGATCCATGCTATTGATTAGAACCCTGCTGAATTTTTTAGATCTGAATTTAAAATTATTTTGACTATTCATTTTCTTAAAGGCGTTATCAAATTTTAGTAATTTAGTAATATCTAAGTTCTGAATAAGTTTAGGATTAAATTCTTTTATTTCAGAAAAAGTAATTAATTTGAAAAAAGGTTTAAAAAGAATTTGGGCTTCACTATCAAAAGAAACAAATTTATTTCTAAAAAATAATTTTTCAAGTTCAACAGATTTCGAATTATATGTATAGTCAAACTGCAAATTTGAATTTAAAATTTTCCCTTTAAGAGATCCAATTAATTCTTTTTTTTTATCATTCTTAAAAGAATTAACAGCTAAAAACACTCCGCTATTTACTAAATTAAAATTAAGCTTTGTTAGATCATCTTTAATATTAATCTGAAATTTTTTATCAAA
>CACNFS010000015.1 GCA_902619835.1 uncultured Pelagibacteraceae bacterium | reverse complement strand
GTAGGATTTATGATTATATCTTTTCTTGTAAAAAAAAAATTTTTTGACAATGCAAATTAATAAAAATATCTTATCTAAGGATTCTAGTCCGTACCTCAAACAACATCAAGATAACCCAGTTAATTGGCAAACATGGTCCAAAGAAACTTTGAACTATGCTAAAAAAAATTCAAAACCCATACTATTAAGTATTGGGTATGCAAGTTGCCATTGGTGTCATGTGATGGCGCATGAAAGTTTTGAAGATAATGATACAGCAAAGATAATGAATGAATTATTTGTGAATATTAAAGTTGATAGAGAGGAGAGGCCTGATTTAGATTTTATTTTTCAAAGTTCTTTCCAACTATTTAATCAAACTGGCGGTGGATGGCCCTTAACAATGTTTTTAGATGAAAATGGAGTCCCATTTATGGGCGGAACCTATTTTCCAAAAGAGCAAAGAAACGGCCTACCGTCTTTTAAAGAAGTTCTTCGAAAGGTCTCAGATGCTTATAAAGATCAAAGAGAAAATATAATAAAACAAAAAGATTTGATAATTAAAAATTTAGACCTCAAAAAAAATTCCGTTTTAAATCAAGATCTTGAGCCAATTTTAGAAATAACTTTAAGTCATCTTGATAAGATTAATGGTGGATTTAAAGGTTCACCAAAATTTCCTACATTTAACGTTTATGAAACTCTTATTTATTTTTATAATAAAACAAAAAACAAAAAATATTTAGAACCAATTAAAATTTTAATTAAGCAATTATGCTCAAAAGGAATTTATGATCACGTAGAAGGGGGTATTGCTCGTTATACTGTAGATGAAAACTGGGTAGTGCCACATTTCGAGAAAATGCTATATGATAATGCTCAATTTATTCTTATATTATCAAAATACTGTAAAATTAATTCAGAGCAATATTATAAAGACAAACTGGTTCAAACTATAGAATTCTTAAAAAAAAATTTTTATAATAATGAAGGTTTTCTAGGTTCAGCTTATGATGCTGATAGTGACGGAGAAGAGGGCAAATATTACGTTTATAATTACGATGAAATAAAAGAAATTCATAATATCGAGAGGTATTTCGATATAAAACCTGAGGGAAATTGGGAAAAAAAAATTATATTAATTGAAAAAGAAAAACCAAGTTATGAGATTATTTCAAAACTTTTAAAGATAAGATCAAAAAGAAAGAAACCATTTTTTGATGACAAAACTCAATTAGACTTAAATTGTTTATGGATAAGTTCACTAGTTGCAGCAAGTGAAACCTTATCTGAAAAAGAGTATCTAAATTTAGCTGAAGATTTTTTTTCCAAAGTTGAACAAAAATATATCAAAAATAATATTTATCATAGTTATTCAAAAAATATAGTTTTTATTGAAGATTATGCCTTTTTAATTAATGCTTTAAATGATCTTTCTGACAAGACAATGAATTATAAATATAAGGATTTAGCAAGAAAATATTCTTTAGAAGCAATAGATAAATTTTTTTTGACCGATAAAAATATTTTTCAAAAAAATCCAAAGAGTAACTCTGATGTATTTTTTAAACCTGTTGATATTGGCGACAATACAATTCCTAATGGAAATGCTATTATGCTTATAAATTTGATTAGACTAGGGATGATGGATGTAGCTAAAAAATTATCAGATAGTTTGAACGGATATTTGAATATTTACAAAAACCACATGATGACCTCGCTAAGAGCTATTGATTATTTTAATAATATTAATGAAGGAAAAAATTGTAATGAACACGGTTGTAAAGTAGATGATTAAAAAAATTAATTGGTTAATTTGGTTAGTTCTTGTGATTTTGTGGAATTATGGATTTCCACAAGCTTCACCTTTTCAAGACGTAGCGGTTGCCGTATTTTTGTCGATATTGTTTATAATTATTCAATTGCTTCAATCAAGATACTTGAAAAAAAGCAGTTCAAGAAGTAAGTTTGAACAATAATGAAGGAGCGCTTTTTATGGGAATTCACTATGATTATAAATCCACTCGTGGAGATAAGGCGATGAAAAAGGAAGCTAAAAGAAAAGCACGTATTGAACAAAGAAGAGCAAAAAGATCAAGCGCTAATCCGAAAGAGTCTAAGCAAGAAACAATGCACGATATTAACAAACCCATCACTCTTGAGGATTTAACAAATCCAGACAAAAGTTAAAAAATAATGAAATCTTTTCTTGTAAAAGATTTTTTATTTAAAAAACGTGAGGCTGCACTTAAAAAAAATTTATTAAAAAGAAAAAAAAAGAGAGCTTTAACAAAAAAAAAAGAAAAAAATGCCGATACTTTCAGATAAATGGATTAAAAACACTGTTCAGAAAAAAAAAATGATTAGACCCTTTATTAGTAAACAAGTGAGAAAGGGAAAAATATCATTTGGATTATCTTCGTTTGGATATGATGCTAGAGTTTCAAATGAATTCAAAATATTTACAAACGTTAACTCAGGCATTGTAGATCCAAAAATATTTAAAAAAGAGAGTTTTGTTACTAAAATTGGTAAAGAATGTATAATTCCACCTAATTCTTTTGCCTTGGCAAGAACGGTTGAATATTTCAAAATTCCTGAGGATGTCCTAGTTATTTGCTTAGGAAAATCTACTTATGCAAGATGTGGAATAATTGTTAACGTCACTCCTTTGGAGCCAGGCTGGGAAGGTCATGTTACTTTAGAATTTTCTAATACAACACCTCTTCCCGCAAAAATCTACGCGAATGAAGGTGTAGCTCAGTTTGTTTTTTTAAAAGGAAATGAAAAGCCTTTAGTTACTTATGCTAAAAGAAAAGGCAAGTACATGAAACAAAAGGGTGTAACTCTTCCAAAAGTATAAATTTCTTTAATGCAAAAACTTCTTATTAAAGGAAAAAAAGAAATATCTGGATCTATCTCTATATCTGGTTCTAAAAATGCCACTCTCCCAATTTTAGCTGCATCTATTTTGGCTCAAAAAATTAAATTATCAAACATTCCATTTGTTAAAGATATTTTTACTATGATTGAGCTTCTCAAATTTATAGGCATGAAAATTAAAATTGAGAGAAAAAATAAAACAATTCAAATCAATAATAATCACAAAAACATAAATACTTTAGCACCTTATAGATTAGTGAAGACAATGCGAGCTGGAGTTCTAGTCTTAGGACCACTTCTTACAAAATATAAAAAAGCAAAAGTATCATTGCCAGGAGGTTGCGCTATTGGATCAAGACCTGTTGATTTACATTTATTTGCTTTAAAAAAACTTGGAGCCAAAATTAAGATAAAAGATGGTTATATTATTGCGGAAGCAAAAAAAGGATTAAAAGGATCAAAAATTAGGTTTCCATCTATTTCGGTTGGTGCTACTGAAAATGCATTACTCGCTGCTTGCGGCGCGGAGGGGAGGACAATATTATTTAATTGTGCTATTGAACCAGAAATACAAGATCTAATATTATTTTTAAAAAAATTAGGATTTAAAATTAAAATTTCTGGAAGAAGCATATCCATTCAGGGAAATAAATTAGTAAAAAAAAAAATAAATCATCATATTATATTTGATAGAATTGAAGCTGGTACTTATTTGATAGCAGGTACACTGATAGGAAGAAAACTTATTTTAAAACAAATTAAACCTAAGATTTTGAAATGTGAAATAAACGTTTTAAAAAAAATGGGAGCAAAAATTATATTTAAAGGAAATTCATTAACTATTTTTAAATCTTCTAATTTAAAAAAAATCAGTTTATCAACTAAACCCTTTCCAGGTTTTCCAACTGACTTACAAGCTCAATTAATGGTATTAATGACACAGTCAAAAGGGGTATCTAAAATTAGAGAAAATATTTTTGAAAATAGATTTATGCATGTTCCAGAATTAAAAAGAATGGGTGCAAAAATTGTAATAAAAAATAAGACAGCCTTTGTGTATGGAGCGTCAAAACTCGCTGGAGCAGAGGTAATGGCTACAGATTTGAGAGCTTCAGTTAGCTTAGTGTTAGCTGGTTTAATTGCAGAAAATAGAACAATAGTGAATAGAATTTATCATCTGGATAGAGGGTATGAATTTTTAGAAAAAAAATTGAAAAAATGTAAGGCAAAAATTAAAAGAATTTAATATGGATATAAAAAATCTCAAACTGATTGCCAGAACAATAGATGATTTAAGAGTTATTTCAGCACATTTACAAGACGCTATTGTAAATATCAAAGATATAGCAAATCTAAAAAAAAATAAAATTTTTTTGATGCAATTAAGTAGGTTTATGTGGGAGGATGTTGAAAAAGGAGTTTTTAGAAAAAATAAAAGAATTCGGACAGTATTAAAATTTGAAAATGTGATAAATGTTCATTCTAAAAATATAAATCGTTCCAAAAAAGATAAATTTTTAGATTTTCTTACTATTGAAACTAATAAAATGCCTGATAATAACTATGAAATGAGAATAGTATTTGCTGGAGACCTTATTATCAAAATAACCTCTGAAGTGATCGAAGTTACTTTAGATGACCAAGGCGAAGCCTGGGAAACCAAAAATACTCCAAAACACAAGGTAATATAATGTTAAAATATTTTAATGCTAATAAAAAAAATTCATTAGTAAAACTACAAAATCTTTTAAATGAGAGAAATCTTAGACAAAAAGATAAATCCTCTAAAGTAAAAAAAATATTGTTAGATGTCAGAAAAAATGGAGATAGTGCAGTTATTAAATATGAAAAAAAATTTTCAAAAATAATATCTAAAACAAGAAAAATTAAATTTACAAAAGACGAAATTAATCAAATTTCAAAAAAAATCGACAAAAAATTAAAAAAATCTATCGATACAGCTTTTAAAAGAATTAAATTATTTCATTCAAAGCAAAAATATTTCTCTTTTAAATACAAGGATAAGTTTAAAAATGAATTATCTTATAAGTATTCAGCCATAGAGCGAGTAGGGGTTTATGTTCCTGGAGGCACAGCAAGCTATCCAAGCACAGTGCTGATGAATTGTATTCCAGCTATTGTTGCAGGAGTTAAAAATATTTATCTTACTACACCAGCTCTTGGATCTGAAGTAAATCCTGCAATTATTTATGCTGCTAAGAAATGTGGAGTAAAAGAAGTTTATAAAACTGGTGGACCACATACTATTGCTGCATTTGCATATGGAACAAAAACTTTTAAAAAAGTTGATAAGATCGTAGGTCCTGGCAATGCATTTGTTGCTGCAGCAAAAAAAGAGGTATTTGGCGACGTAGGAATTGACATGGTTGCAGGCCCATCAGAAGTAAGTATTATCGCAGATAGGTTTTCAAACCCGAGTTGGATTGCATCAGATCTTATAGCTCAAGCCGAACATGATATATTTGCACAATCTATTTTGATTACTAATGATAAAAAATTTATTAATTTAGTAAATTCTTGCTTAAAAATACAATTAAATAATTTGCCTAAAAAATTGATAGCAACTAAAAGCTTAAAAAAATATGGTTTAGCCATATATGCCAAAAGTAAAAAAAATATTTCAAATGTGATTAATGTAATTGCCCCTGAACATCTTGAATTGAGCATTAAAAATTATGATCAAATAATAAGAAATATTAGAAATGCAGGATCAATTTTTATTGGTAGATTTTCACCCGAGGCAATCGGAGATTATATTGCAGGTCCAAACCATGTTTTGCCAACTTCTGGATCAGCTAAATTCTCATCAGGTCTATCTGTTAACGATTTTTTAAAGCGACATTCTTTAATAAAAATAACAAAAACAGGTATTGAAAGATTAGGGCCATCAGTTATAAATTTAGCCCAGCATGAAAATTTAGACGGACATGCTAATTCGATTAAAATTAGATTAAAAAAAGGAAATTAATTGGCAAAGCAAGAAACTTTAGAATTTAAAGGGAAAGTAACAGAACTACTACCTAATGCCATGTTTAGAGTAAAACTAGAAAATAACCATGAAATTTTAGCTCACACAGCTGGAAAGTTGAGGAAGAATAGAATAAGAGTTCTAGCGGGCGATGAAGTAATGGTTGAAATGACACCATATGATTTAACTAAAGGCAGAATAACCTTTAGGTTCTAGGCCTTGTAGCTCAGTAGTAGAGCAGTACCCTGAAAAGGTATGTGTCGTAAGTGCGATTCTTACCAAGGCCACCACCAAGCGATTTATACGCATCGAAACTTTTTATTTAATTTGTTAAAAAATTATTATGAGTAAAAATATTGGATTATTTTGGTTAAAGGATGATTTTAGGATCAAAAAAAATTTAGCATTAGCAGAGGCTACTAAAAACCACGATAAAGTGGTGGTTTTTTATTTGTACAAAAATAAAAAGTTTGAGTATCAACAAGCTCAAAAATGGTGGGTTGCAAAATCATTGGACAATTTTGAAAAACAATTAAGTAAATTTAACATAAATCTTGAAGTAGTCGAAGTTCGTTCATATAAGCAGGCGTTTGATCAACTGTTAAAAAAAAAAGATTTTTCAATCTATTGGAATAAGACCTATGAACCTGATTATCTTAAATTCGATGATTATTTATCAAAAACTTTAAGTAGTAAAAAAATTAAATTTAAGATTTTTAAAGGAAATATTTTAAATGAGTTTAATGAAATAAAAAAGGGAGATGGGACACCATTTAAAGTGTTCACACCGTTTTGGAGAAACGCGGAGAGATTTTTTTCAGAAAAAATTCCATCATTAGAAAAAAAAATTAATAAATGTAAGAGAAAGACTTATTTTTTTAAAAAAACAATAACAATAAATAAGATATACCCCAAAAAAAAATGGTTTGAAAAATTTGAAAAAATTTGGAGTCCTAGTGAAGAAAGTGCTTTAAAAGAATTAAAGAATTTTATTAATCATAATATCAAAAATTATTCTGAGGCAAGAAATTTCCCTGGTATAGTAGGGACTTCAAAATTATCACCCTTCATTAAACATGGGCAGATACATGTAGAGACGATATGGGAAGAGTGTACACAACTCAAACACAATGGTGTCAATAAATTTTTAGCAGAGATTGGCTGGCGTGAATTTAATCATTCTTTAATAAATCATTTTCCACATATGCTTGAGAACAACTATTCAAAAAAATTTGATAAATTTCCTTGGGTTAAAAATGCAAATTATCTTTTAGCGTGGCAAAAGGGTTTAACAGGGTATCCAATTGTTGATGCTGGTATGAGAGAATTGTATTCAACTGGGTGGATGCATAATAGAGTTAGAATGATTGTTGGATCTTTTTTAGTAAAACATTTGCTTATAAATTGGATTGAGGGAGAGAAATATTTTAAGAAATGTTTGCTAGATTATAATCAAGCAAACAATGTATCCGGATGGCAGTGGGTTGCTGGATGTGGAGCAGATGCAGCTCCCTATTTCAGAATATTTAATCCAATTTTACAAGGAGAAAAGTTCGATAAGAATGGAGATTACATTAGAGAGTGGATCCCTGAACTTAAATTTGTTCCAAATAAGTTTATTCATAAACCATGGGAAATAAAAGACAAAAAAATTTTGGATTTAGGTAAGGATTATCCCAACCCAATAGTAAATCATGAAACCGCAAGAGCTAAGGCTTTAAACGCTTTTAAAAAAATATAATTTAGACATTTCCATGACAATGTTTAAATTTTTTACCTGACCCACATGGACATTTCTCGTTTCTTCCAACTTTTTTGAAATTATTGTTTGAAACGTTATTATCTTCATCATTTTTTTTTCTTTCATTGTCTGAAACAACTATATTTAAATTTAAAAGCAATCTAATTACATCGCCCTTTATTTTGTTTAATAAACCTTCAAAAAGGACAAATGCTTCTTTTTTAAATTCCGATAGAGGATCCTTTTGTCCATATTGTCTTAAGCCTATCACTTGTCTTAATTGTTCCAGGTACTGCAGATGTGATCTCCAAGAAAAATCGATTATTTGTAAAAAAATTTTTCTCTCCAAGCTCTTGTTCTCCTTATCACCAAGGATACTAATTCTAGATTTCTCTTTATTTAAGTACAAATTTTGCATCTCTTTAATAAATAAACTTTTTTCTTTAGATGACAATGCAATCAATTGGTTTTCTGATAAAGCACTTCCAGTTATATTTTTTATTTCAGTTAAGTATTTTTCGTCATTTGATTTTTTATAGCCATTCATTGATTTTTCTAAATCTTTAAGAACTTCTTCAAAAAAATCCTTTAAAATTTCACTAATTTTATCTTCCTTTAAAATTTTGAGCCGCTGAGAGAATATTACTTGTCTTTGATCATTCATGACATCATCAAATTTTATCAGAGTTTTTCTAATATCAAAGTTTCTACTCTCAACTTTCTTTTGGGCTCTTTCCATCGCTTTATTTATCCAGGGATGGTCAATAGACTCGTTTTTTTTAAGACCTAATTTTTTGAGGATACCATCAATTGAGTCTCCTCCAAAAATTCTCATTAATTCATCTTGTAAGCTAATAAAGAAAATAGTTGCACCAGGATCTCCCTGTCTTCCCGATCTACCTCTCAATTGATTGTCTATTCTTCTGCTTTCGTGTCTTTCAGTACCAATTATAAATAATCCACCTAATTTTTTAACCTTATCTTCATTTATTTTATATTCCTTTACATCATTAGTTTTTCCATCTTCAATGTAATCTTTGTTCCCGCCAAGCTTTATATCGGTTCCTCTACCCGCCATATTTGTTGCAATAGTTACTGCATTTAATTTACCTGCCTCAGCAATTATTTTAGCTTCTTTTTCATGTTGTTTAGCGTTAAGAACATTATGAGCTATATTTTTTTCCTCGAGGAATTTAGAAATTTTTTCTGACTTTTCAATAGTAGTTGTACCAACTAAAACTGGTTGACCATTGTTATTACACTCTATTATTTTATTAATAATTGCATTGTTTTTTTCTCCCTCAGTTCTAAAAATTTGATCATTAAAATCTTTACGTAACATTTTTTTATTAGTTGGAATTGAAACAACATTTAATTTATATATATCATAAAATTCCTCAGCTTCTGTCATAGCTGTACCAGTCATTCCAGCTAGTTTTTGATAAAGCCTGAAATAATTTTGATAAGTTATAGAAGCCAAAGTTTGATTTTCTTCTTCAATTTTAACATTTTCCTTTGCTTCAATTGCTTGATGTAAACCATCAGAAAATCTTCGACCACTTAAAACTCTTCCTGTAAATTCGTCAATAATTTGAACTTTTCCGTCTTTAACAATATAATCTTTATCTTTTTCAAAAATTAAATTTGCTTTAAGAGCCTGATTTGTATGGTGAACAAGATCTAAATTAGCGGGATCATAAAAATTATTATTTTTTAAAATATTTCTTTGTGTTGCTAATTTTTCAATTTTATCAACACCAATATCTGTCAATATTACATTTTTATTTTTTTCATCTAACTCATAATCATTTTTTTGAAGATGCTTGATAAAATTATTAGAAGTATTATAGAGCGTTGTTTTATCTTCTAATTTCCCAGAAATAACCAGCGGTGTCCTCGACTCATCAATGAGAATACTATCAACTTCATCTACAATACAATAAAAATGATCTCTTTGAACCATCTCATCTATTTCATATTTCATATTATCTCTTAAATAATCAAAACCCAACTCGTTATTTGTTGCATAAGTTATATCGCATGCATAATTTTTTTTTCTTTCGAAATCTTCCAGATCATTTGTAATACACCCTGTTGATAGTCCCAAGTAATCAAAAACTTTGCCCATCCATTGTGAGTCTCTTTTAGCTAAATAATCATTTACAGTTACGATATGCACCCCTTTTCCAGCTAAAGAATTTAAATAAGCCGGCAAAGTAGAAACTAGGGTTTTACCCTCGCCAGTTTTCATTTCAGCAATTTTACCTTTATTAAGAATTAATCCTCCTGCAAGTTGAACATCATAATGCTTTTCGTTTAATGTTCTTTTCGCAGCCTCTCTAACTAAAGCAAAACTTTCGGGAATTATGTCTTCAAGTTTTAAAGAACCATTTTGAACATTTTTTTTAAAGTTAAATGTTTTTTCTTTAAAATCACTTTCTGATAATGAAATTATGTCTTTTTCTTTATTATTTATAGCTAAAATCAGATTTTGAAGTTCATCTAATTCTTGTTGATTAGAGCTTTTAAATATCTTACTAAAGGTCCTTGTAAATAAATTCATTATAACTCTATATATGTATTTATTATTTAAATTAAACAGAAATTATGACTATAAATATTAAAAATTTCTTAAATGATAATTCGAAACTATCTAAAATGGGAGAGTTTCAAAGTTTAAAGCAAATTAATGGTCTCGAAATGTCCTCTATTTCAGCCGATCTTTATGGTGATGGTAGAGATGATTTGGCTCTTTTTTACTTTAGTAAAGGTGCAAATTATGCGACTTTGACAACAAGTAGCAGCATAACTTCGGAGTTTATTCCTTGGAATAATAGTTCTCACAAAAAAATTATAAAGGGTTTATTAGTTAATACGAAAAATGCAAACACTTTTACAGGGAAACAAGGAAAAGATAGTATAGACACTTTAGCAAAAAATTTGTCTAGAATTCTTACAATTAAAGAGTCTAAATCAAAAAAGGGCACTAATGAAACTGTAAAAATAAAAGATTTAATTTTTGCATCTACGGGCATTATAGGAGAAGAATTTCCAGTTGAAGCCATAAAAAATAGACTTCCTGAATTAGTTGAAAAATTGAGAAGTGAACAAAATAAAATGTACTGGCTTAAAATAGCCTCAGCAATTATGACAACGGATACTAAGCCTAAAGTTGCTTACGAAGAAATAATAGTTGGTGATGAACTTATAAGAATTTGTGGTATAGCCAAAGGCTCAGGTATGATTGCACCTAATTTAGCGACAATGCTCTCTTTTATTTTCACAGATGCAGATATCAATTCAAATTTATTAAAAACTCTTTTGAAGAGAGCGGTTGCAAATTCATTTAATGCAATCACTGTAGATAGTGATCAATCAACTAATGATATGGTTTCAATCTTTTCAACAAGAACTTTAAAAATAGGTCAAAATTTATCCTTAAATGATAAAGTAATACAAAAATTTGAACTAGCACTTAAAAAACTTTGTTTAAATTTAGCAAAACAAATTGTTGTAGATGGAGAAGGTGCTAAAAAATTTTTAACTGTTAATGTAATCAATGCAAAATCTCTAGGAAGTGCAAAAAAAATTGCTTTCTCAATTGCAAATTCTCCTCTTATAAAAACTGCAGTCGCTGGGGAAGATCCTAACTGGGGAAGAATTGTAATGGGGATTGGAAAATCAGGTGAAATAATCGATATAAAAAAGTTGAGAGTAAAAATTGGTAATTTTGTCGTTGCTGAAAATGGAAAGGTTTCTGAGAGTTATGATGAAAAAAAATTAAAAGAATATATGGAATGGGATTCAATTGAGATTGAGGTCAACTTAAAGCTCGGAAATGATGCTTTTAAATGCTATACTTGCGATTTCACTCATGATTATATTAATATAAATGCAGATTACAGAAATTGAATGATTAAATATAATCTAAAATGTCAAAATAATCATGAATTTGAAAGTTGGTTTTCGAATTCAAAAGAGTTTGAAAATTTAAATAAAAAAAAACTCTTAGAATGTATTTATTGTTCATCTAAAAAAATAACTAAATCAATTATGGCACCAATGATTGCTGGTACAAAAAATAAAAAGATTAACCGCCAAAAAATTGATAAATACTTTCGAAATGAAAAAAAAAGTTTATTACGAATCAGAGAGTATGTTGAAAAAAATTTTGAATATGTTGGGGAAGATTTCAGTAAAAAAGTGAGAGAGATTTATTACGATAATAAAAGCAAAAAAACTATTTATGGAACTACAACTCAAAAAGATAGAGAGGAACTTGCTGACGAGGGAATAGATCTAATAAGTATTCCTTGGGTTAGCAAAGACAATTAATTTTTAGAACTACAAATAATATAATTTACAGAGAGATTATCTGACCTTTTCCATTTTTTAGATATAGGATTAAATTGTAAACCTTTAATATCCACGGTTTTAAAGCTTTGACTAGTCAACATTTTTTCAAGTTCCTCAGGTTTAATAAATTTATTCCAGTCGTGCGTGCCTATTGGCAACCATCTTAAAATATATTCAGCGCCAATAATTGCTTTGACATAAGAAGTGAATGTTCGGTTAAGTGTTGCGGTGAACATTAACCCATTTTTTTTTAGTAATTTTTGACAAGACTTTATATATAGATCAACATTTTCTACATGTTCTACAATTTCTAAATTTAAAATAATATCAAAGTTTTCTGTTTCTTCCATTGTTTCAGGAGACTTATTTAAATAATTTATTTTTAAATTACTTTGTTTTGCATGTAAGCCAGCAACTTTAATATTTTTTTCAGATGCATCTATTCCTGTCACTAATCCTCCTTGTCGTGCCATTGGCTCGCTTATCAATCCGCCGCCACATCCTATGTCAAGAATTTTCAAACCTTTTAGAAAATTTTCTTTTTGATATTCCAAGTTAAAATGAATTTTAATTTTTTCAAAAATATAGTCTATCCTTATAGGGTTAAACATGTGTAAAGGTTTAAATTTACCTTTTACATCCCACCATTCGTCAGCCAGGTTTGAAAACTTTTGAATTTCCTCTTTATTTATAGTAGTCATGTCATTAATTTTAAAATTAAAATACATTAAAATCTTTTTAAATTATATTAAATTCTAAAATGGTTAAAAAAGTATTAAAGTTTGGCGGAACATCTGTGGGATCTATTGATAGAATTCAGCATGTCGCAGGCATAATTAAGAGAGAATTTGAGGCAGGCAATCAAGTTATTGCTATTGTTTCTGCAATGTCTGGAAAAACAAATGACTTAATAAATTTGTCAAAAAATATTTCTGAAAATTTTGATAAAAGAGAATTAGATGTCCTGCTATCAACCGGCGAACAAGTTTCAAGTTCTTTGCTGGCAGGTGCACTTATAAATTCAGATGTCAAAGCTAGAACTTGGTTAAATTGGCAAATACCAATTTTGACTGAGGGAGAACATTCTAATTCAAGAATTATTAATATGAATATAAATAAAATAAATAATTTCTTGAAAACAGGTGTTGCTATCATTCCTGGGTTTCAAGGAATTTCTAATAACGGCGATATAACAACAATAGGAAGAGGAGGCTCAGATGCAACAGCTGTAGCTGTAGCTAAATTATTTAACGCCGATACTTGTGAAATTTATACTGATGTAGATGGAGTTTACTCGACTGATCCAAATAAGATACCTGTAGCAAAAAAAATTGAGAGAATTTCATATGATGAAATGTTAGAACTTTCCTCTTTAGGCGCTAAAGTAATGCAATCCTCTGCTGTTCAAACAGCTATGATGTATAATATTCCCCTAGAAGTAAGATCAACATTTACTGATAGAAAAGGCACAAAAATATTTGATCAGGATAACATAGATTACTCAAAAAGCGTCACGGGAGTAGCGTATTCAAAAGATGACGCAAAAATTACTTTAATTGGGGTAGAGGATAAACCTGGAGTCGCTGCTAATATATTTGAACCTATGAATAAAGCTCAGATAAATGTTGATATGGTAATACAAAACATATCAGCAGATCAAAAAACAACTGACATAACTTTTACAATTAAAAGAGATGATCTTTTAAAAACAAGGGAGATTTTAAAAGCTAATAAGAATGTCGTATATAAAAATATTACACAAAATGAGAATGTTGCAAAAGTTTCTATCGTTGGAGCTGGAATGGTATCAACACCAGGAATTACCTATAAAATGTTTAGAGGTTTAGCAGATGAAAAAATAAACATATTGGCTATTTCAACATCTGAAATTAAATTGTCAGTCATTATTGACGAAAAAAATACTTTGAATGCTGTAAAAAAATTGCATACTATTTTTGAACTTGATTAAAATGGAAGTAAGACCTCATAGAATTATTCAAAGAAAAAAAACACGAGAAATAAAGGTTGGAAATGTCTCAGTGGGCGGGAATTCAGTAATAAGTGTACAGTCAATGACAAATACTTTAACAACTGATGTAAAAAAAACAATTGAACAGATTAATTTGTTAGAAGAAGCCGGTGCAGATATTGTACGTGTGTCGTGTCCCGACGAAGAGTCTACAAAATCTTTAAAACAAATTGTGAAGGAAGTAAATATTCCCATAGTTGCTGACATACATTTTCATTACAAAAGAGCGATAGAGGCTGCTGAAATGGGAGCAAGTTGTTTAAGAATTAATCCAGGAAATATTGGAAAAAAAGATAGAATTTTAGAAATAGTTAAAGCAGCTAAAGATAACAACTGTTCAATAAGGATAGGGGTTAACGCAGGTTCTTTAGATAAGAAGTTGTTGGAAAAATATAAAGAGCCGTGTCCCGATGCTTTAGTAGAAAGTGCTCAATATAATATAAAATTATTAGAGGATAACAATTTTTTTAATTTTAAAATAAGTGTAAAATCTTCTGATATTTTTTTGACTGTCAAAGCTTATAAAACACTTTCAAAAGTATGCAATTATCCATTACACCTTGGTGTAACAGAGGCTGGTGGATTATTTACCGGTAGCATAAAGTCGTCGATTGGTATCGGGCAACTTTTAATGGATGGAATTGGTGATACTATCAGAGTTTCTCTATCCTCAGATCCTGTTGATGAGGTGAAAGCTGGTTATGAAATTTTAAAATCCTTGGGCATTAGGTCAAGAGGAGTTAATATTATTTCGTGTCCATCATGCGCTCGTCAAGCTTTTCCAGTTATTGAGACTGTAAGAAAACTTGAGAAAAGATTGTCTCACATAAAAAAACCTATTAATCTATCTATCATTGGATGTGTTGTTAACGGTCCAGGAGAAGCTGCACAAACTGACATTGGTTTAACTGGGGGAGGCCATGATAACAATCTACTTTATATAACTGGAATTCCTCATACAAAAGTAGCAAACTCAGAAATAATCGAAAAGGTAGTTAAATTAGTTGAGGATAAGATTGAAGAGACTAATTAATGATTCCACTACAAAAAGTTAAAGATATTATTGAGAGACATAACGTTTTAGAAAAAGAACTTTCATCAAGTAATATTGATCCAAAATTGTTCGCAAAAAAGTCTAAAGAGTATTCTAACCTAGGTAGTATAATAACTGTAGCTAAAGAGTATATTAGTTTTGAAATCGAAAAAAGTGATTTAGAGCAAATTTTAAAAGATAAAAACAATGATACAGAAATGCAGGAGATGGCTAAAAAAGATCTTGATGAAATGGAACAAAAAAAAAAGAAACATGAGAATGAACTCAAAATATTTTTATTACCTAAAGATGAGGATGACGATAAAAATGCAATTGTCGAAATCAGAGCAGGAACAGGAGGATTGGAGGCCTCATTATTTTGTGCAGATCTATTCAAAATGTATGAAAAGGTATGTTCAAAAAAAAAATGGATACTTGAACTTATAAGTATATCAAAAAGTGATGCTGGTGGTTTTAAAGAGGTAATTTTTTCGGTAAATGGAAATAATATTTATTCTTACTTAAAATTTGAGTCAGGAGTTCATAGAGTTCAAAGAATACCTGAGACTGAAACTCAAGGAAGAGTTCATACATCCGCCGCAACAGTTGCCGTTCTTCCAGAAGCTGAAGAAGTTGATATTCAAATAAAAGAAACAGATTTGAGAATAGATGTTTTTAGAGCAGGGGGCCCTGGAGGACAGTCAGTTAATACCACTGATAGCGCAGTAAGGATAACCCATATCCCTAGTGGAGTTGTAGTTAGTCAGCAAGATGAGAAATCTCAACATAAAAATAAAGCTAAAGCTTTAAAAATTTTAAGATCGAGGGTTTATGAAGCAGAGAAAAGAAAAAAAGATCAAGAAAGATCCATCAATAGAAGAAGTCAAATTGGAACTGGCGATAGGTCAGAAAGGATCAGAACATATAATTTTCCTCAAGGAAGAGTGACTGATCATAGAATTAATTTGACTTTGCACAAGCTCGATGAGTTTTTAAGCGGAGAAATACATGACGAAATGAATCAAGCTCTCAGACTAAAAGAACAGAACATCAAGCTTAAAAATCTTGAATAAACTTAAATGAATTCTTCAAAATTAATTGAAACTGCATCAGCTCAACTTAAGTCAAAAAATATTTTATCTCATAAAATAGATTCTGAAATATTACTTTCAAAAGTGTTGGGTCAAACAAGAGAAGAAATTTTAGTTAATTTAAACAAAAATGTTCCCTTAAAAAAAATCTTAAAATTTAAAAAGCTATTAAAAAGAAGATTATCCAAAGAGCCAATCGCGTACATTTTAAGAGAAAAAGAATTTTGGAGCAAAGTTTTTGAGGTCAATAAGAACACTTTAATTCCAAGACCAGAAACTGAATTAATGGTCGATCAATTAGCAAAAATGTATAAGGATAAAAAAGCTTTTATTTTAGACATTGGCACAGGAACAGGCTGCATTTTGATAAGTTTGTTAAGTGAGATAAAAAATTCTAAGGGGGTCGGTATAGATATCTCAAAAAAGGCATTACATGTTGCAAATAGAAATGCAAATAGACATAATATGAAAAATAAAGTTAAATTTTTAAGAAGATCTTTTAGTGAAATTTTTAATTGTAAATTTGATGTAATTGTTTCAAACCCACCATATATTCGAAAAAACGAGATGATGACACTAGAAGATGATATTAAGAGATTTGAACCCAAAATCGCACTAGATGGTGGAAATGATGGGCTTGACGTGATTAAAAAAGTTATCTACAAAGCAAAGGATATCTTAAAGTTAAATGGGATGCTCGCCTTAGAAATTGGAAACGAGCAACATAAAAAAGTTTCAAAAATATTAATAAAAAACAATTTTAAAATTGTGCATATAATTAAAGACTATGGTGATAACACAAGGGGTTTAATATCAAAATTAAATAGATAAAAAATTAAATGAATAATAGAAGAAGAAATTTTAGATCTAGGCCGCAAAAGAATAATTTCAGAAGGAGAAATGGGTCTCTTAACAATACAAATACTAATAACTTTAACAACGGTAATATCGGTTTTAGTCGAAATGGATCTATGAATAACATCCATAGCGTAGAAAAAGCTATGATTAAATTTCAACAGCTCGCAAAAGACGCACAAAGCAACGGAGATCCAATTTTAGCTCAAAACTATTTACAGCATGCTGATCATTATCTAAGACGATACAATGAACTAAGCATCAGAAAAGACAATGTAATAGAAAAAACAAATATTTCTGAAGATCAAGTTATTGAAAAAAACTCATTAGAAAAAAAGAACTCAACACAATCTTCAAATTAATTAAAATTATCTTAACTCGGATAGCTTCAAGTCAATTTTTATTCTTTTAAGTTCAAACTCTTCTCTTTCTTTACCCTTTAAAACCTTACCAGAAGGCAGCTTCAGTTTCTGTGAATTTACTTTTTTACCATTTACGATAACTTCATAATGTAAGTGTGGTCCAGTTGATAAACCAGTTGAACCTACATAACCAATAATTTGACCTTGCTTAACTTTTCGACCTTCTTTAATTCCTTTTGCAAATGCTTTCATGTGAGCATATATGGTTTCATAAGTTGAGTTATGTTTTATTTTTACACAATTTCCCCCACCTCCACACCATCTTGCTCGCGTGATAGTACCTGATCCTGATGCCATGATGGGTGTTCCGCTCGGTGCAGCAAAATCAGTTCCTCTATGCATCTTATTATAACCCAATATAGGATGTTTTCTCATACCGTACGATGAGGAGAGTCGAGCACCATTTATAGGAGTCTTCATCAAAGATTTTGTAATACTTTTTCCTTTGATATCATAATATTCTTCTTCATTCTTATAATTAAATTTGTAAAGATTTATCTCTTCACCATTTACATACATTGAGGCATAAATTATTTTTCCAGTATCTCTTACTTTACCATTATCATCTTCAAATTTTTCGTAGTAAATTTCAAACCAATCACCTTTTCTAATATCTCTTTGAAAATCAACTTCAAATCCGAATATTCTTGCAAACTCAATAATTATATTAGGTTCAATTTCTGCATTTATTGCCGAGCTATATAGATTGTTAGTAATAAAATTTTTAACTACAACTTTTTTTTTATATAGCTTAAGAATATTTTCTTGAACAATAAAACTATTCTTATATTTTCGGACCTCAATACTGCTTGTATTGTTTATTGGATACAAAATACTCACAACAGTATTAGATCCGTTTTCAAGCTTTTTTAAGATTAAATTAAGTTTTCTACCTGTATATATATTAGTGAGTTTTTTTTGCTTTAATTGAACTGAGATATCTTTAATATCAGAATCTCTTATTTTAAATTGTTTTAAAATTTTTTCTACAGAATCATTATTTTTAATTGAGTATTTAATTTCTTCATATGGGCTATTTAGTTTAGATATAAAATAATTGGTAAGATTAGAAAATTCGTTTGAGCTAGTTAAGGTTTCAAAATTATTCTTATCTTGCAAATTTTTTTGCTCTATAAAATTCAGGATTATAAAGAAAGTTAAAGTAAATATTGAAACAACAGTAAACACTTTTAAAGAGTAAAAGTTTAAAGCTTTGAATTTTAGTGAATTGGCAAGAACTCCAAAATCAATTTTTTTTTTGAAAAAATTGTTTAATTTTTGGATAATCGTCATAGTTGTTTTTCTACAAAAATTATATACTCTTTGCAATGAGAAGAGGCTAAAAAACGTTTATTTTACACGCTAAATCGCACAATATACGCCTTGACTTATCACAAAATTGTAATAAAACGGGCGCTCACCTCTACTATATTAATTTTAATTAACGCCAGAGGTGTGCAGATTTTAAAATTTAAAATCTTAGCTTTTTTAAATTGTGAATTAAGAAGAGAAGTGTGGACGGCTAGGTTAATAAAGAAATTGTCGTACACACTTTAACGAAAAATAACTTTAAATTACCTTTAAAGTTATTAAAGCTAGTGTGCGCCGTTATTAAACTTGAGAGTTTGATCATGGCTCAGAACGTACGCTGGCGGCACGCCTAACACATGCAAGTCGAACGCAGTAGCAATACTGAGTGGCAAACGGGTGAGTATAATGTGGGAATCTGCCTTTTGGTTTGGAATAACACGGGGAAACTTGTGCTAATACCGAATAAGCCCTTACGGGGAAAGTTTTAACGCCGAAAGATGAGCCCGCACTTGATTAGCTAGTTGGTAAGGTAAAAGCTTACCAAGGCAACGATCAATAGCTGTTCTTAGAGGAAGACCAGCCACATTGGGACTGAGACACGGCCCAGACTCCTACGGGAGGCAGCAGTGGGGAATCTTGCACAATGGGGGAAACCCTGATGCAGCGATGCCGCGTGAGTGAAGAAGGCCCTTGGGTTGTAAAACTCTTTCGTCGGGGAAGAAAATGACTGTACCCGAATAAGAAGGTCCGGCTAACTTCGTGCCAGCAGCCGCGGTAATACGAAGGGACCTAGCGTAGTTCGGAATTACTGGGCTTAAAGAGCTCGTAGGTGGTTAAAAAAGTTGATGGTGAAATCCCAAGGCTTAACCTTGGAACTGCCATCAAAACTTTTTAGCTAGAGTGTGATAGAGGTAAGTGGAATTTCTAGTGTAGAGGTGAAATTCGTAGATATTAGAAAGAACACCAAATGCGAAGGCAACTTACTGGGTCATCACTGACACTGAGGAGCGAAAGCATGGGTAGCGAAGAGGATTAGATACCCTCGTAGTCCATGCCGTAAACGATGTGTGCTAGACGTTGGAAATATATTTTTCAGTGTCGCAGCGAAAGCATTAAGCACACCGCCTGGGGAGTACGACCGCAAGGTTAAAACTCAAATGAATTGACGGGGACCCGCACAAGCAGTGGAGCATGTGGTTTAATTCGAAGATACGCGCAGAACCTTACCAACACTTGACATGTTCGTCGCGAAACTAAGAGATTAGTTTCTTCAGTTCGGCTGGACGAAACACAGGTGCTGCATGGCTGTCGTCAGCTCGTGTCGTGAGATGTTGGGTTAAGTCCCGCAACGAGCGCAACCCCTACTTTTAGTTGCCACCATTCAGTTGGGCACTTTAAAAGAACTGCCAGTGATAAGCTGGAGGAAGGTGGGGATGACGTCAAGTCCTCATGGCCCTTATGTGTTGGGCTACACACGTGCTACAATGGCACTTACAATGGGATGCAAAGAGGCGACTCTTAGCTAATCCCAAAAATGTGTCTCAGTTCGGATTGTACTCTGTAACTCGAGTGCATGAAGCTGGAATTGCTAGTAATCGCGGATCAGCGCGCCGCGGTGAATACGTTCCCGGGTCTTGTACACACCGCCCGTCACACCATGGAAGTTGGTTACACCTTAAGGCAAAGCTTATACCTTTGACTACGGTACGATCAGCAACTGGGGTGAAGTCGTAACAAGGTAGCCGTAGGGGAACCTGCGGCTGGATTACCTCCTTTCTAAGGAAGACCAAAATGTTTCTTTTGGTCTCAAAAAATTAAGTTAATGTGGCCGTCCTCATTTCTCTTCTTACATTAAAGTGTCTCATAAATGCTTAGGGGCCGGTAGCTCAGGTGGTTAGAGCGCACCCCTGATAAGGGTGAGGTCGGACGTTCGAGTCGTCCTCGGCCCACCATTTTTCACGGGGGATTAGCTCAGCTGGGAGAGCGCCTGATTTGCATTCAGGAGGTCAGCGGTTCGATCCCGCTATCCTCCACCACAATACACTTTTAGCTTTTTCAAATTGTAAATAATGAATATCAAATTTGATTTTTCTAAGATAATTAGAATAATCAACAATATCTATATCCG
>CACNFS010000014.1 GCA_902619835.1 uncultured Pelagibacteraceae bacterium | reverse complement strand
TCCGAACCTGGTAGCATTGCTACACCTGTTTCTTTTAAAATAGCTTCACATAGTCTTGATGATGTTTTGTATTTTTTATTTTTAAATTCTGGCATTAAATAAAACGCTCCTTGAGGTGGTGCTATTAATATCTTATTTGATTTCAGATTGTTATAAACATAATTTCCTACAGATCTTAATATCGCTCTAACTTTAAGTTTATATATATCGTGTTCATGAGCGTATGCTTCTACAGATGCATACTGTGTAGGTGTATTAACAGTTGAATAAGACTCACTTGCAAGAGACTTTAAGCTTTTCAAAAATTCGGATAATTTTTTTGGAACAGCTAAAAATCCAAGTCTCCAACCTCCAGCTCCACACCATTTACTTAAGCCTCCAGTTATAAAAGTTAATTCAGGATAAAATTTTGAAATTGAGTTATATTCGCCAGTAAATGTAAGGTCTGTATAAATTTCATCTGACAAAATCATAATTTTAAATTTTTTTGCTATTTTAGCGAGCTCTTCTAAATTATTACAAACTGCTCCTGATGGATTATTTGGAGAATTAAGAATTAAAATTAAATTTTTATTTTTTCCTATTAATTTAATTTTTTTTTCGAGCTCTTTTCCTGTCGGAAACCAGTTATTCTCTCTTTTGGTTTCTAACCAATGAACTTTGTTTGAGCCTATTTCTGCTTGAGGTTCGTATGATACCCAGCCAGGTGCTGGAATTATAATTTCTCCATTAAAAGCTATATGTATTAATAACATTGCTTCTTTTGATCCAGGAGTAATTAAAATATTTTCTTTCGGGTATTCATTTCCTGTTCTTTTGGATAAGTACTTTGAAATATTTTCTCTTAATTCTGGCAATCCTTGGATTGGTAAGTATTCTTTTCTATGTGCATTTTTTTTTAATGATTCAACAATTTTTTCTGGAACTGGAAATGGAGATTGCCCAAAGCCAAATTGGTAAACTTTCTTTCCATCAGAAATAAATTCTTTTGATTTTTCATTTATTACAAGTGTGGAAGACTCCTTTAGCTTAAGAATTTTTTTTTTTACTTTAAAGATCATTTTAACTCAAAAATACCTATACGGGGACTGCCCCTAAGGAGTCAATTTAAATGTTGAAAATTGGAACATTTGACAAATTGATTCGGTCATGTTTTAATCCTATTTTGTTCTCAACCTTGACCTACATATAGTATAAAAAAAATTTATTAACACAAAAATGAAAATTAACTCGGAAAAGATTATTGCATTATTAGGGCCAACTAATACTGGAAAAACTCATGTGGCTATCAAAAAAATGCTTGAGTTTAAGACTGGAATTTTTGGACTACCATTAAGACTTCTTGCAAGAGAAGTTTACGATAAATGTGTAGAAAAAGTAGGAGCAAAAAAAGTAGCTTTAATTACTGGAGAAGAAAAAATAATACCAAGTTCCGCTGATTATTTTATTTGTACAGTCGAGTCAATGCCAAAAAATAAAGAGGTTGAATTTATTGCGATTGATGAAATTCAAATGTGTGCCGACAGGGAAAGAGGACATATTTTTACAGAAAGGCTTTTAGAGTCTCGAGGAGAAAAACTTACAATGTTTTTAGGCTCGCAGATAATGGAAAATATTATTAAAGAATTAGTAAATAATGTAGAATTTCAAAAGAAAGAAAGGTTTTCAAAACTAAGTTATTCAGGAATTAAAAAAATTTCAAGACTTGATAGAAAAGCCGCTATAATAGCGTTTTCTATTGAGGAAGTTTATGCGATTGCTGAATTGGTTAGAAGACAAAAGGGAGGGGCTGCAGTAATTATGGGGTCATTAAGTCCAAAAACAAGAAATTCTCAAGTAGGTTTATATCAATCTGGAGACGTAGACTTTTTAATTGCAACAGATGCCATAGGAATGGGATTAAACATGGATATCAACGAAATTTATTTTTCAAACTTAAAAAAATTCGATGGTAAAAAAACAAGAAGGTTAAACTTGATTGAAATGTCTCAAATTGCTGGAAGAGCAGGAAGATATAAAAATGATGGTGGATTTGGGACTACAGGTGATTGTGAAACACTTAATTCGGATGAGATAGAAAAAATAGAAAATCATCAACTTCCCGATACTAAAACAATTTATTGGAGAAATTCAAAATTAGATTTTAAAAACCCTAAACAATTGATTGCTTCACTGGAATTAAAGCCAACAAAAAAAAATCTACAAAGAACGAATGACTCTTTAGATGAAAGTGTGCTTAGATTTTTTTTAAAAAAAGGAGAAAACAATATTATTTATCATAAAAATTTAGAATTACTCTGGGAATGCTGCCAGATACCTGATTTTGAAAAGAAAGCTTATGGACATCATATTAATGTAATTGATAGGGTTTTCCAATTTTTATCATCAAAAAAAAATAGGATACCAAGTAATTTTATGAAAGAACAACTTAGAGGATTGGAAAAAGATCATGGAAATGTAGATTTACTTTCTCACAGACTATCTAATGTTAGAACTTGGTCATATGTAGCGAATAAAAAAAATTGGGTAGAAAATTCAGATTATTGGGTTCAGCTCACTCAAGATATTGAGGATAAATTATCTGATAAATTACACGATGAACTCACAAAAAGTTTTATAGATAAAAAAATTAGTATTCTCTCAAGAAGCTTAAAACAGGATTTAGTCCTCAATACAAAAATTAATGATGATAATAAAATTTACATCGACGGTCAGTTAATAGGAGAATTAAAAGGCCTAAAATTTCTAATAGAAATTACATCAAAGACGCTCGAGACAGATATTAAGTCCATAAAAAAGGCTGCTAGAAAAGGTATTGAAAAAGAGTTAACTAGACGAATTGATGAAATTTTAAAAAAAGAGGAAATATTCTTAAATGAGGATAATAAAATTATTTGGAAGAATGATCCAATAGCAAAATTAAGAAAAGGGAATGATTATCTTAATCCAGAAATCGAAGTTATTAATGACGACTCATTAAATGACGATTCAAAGCAAAAGTTAATTATCTTTCTTAGAAAGTGGTTAGATAATCATATTCATGAATTATTAGGAGATCTTATTAGTCTAACAAAGCATAAAATTTCTAATCAATATCTAAGAGGTTTAGTATTTCAACTTTATGAAAACAACGGTGTAATAAAGAGAAACGAGGTAGAAAAAATTGTTAAGCAAATCCCACAGATAGAAAGAAAGAAGTTGTGGGGATTGGGAATTAAATTAGGTCGATATCATATTTATTTACCTAAGATGCTAAAGCCAAAAGCTGTAAACTTTAGAATTGGATTATGGAAGATTTACTTTAATCTTCAAGATATGAATAAAATTCCAAAATCTGGGTTAAATTTTTTAATTGGGAAGAACTTTAATAAAGATTTTATGCTTTTATGTGGTTTTGAAAAATTTGAAAATTTCTTTGTAAGAATTGATATTTTAGAAAAACTTTTTATTAAAATTATAGAAAAAACAAAGAATAAGAAATTCGAAATAAACTCAGAAATGATGAATTTGTTAGGTTGTTCTAAAGAAAATTTTTATAAATTGATGAATTATATGAATTATAAAAAGGATAAAGCTACAGATACCTATCTTTTTGTTGGTGAAAAGAAGAAAAGAGAGAAAATAATACGATTTGACAAAAAAGAAAATCCATTTAATAAGCTTCTTTCTTTAAACTTAAAATAAATGAATAAATTAGATAAAAAAAGTGTAATCGGAATTTCTGCGTTATTAGTCCACGCTGCTAATATTGATGAAATTTATTCAAAGCATGAAAAAGATTTAATAAAAAATTTTATTAAATCATATATAAAAAACGAGGACACTGATGAAATTTTAAAGGAGGCTGAAAAATTAGAGAATAACTCAAATCAATTAATTAGCTTTACAACTATAATAAAAAAAAATTCAATCGATACGAAAAAAGAGATTATAAAGAATCTCTGGAAAATAATTATTTCTGATAATTCAGTTGATCAATACGAATCTAATTTAATGCGAAGAATTTGTGGTCTGATTTATTTTCCAGATAAAGAAAGTGCAGAAATTAAACTTAAATTGTTAAATTCTTAATGACTTATATTGTTAAAGATGAATGTATAAAGTGTAAACTAACCGATTGTGTTGAGGTTTGTCCAGTAGACTGTTTTTATGAAGGTGAAAATATGTTAGTAATTAATCCTGACGAATGTATTGACTGTGGGGTATGTGAACCAGAATGTCCTTTGGATGCAATCAAAGCAGATTCAGATGAGAGTGTCGTTGATAAAGAAAAATGGTTGTTGTTAAATAAAAAGTTTTCTGCATTATGGCCTAATATTTCGAAAAAAAAGGAGCCAATGAAAAACCACGAAAAATTTAAAAATATGAATAATAAGTATGAAAAATACTTTTCAGAAAAGCCTGGGAAATAATTATGCCTAAAAAAAAGAAAGTTAAAAAGAGTAAAAAGTTTAAAACAGTAAAAAAAATTAAAAATACGAAATTTAAGTCTGCGAGTAAATTAGTTGAAAAAAAAACTTCTATTACAGGCCAAGATGAAAAACCGGAAATAAAGAAAGTAAAAAAACAACCCACAGAAAAACGAGTTTATAATCTAAAAGATTATGTAGTTTATCCGAAACATGGGGTTGGAAAAATTACAGCTATTGAAAAAGCTACTATAGGAGAAATAGATATTCAATTTTATAAAATCTTAGTTGAAAAAGAAAAACTAACCTTAACAGTCCCTATTAATCAACAGTCTAAATTGAGACCAATATCTTCAATAAATCAAATTAATAAATGTATTTCAATTTTAAAAGCTAAACCAAAAATAAAGAGAACTATGTGGAGTAGACGGGCGCAAGAATACGATCAGAAAATAAATTCTGGAAAAATTTATGAGTTGGCTGAAGTGGTTAAGGACTTGAATAAAAATACAGATATTATAGCTGACCAATCTTACTCTGAAAGACAACTATTTGAAAAAGCTTATGAGAGATTAAAATCTGAATTTGAAGCCGTATTAAAAGTACCACCAGAAGATGTTCAAAAGAAAATGGATAAGGCTCTAGGAAGATCTAAAATTATTGAGGATAATGTATAAAAAAAAACGCCCTTTCTAAAATATAAATTATAAAAAGGGCGCTTAGTTAAAGAGAAAACTATCTTCTTCTTCTTCTCTTTTTTGCTTTCTTTTTAGTTTTCTTTTTAGCTTTTTTTCTTCTTTTAGCCATCTTTTCTCCCTTGTTTAAAACAAATCTTAATGATTCGTTTGTTAATTAATACATTAATTAATTAAGGATTCATGTCAAATATAAATTAATTTGCAAAATTGATTTAAAATTTTAAATTTTAAATTATTTTTTAAATTTTTTAAAAAATTTAAAAAAAGTTAATAATATCAATGTTTTTTTAAGCAAATTAAATAAGTTTTAATTTAATTTTTAATAAAGATTTTCTAGTTGTTGTTTATAATTTTTAATTATTTCTTTTCTTTTTAACTTTAAAGTTGGTGTTAACATTCCGTTTTCAATTGTAAATTCCTCATTAATTAAGACAAATTTTTTAATTTTTTCTATTAAAGTTAAATTTTTATTTATATTTTCAATTATAAGTTTAATTTTTTCTTTATTAATTTCTTTTTCACTCACTATTAATGCAACTAAATAATTTTTTTTATCTCCGTAAACAAAAGATTGTTTGATGTTTTCATTTAAGCATAAAATATTTTCCACTTTGCTTGGAGAAATATTATCTCCACCAAGATTTACAATGATATCTTTTTTTCTATCTGTAATTTTTAAATAATTATTATTATCGAGTTCTCCTATATCCCCTGTATGAAGCCAGCCATCTTTAATTACTTTTTCTGTCTCCTTTTTCAAATTCCAATATCCTATCATCACGTTTTCACCCTTAATGAGTATTTCTCCATCTTCTGCTATTTTGACTTTATTGGTTCTAAACGGAGGTCCGACTGAATCGACCTTGACTAAATCTGGTAAATTACAGCTAACGACCGGAGAAGCCTCGGTTAGTCCATACCCTTGCAGTGTGGTTAAACCAACCGCATTTAGAAATTCTCCAATATTTTGATCTAAAGCCCCTCCACCAGATACGAAAGCTTGAAGATTTCCTCCAAACTGGTTTCTGATTTTTTTTCTAACTAATTTTTCACACAAAAAATTAGTGATTTTTTCGCTTAATTTTAATTCCTCTTTTTTGAGTATTTTTATACCTAGCTTTAACGTCTGGTTTATAAGTTTTCTTTTTAATCCAGATTGCTTCTCAAAATTCATATTTATTTTTGTAAAAAGATTTTGATAAAATCTAGGAACAGCTGTCATGATTGTAGGTCTTGCAATTCCCATATTAGAAATCAGTTTTTCTAAACTTTCGGCGAAAAAAACTTTTGCTCCTACTATAATTTGTATGAATTGAACTGTATGTTCGTAGGAATGAGACAAAGGCAGCCAAGTCAAAAATACTGGATCTTTTTTTTTAGTTAATACTTCTAATAATTCTAATGCTCCTTCACAGTTAGATAAAATACCACCATGACTTAAAATAACTCCTTTAGGATTTCCCGATGTACCCGAAGTATATATTATACAAGCAGGCATATTTCTTTTTAAATCTTTATTTTCTATTTTTTCATTAATTTTTGCATCTAATATCTCTTTAATTAATAAACTATCAGAATCTATTTTTTCAAAAGATATTATTTTTTTTACTTCACTATTTATGAATTTTTTAATTTTATTATATTGGTCTTGATTTGAAACAAATATCAATGAAGGCTTACAATCATTTAAAATATATTCATAATCATTGGCTGAATAAGTTGTAAATATTGGAACTGAAATTCCACCTGCATTCATGATTGCGATATCAGTCATTAACCAATACGGTCTGTTCTCAGAAAGTATTAAACATCTATCACCTTGTTTTATTAATGATTTAATTTTAGCGGTAAGTTTATAAATTCTTTCAGTTACATCCTCCCAATTATAAGTTCGTTTGTCAGGTTTAAGCCATTTTAAAAATGGTCTTTTACCCTCTACTTCTTCTGTCTTTTTAAAGTAAAGTTCAACTAAGCTATTTAATTTACTTATATCCATAACTTGGTGGGCGAAGAGAGACTCGAACTCTCAAGGTATTGCTACCACCGGATTTTGAGTCCGGCGCGTCTACCAGTTCCACCATTCGCCCTTTTTTAGATAATCTAATTGATTTTTCTTACTATGAGAACAAAAATAATTGAGGTGCAAAACATTATTAAAGCGTACGCTGCTGTTGGTACCATGAATACAATTTCATCAAATAATTGTGTTGTTACAAACACTGCTAAAGTTCCGTTTTGCAAGCCACATTCCAATGAAATGCATTTTCTTTGCGCAATTCCTGATGTCCAGAATTTTGCAACATAATATCCTACGAAAATCATAGTCATATTCAGAATGAAAGCAATTAAACCTGCTCTGGCAATATAAGAAACAATTCTGTCCCATTCCTCTACCCAAATTGCAATAAATACTATTAAGAATAAAATTACTGATAATCTTTGGATAATAAGTGTTTTGGAAATAATAAAATTAGTCATTAGACTTCTAACAATCATTCCAAAAATAACAGGAACAGTTACAACAAAAAACATTTTCAATGCTATATTAAGCATTGATATATTTTTTACTGTTTCAATCCCTAAAAATGCAGCCGAATTAAAGACTATAAATGGAACAATGAAAATACTTAATAAACTGACAATCGCTGTTAAACTGACTGATAGAGCAACATCTCCATCAGCAAACTTAGTAAGAATATTAGAGGTTACTCCTCCTGGCGCTGCAGCAATTACCATTACTCCTAAAGCTATTTCTGGTGGAAGTGAAATAAAATTAATTAAAATAAAAGCAATTATTGGAAGCAAAATAACCTGACATAAAAAACCTACTAGGAAGTCTCTTGGATTTTTTAAGACCCTTGTAAAATCCCCAATTGTTAAGCCAAGACCTAAACCGAACATTATTATGGCAAGACATACGGGTGCTATTGTAGTTACGATTTCCATAATTTTATAAGCTCCTATTTTACTTTAAAGGAAGAGTTTTTCATGAGGTCGAAAATTGTAGTTACGAAAACAGCTTTATGCTTTTGGTTGTGCATATAGTTTTCTTCAAAGGATTTGATATTTTTGGGAGATGGTAAAAGCATATATTCAAGCTTTTTGTTTTTTGTAACTAATTTTTGTTTTAAAAGGTATTTTAATTTTCTAATTACAGTGGCTCTAGGGATCGTTGAAATTTCGGAAATAGAAGATGCATTTATTCCATTTTTAGGAGTATGCCTTAAAAGATGCAGATATAAGTCAGCGTAAGTTCTTGGTTCCTCAATCACTCTACTTTTTACTTGTTTTGAATAATCAGTGAATTGTGAAATCCCAATCGCGCCCCAAACATTCCACGTTTCTAAATCACCAAAAAAAGTTCTGTTTCTTACTAAGAAAGGAATCTGAAGCCTTAGCCAATGCTGCCAACATATAGTAAAGTATGTATCTATAAATTTCTCGATTTCTTCTTTTGAGTATCCTATTCCAAACCAGTCTTCTTTACCAAGAATGGAGCTGGTTTTTTCCAGAAAATTCGCCATCATTATTTTTGAATTAGATGGTTTTTGTACACGATTTATTGAGTTATTAAAAAAAATAGTTTTCCCTTTTCTAAAAATTATATTTTGATCTTGCAAAAAATTAACTTTTCTTCTTATTGTTTCTTTAGGAATATTAAGCTCTTTTGAAATCTCAATAAGGTTAATCTTATCAATATTTAGTTCGGTTTTTTCATAAAATTCTTGAAATGAAAGATATTGAAAACGATCTGAATATTTTTGAAAAACTTGATTTACCAAATAAACTAAAATTAAATAACTATCGTAATCTTTAAAGGCACTATAAGCATTATTGCACCATGATTGTTGTAACTTAAACCACAAAGTAACTGTTTCATTAGAATTTTTAGATAAGACTTCGTAAACTTGGTCAGAATTTAATGTATTAAAAATTTTGTTTTCAAAAGACGGTTTTTTTTTTAAAGGTTCAAAAATTTTTACAGTTTTTTGATCCAATGGCTTAGACATTTACTTTTTCCAAGTAACGCTTTGGTTGATCAAAATTGCCATTAGAATCCAAATAATAAATGTTCCTTCCGGTGAAAAACCGTAATCTGCGCCAAACATTCCTGCAACTATAACGATTGAATAAATAGCAACTGTAGATAATATTAAACTTGCCAGATACCTAAGGATTGTGCATTTTAAATTCATGATTTTAAAAAAATTATACGATAGATGCGTTGAGCTTGCTAGACATAAATTTTCAAAGCCTTTATTGGGTTTTGTAGCATTTATCGAAAGTTTCTTTTTTCCAGTTCCGCCTGATTTAATGATTGTTCCAATGGTTGTTGCAAAGAGAGAAGATTACCTAAAAATATTTCTTATAGCCACAACAGGTTCGGTATTAGGTGGCCTATTTGGATATATGCTTGGAGTTTTCTTTTTAGACGCATCGATGGTGATTATTGAATTTTATGGCTACGAGGAAAAAGTTTTTGAAATGCAAGATAAAATGTCTACAAAGGGTGGTTTTTTAGCTTGGCTCGGAATTATGTTTTTAGCTGGCTTTACCCCTATTCCTTTTAAAGTTTTTACAATTACCAGTGGAGTGATCGCCTATAATCTTCCAGTGTTTTTCTTTATATGTTTATTTACTAGAGGGCTAAGATTTTTCTTAGTTTCTTATTTAACATTTCTTTTTGGGAAAAAATTTGGCGATTTCATTGAGAAAAAAGGTGCGCTATGGTTTACTATAACTGGAATTTTTATTGTGGTTTTAGCCGTCGTCCTTTATATAATTTTCACCTAATGTTGAGTAACAATAAGTTAATTTTAAACAGCATATTAGCTTTTAGCATTTTATCTTTGGCTATAGCTTATTTCATTCAATACATATTAGGACATGAACCTTGTAATTTGTGCTTAATTGAGAGAATTCCTTATTTAGCATCTTTAATACTTATCTCCTTAATATTTATAATTAATAAATTTGAAAAAGTAATTAGTGGTATTGTTCTATTACTTTTTATTTTTGGTTCAGTGGTTTCTTTTTACCATGTAGGGATTGAACAAGAAATTTTTAGTGAGTCTTTGGTGTGCAATTTGGGTTCATCTGGTGGAGATATTTCTAAAGAAGATTTGCTAAAACAACTACAAAATAAAACTCCAATAAGCTGCAAAGACGTAACTTTTAGGTTTTTTGGACTTTCTCTTGCTACAATAAATACAGTTATATCGATACTGTTAAGTGGTATTATGCTCAAAGTAATAAAAAATTATGGAAAAAACTAATAAAAAAACTTTAGAAGAAATTATAAGAGTAGATCATGCTGGAGAACGAGGTGCTATTAAAATTTACGAAGGCCAGCTACTTGCTTTAAAAACTTTCAAACAAAATGCTTCTTTAAAAAGAAAGATTGAAGAAATGAAAGAGCATGAAAGAGAGCATTACGAATACTTTGATAACGAAATTAGAAAGAGAAATATACAGCCAACTAAACTTTTACCTCTATGGGACCTAATGGGAGTAACTCTAGGTTTTGGTACAGCGATGCTCGGTGAAAAAGCAGCTATGTTATGCACTGCCTCAGTTGAAGAAGTCATAGATGGTCATTATAAAGATCAAACTTACAAACTTGGTAAAGATGAGGAGGAGTTAAAAAAGAAAATTGTGAAATTTAGACAAGACGAACTTGACCATAAAGATATTGCTTATGACAACGGTGCAACAAAAAAAGGTTTATATGGCGTACTAGATAAAGTTATCAAAACCTCATCAAGAATAGCCATCACAATTTCTGAAAAAATTTAATTACGGTTCTAATTCAATATCCCAATATAGATAATCCATCCAACTTTCATGAAGAAAGTTAGGTGGAAAGTTTCTACCATTTCTATGAAGGTCTTCTACTGTAGGCGCGTAAGGTTTGTTGTTCAATTTTAAATCACAATCCTTATAAAGTTTTCCACCTTTTTTTACGTTACAGCTTGAACAAGCAGTAACAACATTGTTCCAATCTGTTAAACCTCCTTTTGATTTAGGTAGAAGATGATCAAAAGTTAAATCTTTTTTATCACCACAGTACTGACAAGTAAACTTGTCCCTTAAGAAAACATTAAATCTTGTAAAGTTCGGATTTTTGGATGGCTGTATAAAATTTTTTAAAGCTATGACACTTGGAAGATTCATTTCAAAAGATGGGCTTCTAATTTTTCTTTTATAATTTGAAACTATACTAACTCTATCTAAAAAAACCGATTTAACAGCATCTTGCCAACACCAAATTGATAGCGGGTAATAACTTAGGGGTCTGAAATCAGCATTAAGAACTAATGCCGGGCATTTTTCTAAAGGAACTTTTTCTGCAGAAGATATAATCATAATTAAAGCTAACTGATACAAAAAATTATATCAAGTTATTATTATGTATCAGTTAATTTTATTATAATTTAAAATGTTTTTTTATGAATTGAAGACCTAAACTAGACCCTTCTGTGGGTATACGATGTTCACAATTTTTAAATATTTTTGTTTCTATTTCATAATTATTTTTACCAAAAAACTCTTTGGCCTCAAGAAAAGAGTCTATTGTAACAACTTGATCGAGATCGCCATGCATTAATATGACGTTTGGTTTTGAAACCAAATTTTTTGATAGATGTTCAGTATTTATAATTCTTCCAGAATAACCAATTATGGAGTTTAATTTATCTTTCCGTTTAATTCCTGTCTGAAGAGCAAGCATGCACCCTTGGCTAAATCCTGCAATAATAATTTTATCTGCCGACAAATTATATTTTTCTTTTATCTCGTCTATCATTTTATTTAATTTATTTTCAGCTACTAGTGATTTAGATAAAATTTGTTCAGGCGTCTGGTCCATTAAATCAAACCACTGGAAACCTGTTGGACTCGCTGCACATTTTTCTGGTGCATCTGGACAAATAAAAATTGTTTCAGTCAAATGTGCTCTCCAGTAGCTTGCAAGTATTGCAATATCTTTACCATCGCCACCATATCCGTGGCAAAGTATTACAGCGTTTTTAGGTTTTTCTTTCGAAAGCGGCTCTAAAATAATTGTATTTAATGAAAAGGTCATATAGATAAAATGTCAATGTCAGAGTTTTTATTTAATTTTATTGGTTTCACTTTATTAGGTGCTGTTGCCATTGTTTTAATAATGGGTATTTATACTTTATTTAAAGGTGGGAGTACTAGTAAAAAATATTCCAATAAACTAATGCAGCTTAGAGTTCTTTTGCAATTTATTGCAATAATTGTTTTGGTTTTGTTGGCTTATTTTTTTAAGGACTAAATATACTTCTTCATTAAATTTAAGAATTCTTCACTTGCAAAATCTACCTCGCCAATAACTCTTCCAAATTCTTCTCCATTTTTATCGATCAGTATGCTTGTAGGAAGGCCTCTAAGTTTAAAAGTTTTAACCAAGCTAAGATCTGGGTCGTAGTAGGTGTTTAATGTAGTTACTCCGACACTTCTAAAAAAATCTCTTGTCCTTATTTTATTTGGTTTTTCAGTATTAACTGCGAAGACCTTTATTTCAGGGTATTTGAAAGTTAACTTTTCAAGTGAAGGCATTTCTCTTTTACAAGGAGTGCACCAAGTTGCCCAAAAATTTATAATCATGATATTGCCTTTTTTGTTAGTTAAATCGACATCCAGAAGATCAGGGTCTTTAAATTTAATTTCTTTAATAGCTATTGGTTTTTCGTGAATAACAACATTTTTTGAAAAATCTTCAGCTCCAATTAGATTTTGGCTAAAGAGAGATAAAACAATTATGTGAATATAGATTTTAAAAGATTTACTAATTTTCATATTAATTTAAGTTAGAAATAACACAGTAAAATGAAAAATAAAACAATTTGGTCTAATAGATTTAAATACAAAACGTCCCAATCTTTTCAAAAGATTGGGTCTTCAATTCATATTGATAAAAGACTTTATGAACAAGATATAGCTGCATCTATTGTACACACGCAAATGCTCATGAAACAAAAGATCATTAAAAGTGAAGACGGTAACAAAATTATCAATGGGCTTAAAAAAATTAAAGCTCAGATAGATAAAGGAAATTTTGAGTTTAAAGAGAAATATGAAGATATCCATTTAAATATAGAAAAAGCATTATTCGAGATCATTGGACCTTCAGCTGGATTTCTACATACTGCAAGATCAAGAAATGATCAGGTAGTAACTGATTTTAAATTATGGATTAAACAAGCATCAAACGTAATTTTAAAAGACATTTCAGTTGTCATGAAAAATCTAATTAAAAAAGCTGAAAAAAATACAGATACGGTTATGCCTGGATTGACACATTTAAAAAATGCGCAACCTATTTCATTTGCCCATTATTTGCTGTCATACTATGAGATGTTAAAAAGAGATAAAATAAGATTTGAAAATAATCTTAATCTTTTAGACGAGTGTCCGCTTGGATCTGCGGCACTCTCGGGAACATCTTATAAGATAGATAGAACTTATACAGCAAAAAAACTCGGTTTTAAAAAACCTACAGATAATTCCATGGACTCTATATCCGATAGAGATTTTGCAATCGATTTTTTATATGCTGCTGCTATTTGTGCAATGCACTTGTCAAGATTAGCTGAAGATTTTATTATTTATAATTCCGATGCCTTTAATTTGATTTCATTTAAAGACAGTATGCTTACAGGATCTTCAATTATGCCTCAAAAAAAGAATCCCGATCCTGCAGAAATGATTAGAGGAAAAGTTGGGATAAATTATGGAAAATTAAATGCAATGCTTACAATAATGAAAGGTCTCCCTATGTCATATTTCAAAGATATGCAGGATGACAAAGGGTTAGTTTTCGATGGTTATGATGCTTTAAAAGATACTCTGACTATGAGCGCTGAATTAATTAGTGCTGTGAATGCAAATAAAATAAATATGCTTTTTATGGCTAACCAAGGTTACACAACAGCAACTGATTTTGCAGACTATCTTGTTAAAAATAAAAATTTATCGTTTAGAGAATCTTATGCTATTTCAGCAAAACTTGTAAATTACGCAGAAAAAAATAAAAAAATGTTATCTGAATTAAATTTGGAAGAAATCAAAAAATTTTATAAAGATTTAGATAAAAGTGTTTTAAAAGTATTTGATGTAAAAAATTCTATGAATATGAAAAAATCTCATGGAGGAACATCTGTAATTAATGTTAAATCAATGATAAAAAAATATAAAAGGGAAATTAAATGAAAATTATAACTGCTTTTTTCTTGATAATTTTTATTTTAACTAGTTGCGGAAAAAAATCTGAGCCTAAATACCAAGGTCAAATAGGTCAGGTTAAGATAATTTCATAATCTTATGCAAAATTTAAGATATGTAGGTAAAAATTTATTTATTGAAAAACTCTCAATTAAGAATATTTTAAAAAAAAATAAGACACCTTTTTATATTTATTCAGAAAATCAAATTGCATTCAATTTTCTAAAGTTTGCTAATACATTTAAAAAAACTGATCCTTTAATTTGTTTTGCTGCAAAATCTAATAGTAATTTAAACATACTTCGTGTACTTGGAAGATTAGGTGCTGGAACTGATGTGGTTTCAGGCGGTGAACTATTAAAAGCTTTAAAGGCAGGTATCAAACCCAACAAAATTGTTTTTTCTGGAGTTGGAAAAACAGAAGATGAGTTAAAAATTGCAATTAGCAAGAAAATTTTGTTAATTAATTGTGAGTCTGAAAGTGAAGCTAAATTAGTAAATAATTTGGCAAAAAAAATAAGAAAAAAAGTTTCAATTGGTTTTAGGTTAAATCCTAATGTTGATGCAAAAACACATAAAAACATATCAACTGGTAAAGCTGAAAATAAATTCGGCTTATCGATTAAAAATTTTAAAGTTTTCCTAAAAACTGTAAAATCTTTTAAAAATGTAAAATTAGATGCATTAAGTGTGCATATTGGTAGCCAAATTTTAAACGATGCGCCTTTTAGAAAAACCCTAAATGTAATGAGTAAATTAATAAAAGAATTAAAACTGAATTTAAAATATGTCGATTTGGGTGGTGGTTTCGGTATTAATTATACTGATAAAGAAAAACCAATTAATTTAAGTAAATATTCTAAAATGGTACATGATTTTTCTAAAAAGTTAAATTGTAGAATAATTTTTGAACCAGGTAGATCTATTATTGGAAATACTGGACTACTAATTAGTAAAATACAATTTATTAAAAAAGGTACTAATAAAAACTTTATTATATTAGATGCTGGTATGAATGATTTTATGCGTCCCGCTTTGTATGAGGCTTTTCATAAGATTATTCCAATTTCAAAAAAATCGTCGAAAATGAAAGGTAAAATAGAATTTGTAGGACCAATATGTGAAAGTACTTGTAAATTTGGAGTTTATAAAAACTATCCTAAAATAAATGAAAATGAGTTTGTTGCTATAACAAATGTTGGTGCATACGGCTCTTCATTATCATCAAATTATAATACTAGACCATTAGTTGCTGAAATTTTAATTAATAAAAATAAACTTAGATATATCCGAAAGAGACAAAATTTACTTAAATTGATAAATACTTAATGCAATTTATTAGATCATTAATCTTCAATATATTTTTATATTTTGGTTTGGTAGCAATTTTCATTTTTGCTATACCAACATTAATTTTACCAAGTAAATACACAATTTTTTTTGGCAGATTATCAGCAAAATATATAGTGGTTATTTTAAGACTTATTTTAAATACGAAAGTAATATTTCACGGAGTTGAAAATCTTAAAAAGGAAGAGAATTTTTTTGTTGCTTCAGCTCATCAATCAATGTTTGAAACTTTTGCTCTTCAGATACCTTTAGATGGTCCAATTTTTATTTTAAAAAAAGAACTTCTTAATATTCCATTATTTGGATGGTATTTGAGAAAAATAGGTGCAATAGCAATTGTTAGAGAAACAACAACAAAAGAAAATTTAAATTTTTTTGATAAAGTAAAAGAAAGGATTGAAAAAAATAAAAGACCGCTTCTAATATTCCCACAGGGAACAAGGGTAAAGCTTAATGAACAGCCTCCATTTAAGAAAGGAGTTGGTAGAATTTATAATGCTCTGAATTTACCTTGTATTCCTGTAGCTTTAAACACTGGAAAAGTTTGGCCAAAAAATAGTTTTATGAAATATCCGGGAGACATTCATATTTCATTTTTGGAACCAGTAGCTTCAGGTAAAGAAAGTAAAGAATTTACTAGAGATATAGAAAATAAAATCTACAATGAAATAAAAAAGTTCCTTTAATTATTTTCTTCCAAAACCCGGTTTGTCTGTATCCTGTCCAGCTTCAATAATTTCTTTTCTTACTTTTTTAGTAGAAGAAAAAATTTCTAAAAGTTTTTTGCTATCCTTATTTTTAATAGCAACTTTTATTTCATTAAGATTCTTGGAGTAATTATCTAAAACTTTAAGAATATTTTCGCTATTATCGATAAATATATCTTTCCACATTAAAGGGTCTGATGCTGCTATCCTTGTAAAATCTCTAAGACCACCTGCGCTGTATTGAATGACGTCATTTTTAAATTTATCCTCATTATTTATAGCTGTTTTAACGATACTGTAAGCTACCGCATGAGGTAAATGACTTGTCAAAGATAAGACATAATCATGATCTTCAAATGTCATTAACTTAGTTTTACTACCAAGCTTAATCCAAAATTTTTCCAAAGCTTTTATTTTATCCGAAGAAGCTTTTCCATCAGCAGATATAATACACCATCTATTTTTAAACAAACTTGAAAAGCCAGCTTCTGGACCGCTGTATTCAGTTCCAGCTATAGGATGTGAAGCGATCCAATTAACGTTTTTAAGATTTAAGTTGCTAATAATTTTATTCACTTCTTTTTTAGCAGAACCTGTATCTGTCAAAATTACATTTTCTTTCAAACTAGTTTGAATAGAAAGAAGTATTTCTTTGTAACTACTCAGAGGAGATGCAATTATTATTAAATCTGAGCCTTTGACTACATCAGAGATATTTTTACAAATTTCTGCTGAAAAATTTTTTTTCAGATAGTCTGCTACACTCTTAGATTTATCATAAACACTTATTTTAGACGCTAGTTTTTTTTCTTCTACCGCTCTTAAGATAGAAGATCCAATTAAACCACATCCAATTATACTAATCTTATTAAACATTTAATATTTTTTTCATTTCTGAAATTAATTTTCTATTTTCGTCGCTTTTTCCAATTGTAATTCTCAACGAATTCTTAATACCATATACATCCATTTTACGTACCAGTATTCCAGTTTTGGCTAACAGTTTAAAAACTTTTGATGAATTAATTTTTACTCTATTGAAATTTACTAACAAAAAATTACTATAACTTTTGTTAGTTTCAATTTTCATTTTTTTAAACTCATTAAACATTTTTTTATTCCATTTATTTACGTGCCTTATTTCTTTGTTTAGCCATAAACTATCTTTTATTGCTGCAGATGCAGCATATAAAGCTGGCCTGCTTACATTGAACGGTGGTTTAACTTTATTAAGCGAATTTATAATTTCTTTAGATGCATAACCCCATCCAACTCTTAATCCTGCCAGCCCATAAATTTTTGAAAATGTTCTTGTCATTACAACATTCTTATAATTCTTGAAAATCTTTAAAGCTGAAAGATAATCTTTTCGTTTTACGTATTCAAAATAAGCATCATCAACAACCAAAAGAATATTACTTCTTAGTTTTTTTCTTAGAAATACTAAATCTTTTTTTTTAATATAAGTACCAGTTGGGTTATTAGGATTAGCTAAAAAAACAATTTTAGTTTTTTTGGAAACTTTTTTTAAAATTTCTTTTACTGAAATTTTAAAATTATTTTCTCTAGAGTAGATAACTTTAGCTCCGTTCATTTTGCTATAAATTCTATAAATGATAAAGCTATACTTAGGTACTATTACCTCGTCTCCTTTTTTCAAAAAAGATTTACAAACTAATTCAAAAATTTGATCTGATCCTGATCCTAAAATAATTCTATTTTTATCTATTTTAAACTTATTAGATAAAGTTTTTCTTAAAAATGTACCTTCAGAGTCTGGGTATCTAGCAAAACTTTTAGATATTTTTAGATACTCTTTTTTTGCCTTTGGACTTGGGCCTAAAGCTGACTCATTAGCAGATAGTTTAATTTTAGCTAATTTACTTTTAAACAAGCTCATTCCAGCTATATACTTTTCAGCTACGATATTATTTGGTTTTGGAAATCTCATTTTATTAAAGTATTATCTAAAATGTTAGAGTTTTTCTATAAGTCTTTATCTTATATAAAATTGACAAGTTTATGATGATTTAGTAAAAATATCTCGCGCTGATTTAACCGTATTGCAAGCGCTTAATAAATGTAGCTAAAAGGGGGATGCCCAGATTAGCTGGGCTTTTTTTTTGGATGAATGTAAAAATTGAAAATATAAAGAAATTAGATGTTTCAAAATCACTTAAACTTGATTGTGGAAAGACTATAAGCAATTTTCCGCTAGCTTACGAAACTTACGGCAATTTAAACCAAAATAAGGATAACGCTATTCTTGTATTTCACGCACTTACAGGAGATCAATTCGTAACAGGAACCAATCCTATAACAAAGAAAGAAGGCTGGTGGATTACTGCTGTTGGTCCTGGAAAAGCTATAGATACAAATAAATATTTTGTTATTTGTGCAAACGTAATAGGTGGTTGCATGGGTTCTCTAGGTCCACAAAATATTAACCCTAAGTCAAAGGCACCTTATGGATTAGATTTTCCAGTTATTACTATAAGAGATATGATAAGAGCACAAGAGTCTTTACTTGAACACCTTGGCATAAAAAAGCTTTTGTGTGCGACCGGCGGATCTATGGGTGGAATGCAGCTCTTACAATTTTGTACAACTTTTCCAGATAAAACTTTTTCAGCTGTTCCTATAGCCTGTAGTTCAAGTCATAGTGCACAAAATATTGCTCTAAACGAATTAGCTCGCCAGGCGATAATGGCTGATCCTGTGTGGGATAATGGAAAGTATGTTCTGAAAAATGTACAACCAAAAAACGGATTGGCTGTTGCAAGAATGGTTGGTCATATTAGTTATTTATCTGAAAAAGGTATGCAAGAAAAATTTGGTAGAAAACTACAAGAAAAAGCAGATTATGAATTCAGTTTCAATGCAGATTTTCAAGTAGAAAGTTATTTAAGACATCAAGGTTATGCATTCACAGAAAGATTTGATGCAAACTCTATACTTTATATAACAAGAGCTATGGATTATTTTGACCTTTCAAAACAATTTAAAGGTGGTTTAATTGAAGCTTTCAAGAATCAAAAAACAAAGTTTTTAATAATATCTTTTTCTTCAGATTGGCTTTACACATCAAAAGAAAATAAAGATATAGTAATAGCGTTGAATGCTTCAGGAGCAGATGTTTCATACTCTGAAATTATAACTGATAAAGGTCATGACTCCTTTTTACTCGAGGAACCTGAATTTTTAAAAACACTTAAAAGTTTTATAGACTCAATGTATGAGAAATTTAAATATGAAAAAAGAATTTAAAGTTATTGCAGATTTATTATCTAATAATACCAGAGTTCTTGATGTAGGCTGCGGTGATGGTTCTTTAATGGGACTTCTAAAAAAAGAAAAGAATATAGAAGTTCGAGGTTTAGAACTTAGTCAAGATAATGTACAGCAATGTATTCACAAAGGCTTACCAGTGATACAGGGCAATGCTGAAACAGAGTTACATCAATTTCCTGACCAGTCCTTTGATTATGTAGTTCTAAGTCAAACACTTCAAGCTTTTTACAAACCTGAAAAAGTTTTAAGGGATTTACTAAGAATTGGAAAATCAGTTGTGATCTCAATACCAAATTTTGGTTATTGGAAAGTAAGAGCAAAACTTTTATTTTTTGGTGAAATGCCAATTACAAAAACACTTCCTAATTCATGGTACAATACACCAAACTTACATATGTGTACAATTAAAGATTTATTTAATTTTTGTGGTGAAAAAAATATAAATATTAAAAAAGTTGTTGGCGTCAACGAAGATAAAACATCTTTGATTAACAATAATAATTTGGAAATTAAAAACCTTTTTTCAAAACTAGGTATCTTTTTAATTGGATAAAATGATAGTAGAAATTATTCCTTGTCTGAGCGACAACTATAGTTACTTAATCTATGAAAGAGATACAAATATTGTCTCAATAGTTGATCCATCTGAATTCAAAACCTGTGATAAGATTATAAAGAAATACAAAAAATTAGACTTTATTTTAAATACTCATCACCATGCTGATCATGTGGATGGTAATTTGAAACTAAAAGAAAAATATAATTCAAAAATCTTGGGTTTCAATTTAGATAAAGATCGTATTCCAGGAATAGATATATATCTTGAAGAAAATCAGAAACATAAAATTGGAAATTTGGAGTTTGAGGTAATTTTTATTCCAGGCCATACAAAAGGCCATATTGGTTTTTTCTTTAGTAAAGAAAAAATTATTTTTACCGGAGATACATTGTTTTCATTAGGATGTGGCAGAGTTTTTGAAGGAACTCATGAAGAAATGTTTAATTCTTTAAATAAAATTAAAAACCTTCCTTTGGATACAAAAATCTACTGTGGACATGAATACACAAAATCAAATTTAAATTTTTGTTTAGCTTACGATATTAAGAATAACTTTTTAAAAAAGAAAGAAGTTGATATTCAAAAAAAATTAAATTTAAATCAACCGACAGTACCATCTACTTTAGGTGAAGAAATTAAAACGAATATTTTCTTAAGATGCAATGATCCTGAACTCAAGCAAGCTTTGGGCCTTAAAGGTTCGTCTGAAGTTGAGATTTTTTCAAAATTAAGAGATTTAAAGGATGCTTTTTGACTTCAATAATCTTGACTTGCTAGCATTGAAGGCTATATTGCGTTGAAATTATATAAGAAAAAAAAATATTATGTCATTTGCTATAATAGAAACAGGTGGAAAACAGTACAAAGTATCTGCAAGTAAAATATTAGAAATTGAAAAGCTTGATGCCAAAGTTGGTGAAACAATAAAATTCGATAATGTTTTACTTTTAAACGATGACAAGAGTACAGAAGTTGGAAATCCTAAAGTTGCAGGAGCTACAGTAGAGGCTAAGCTTTTAGAAAATGTAAAAGATCGAA
>CACNFS010000013.1 GCA_902619835.1 uncultured Pelagibacteraceae bacterium | reverse complement strand
CCGACAATCTTACATTTCTTTGAATGACAGTTTTGTAAACTTTGTCTTTAAAGTAATTTCTAGCTTCCCTATCCACTTCAGATGATAGTTTGTTTCTTTTATCAAACATAGTTAGGAGTATTCCTCTTATAGAAAGTGTGGGATTAAGATTTTCTTTTATTCTATCTATTGTTTTAACTAATTGTGTTATTCCTTCTAATGCAAAGAACTCTGTTTGCAGAGGAACTAATAATTCATCTGATGCAACTAAAGACATAATAGTAAGTAAACTTAAAGATGGTGGGCAATCTATAAATATGTTGTCATACTTTTTTAATAGTCCTGATTTTTCTGATGAAAGTATTTCTTTTAAAACAAATGCTCTTTTTGAGTCGTTCGCTGTTTCAACTTCTAAACCAGATAAATTAACATGTGATCCTATGATTTCTAAATTTTGAATATTAGTTTTTTGTATTGCCTGTCCAAGACTAATTTTTTTGATTAATAAGTTATAAATATTTTTTTCTTCATCGCTGTTACTTTTACCAAATCCAGTAGTGGCATTTCCTTGTGGATCTAAATCAATAACAAGATTTTTTTGACCCATAATGGACAGTGATGCAGCCAAGTTTATGACTGTCGTTGTTTTTCCTACACCGCCCTTTTGATTGATCACCGAGATTGTTGTCGTCATTTTTTAAAATCGACTATAATTATTTTAGAGTCTTCATCTGTTATACTATTTTCAAGTTTATAATCGTATTTTTCCTTATTGAAAGCTTTTTTTAAATCTTTTTGCGCGTTTTGACCTTTCAAAATTATTAATTTATGTGATTTTTTAGCGATTTCACGTGAAACTTGTATTATTGCTTCCAGCTTCTTGAAAGCTCTACTAACTATATAGTCAGTGTAGATAAAATCTTCGTATACATTGCCTAATATTTCAACATTTATTGACAATTTTTCACTTAAATTATTTAAAAAAGCTCTTTTAACAGGTGATTTTTCGTATAATTTCACGTGAAAGTCCCTATTTTTGCTAAATATTGCTAAAATCAGGCCTGGAAAACCAGCCCCAGAGCCTAAATCAGATAAAGAACCTTTTGAAAAATCAATAAATTTAACTAATTGTGCAGAATCAAGTACATGTCTGTGCCAAATGACATTTTCAGTACTTTTAGAGATAAAATTATGCTTTTTATTAGCATTGATCAATTCTTTAACAAATATTTTGATGCCAGATATTGACTCGCTGTTAAAATTAAATTGATTTTTAAGTAAATTTATAACCTCACGTTCCTGCATTAAGCAGTAGCTTTATATTTCTGCTTCTTAATATGGGATAATAGTATTATTACAGCTGCAGGAGTGATACCGTCTATTCTGATTGCTTGTCCTAACGTTTTGGGTCTTATAGAAATGAGTTTAGTCTTAACCTCATTGGACAAACCACTTAAATTTTCATAATTTATATTTTGGGGGATGATAACTGACTCATCTTTCTTGAAAGATTCGATGTCTCTCTCCTGTCTTTTTAAATAACCCATGTAGTGAGCATCTGTTGCAACCTGTTTTTCTATTGAGTTAGGAAATTCAGGTAAATCAGAAAATATTTGCCTTATTTTTGCCATATTTACTTTTCGTTGACCCATAACTTCTAAACATGACCTTTTGACTCCATCCATAGCTATTTTAATTTCATATTTTTTTGCTTCATTAGGAGTTAAAAATTTTGATTCTAAAAAATTATTTAGGATAGAAATATTTTTTTTCTTTTCTAAAAATATTTTTTTTCTTTCAGATCCTACTAATTCTAAGTTTATACCAAGTTCTGTTAACCTCTGATCTGCATTATCAGCTCTTAAAGTTAATCTATACTCTGCTCTAGAGGTAAACATGCGATAAGGTTCGGAGACACCTTTAGTTATTAGATCATCAATCATCACACCAATATAAGAAGTTGATCTATCTAAAATGAATTCGGATTTACTTTTAATTTTCAAAGCAGCATTAATTCCAGCTATCAAACCCTGGGCTGCAGCTTCCTCATAACCTGTAGTTCCGTTAATTTGTCCTGCTAAGAATAATGACTTAATTTTTTTAGTTTCTAAAGTGGCACTAAGTTCTCTTGGATCGACATAATCGTACTCTATAGCGTAACCAGCTCTTTTCATCTTAACATGCTCCAAACCTTTTATTTTAGCTAATATTTTGAGCTGTATCTCCTCTGGAAGAGAAGTAGATATGCCATTTGGGTAAATAGTATTGTCCTTTAATCCTTCAGGTTCAAGAAAAATTTGATGATATTGTTTCTCTTTAAATTTAACAATTTTATCTTCAATGGACGGACAATACCGAGGTCCTACACCTTTAATGTTTCCCGAGTACATTGCACTTCGAGAAATATTATCATTAATAATTTTATGAACTTCTTTGTTAGTATAAGTCATTCCACATTTGATTTGTCTGTTATTAATTTTGTTTGTTAGGAAAGAAAAGTAGTAATGATCGTCATCAGCTGGCTGCATTTCCAAATCATCATAATTAATTGTGCTTCCATCAAGTCTAGGCGGTGTTCCTGTCTTTAATCTTCCTATTCGCATTTTGAATTTTGCTAATTGTTCACTTAAACCTGTAGATGGTTTCTCATCATACCTACCTGCTGGGATTTGAGTTTCACCAATATGTATTAAACCATTAAGAAAAGTGCCAGTAGTTAATATAAGTTCTTTAGTCCTTACTTCTTTTCCGCTTTGACATATAAATCCAATGACTTTGTCTCCTTCAAATAAGAATTTAACGACAGGATCTGCTATGACAGCTAAATTTTTATAATTTAGTAAAATTTTCTGCATATGCTCTTTGTAGAGAGCTCTATCTGACTGTGTACGTGGTCCCTGTACTGCTGGGCCCCTACTTCTGTTTAATAATCTAAATTGAATACCAGATTTATCAGCTACAACACCCATCACACCATCTAAAGCATCAATTTCCCTTACTAGATGACCTTTTCCGAGACCCCCGATAGCGGGATTGCATGACATTTCGCCAATGGTCTCTATTTTATGTGTAAAAAGAGCAGTATTTACACCCATTCTAGCGGAAGCAGCTGCTGCCTCACATCCAGCATGACCTCCACCTATTACTACTACATCATAGCTCTGTTTTGCCATACTATGAATGTAAACGTCTAATTTAAGAATACAAGAATTATTTTATTTACCAATACAAAAGTCTTTAAATATAGATCCAAGTATTTCTTCCACATCTACCTTGCCGACTATGCTACCGAGATGCCGTGTCGCCATTCTTAAGTCTTCAGCAGCTAATTCGAGGTCTTTGATTTGATCCTTTTTAAGGAAGTTATTAATTTCTTTTAAACAATCATTAAGTTTAACTCTATGTCTTTCCCTAGTAATTAAAGCATTATTATTATAAGTAAATTTTTTGCTTAACTTGGTTTTAACCAAATTTATTAATTTATCGATATTATTATTATTTTTTACTGAGGCTAAAACTGTATCTACGTCGAATTTATGATTTTGCTTATCTGAAACATCTGATTTATTTAAAAAAATTATAGTATCGTTATTAATCATATTTAGTATCTCTTTGTTAACTTTTTTAGATGAATTATCTATAACTATAATATTTAAATCTGCTTCTTTTGATTTGCCTAATGCTAAAGAGATACCTTTTTTTTCGACTTCATTTTTAGCTTCTCTAATACCAGCAGTGTCAGCTAAAACTACTGGATAACCGTCTAAATTCAAATAAATTTCTATAATATCTCTCGTCGTACCAGCTTCATCAGAGACGATCGCAACTTCTCTTTTTGAAAGTAAATTTAATAAAGATGATTTTCCAGAATTAACTTGACCTGTAATCGAAACTCTAAAACCATCTCTAATTTTCTCTCCTACTTTGCTGTCTTCAATTATTTTTGAAATTTCTGAATGAATTTCTTTGATTGATTTATGAGCTTCTTTTAGTACTTTTTCTGGAAGATCTTCTTCTGCAAAATCAATTTTAGCTTCTATAAAAGAAAGAGATTTTATTATTTTTTTCCTTAACTCATTATAATAATTTGATGCGTTACCCTGGACTAATTTGACTGCTTGCTGTCTTTGTAATTCTGTCTCAGAATGAATAAGATCTCCTATACTTTCTGCTTTTAATAAATCGATTTTATCATTTTGAAAGGCAATTTTAGTGAACTCACCTGGTTCAGCTAGTCTACAATTTTTTTGCTCTGATAGAACTCTCAATAAGGCGTTTATTACAGCGTTACTTCCATGAATTTGCAATTCTGCTAGATCTTCTCCTGTATAACTATTTGGCCCGGGAAACCATAATAATAGAGCCTCCGGATCTATTACATTATCATTTTTGGGGTCATAAAACTTACAAAAATTAACTTCATTAGACTTTATAACTTTTGACTTAGTCAAATTTTTACAAATGTTAAGCGTTTCGTTGCCTGAAATCCTAACAATAGCTATTCCAGAGGGCCCTCTACCCGATGATAAGGCATAAATGTTCATTGATTTATAATGATAAACCTCTATTAGAGATTAATTTACTGAATTTTTTTAATTTGCCGTTGTTTTTGATACTTTTCAAAATTATTTCTTTTAATGGATCCAAATATTTATTTTGCTTAAAGAATGTGTGAGTGGCATCAACACCTAAACTCATAATTATATTTTCTGGTTTTCTGCTGTCATAAAAATCATCTAAAGCGTAACTATTTTTTAAAGAAATACCTAACCTCGAATAATAATCTATGATTTCTTTTAATTTCTTTATATCTCGGAGAACAAGATTAAAACCTTGGCCGGCTACAGGATGAATAGTGTGCAAACCCTCACCAAGAATTAATATATTTTTTCTATGGTACTGTCTTCTTAAATGAAGTGTGATGGGAAAAGACTGTATATTGCTAATAGTGATATCTTGTTTTTTTTCCAAAATTTCTATTAATTTTTTTTTAATTATTTTAAAAATTATTTTTGAATTATTTACAAAAAAATTTTTTTTCACACTCCAAACAAAAGAAAAATAATTTTTTGAAAAAGGAAGTATAGCTAACGGCCCCTCTTTCAGAAAAAATTGACTTGTATTGATTGACTTAAAATTATGCTTTACATAACCTGTAATAGCTATTTCTTTATAATCTTTCTTTATAGATCTTATTCTAGTTATGTTATCATAAATTTTTGACTCTGTACCTATACAAAGAATAATTAAATCGTAATTTTTAAACTCATCTAAGTTTTTTACGTCTTTTTGAATTAATTTAATTTTATTTTTTGAAATATTTCTCAATAATAAACTTTTTATTTTGTCATTTTCAAAAACGTACATAAGGTTGGAGTTAGTTTCGTTTAAATTTAAAAAATTTATTTTATCTTTAGAAGTCTCGTAAAAAAGCTCAATTTTTTTTGAAGGCCAGAACAGCTTTTGCTCTAAGTTAGTAATATTTTGCTTAAGGAACTTGTAATTTGTATCAGAAATAGCAGTAGTCCTTTTATCTACATTTTTTGTGTCTTTTTTAGCTATTAAATTTATCTCTATACCTGGCACTTTATCTAAGACTAAAGCTGTCATTAAGCCTGAAAGACCATTTCCAACGATGCATATTCTCTGTTTTGTCATATTAAAATTTTTAACACTTTCATAAAAATGGTAAAAAGTATGTAATCGATTCGTGATGAATACAAACTTTTTAGATAGTGTAACAAATTTTTTGAAAAAACGAACCTTTGAATTACTAGGTTTAATCTTAGTTTTAACAAGTGTCGCACTTGCAATCGCCTTCACAACATATTCTCCTGAAGATCCCTCATTTATATATGGTGATAGGAGCTTCGAGATTCAAAATTTCTTTGGAATTTATGGAAGTAGCATTGCAGATTTTTTATTACAAAGTTTCGGTTTGGTATCTTTTTTATTATTACTAAACTTTTTAATATGGGGTTTAGACTTAATTATAAAAAAAGAATTAAGAAGAATAATTTTGAAATTATTTTTAGTTGTGGCCTATCTGACTGTAGGTACTGTTTTTATCTATTTGACATTCGATAACTCTTTTTGGTTAATTGACAATGGTAACTCAGGTTTTGTTGGAAAAATATCTTACAATTTTATTAATACTTGGGCTCCATGGATAGACAGTACGTATTCAATTTATGGACTGTTTTTATTAACAGTAGTTTTTTTTTCTTTTTCAGCTGATATAAATTTTAAAAAGGTATTTTCAGTAATTATTTCACTTTTTAGAAGAAAGCCCGTAGAGAATAATGAACCAGATTTCAGTAAAATTAATGTTGAAGATCAGCCTCAAACCTTGGAAAAAACGCAACAATCATTTTCATTTGATACATTTTCTAAATCAAATCAAGTTATTGCTAAATCTAAATATAAATTACCGGATATAAATTATTTAGAAAGGAATTTATTTAAGCTTACTTCTGATGGAAATAAAAATCGTCCTGATGCCGAGTTTATGGAAAAAATTTTATTAGACTTTGGTATAGATGGAAAGATTAAAACAATTAATAATGGTCCTGTAGTAAGCCTTTATGAATTCGAACCAGCGCCTGGTATAAAAGTATCAAAAATTATAAATTTATCAGAAGATTTAGCAAGAAATACAAGCTCAACTTCTACAAGAGTTTCTGTCATTCCAGGAAAAAACACTGTTGGAATCGAAATTCCAAATGAGGAAAGAGAGGGGGTATCTCTAAGAGAAATAATTTCTTACGATAAGTTTCAAAAAAAAGATGTGAGACTTCCAATAGCATTAGGTAAGAGTATTTCAGGAATGCCAATTGTTGGTGATTTAACTTCAATGCCTCATCTTTTAATTGCGGGTACCACTGGTTCAGGAAAGTCTGTTTGTATTAATACAATAATTGTTTCTCTACTTTATAAGTTAAGTCCAGATCTTTGTAAATTTATTTTGATCGATCCAAAAATGTTAGAGCTATCTACTTACGAAGGAATACCCCATTTATTAACTCCAGTTATTACTGATGCTAAAAAAGCTACATCAGCTTTGTCATGGACTGTAAAAGAGATGAACAGCAGGTATAAATTAATGAGCAAGGTAGGAGTGAGGAATATTGATGGTTATAATGCTAAACACAAATTAAAGATGCCTTACATTGTTGTAGTAGTTGACGAGATGTCTGACTTAATGCTTGTAGCTGGAAAAGAAATTGAAAACTACATTCAAAAATTATCTCAAATGGCAAGAGCTGCAGGTATTCATATAATCATGGCTACACAAAGACCAAGTGTTGATGTAATAACAGGCACAATAAAAGCTAATTTCCCAACAAGAATATCTTTTCAAGTAAGCTCCAAAATTGATAGTAGAACTATTTTGGGGGAGCAGGGTGCTGAACAATTACTTGGAAAAGGAGACATGTTATTTATGTCTTCAGCAAACAGAATAGTCAGAATTCATGGCCCGTATGTTTCTGAACAAGAAATTGAGAAAATTACGAACTCATTAAGAGCGCAAGGAGAGCCAGATTATATGGAAGAGATCACTTCCCAAGAAACAAATGAAACCTCATTAACGACTGGAAATGAGGGTGATGAGGATGAATTATTCAATCAGGCTATAGAAATTATTAAAACTGAAGGAAAAGCCTCTACAAGCTTCTTACAGAGAAAATTACAGATCGGATATAATAGAGCTGCTAGAATTATTGATATGATGGAAGAAAAAGGCATCGTAAGTAAGGCAAATCATGTTGGTAAACGTGAAGTTCTTTAAAAAAAAAATTTTAATCTCGTTTTTCCTATTAATAACAACAAGTTTATTAGCTAATGATAAAGATCAAATAATTGTTCAACTAAACAACTTAAATTCGTTAGAATTTACATTTGATCAATTAATTAATGAAAAAAAAGAAAAAGGTAGTTGTCTTTTAGAATTTCCTGGAAAATTAAAATGTAATTACTTTGACGATAAAAAAAAAGAATTAGTTATTAATAATAAGAGATTAGCAATAACACAAAAAAGATATAATAAAACTTACCATTATCCTATTTCAAAATCTCCATTCTTAAATATTTTATATAAAGATAAACTTTTAGAAATAGTGCAATCAGGAGAATTAGAATTAACTGATCAAATAGTCAAACTTATTTATTTTGGTGATAACGAAATCACTATTTTTTTTGACAAAAAAAATCTAGATTTGAAAGGATGGGAGATTAAAGATCAATACAACAATAATATAAATTTCTCTCTTAAGATTGTTTCTAAAAATGACGTTTTTAAAAAAGGTACCTTTAAAGTACCTGAAATTAACTAAGCTACAAAGTCAATTTCTTCTTCTTTAAAAACTTCAAAACCTTTAGATTTATAATTTTGTAATGCATGTTTGTGGTCTAAACTACAAGTATGAACCCACATTCTATTAGGATTTTTTCTTGATGCACTCGCTATGGCATGATTTACAAGTGTTGAGCCAAGCTTCAAACCTCTGAATTCTTTTAATACTCCTAGATTGATTAGCTCTACCTCATTTGATCCAGGATGATATTCTTGCTCATAATATCCTACTAGATCTTCGCCTTTTTTTAAAACATGAGTCTCTAAATTTTTATTAGTAACATATTTTAACCATTCACTATCAGACCATAACAATCTGTCTCTCCAGTAATGGTCTACACCTATTTGTTTATAAAAAAATCTATTTAAATGAAAATTATCTTTATCATCTAAAATAATTTGAAAATTTTCTGGAAGATTTAAATCAACTGTTTCTGAAAAATCTTTGATTTCTAAAAAATATCTTTTTACTCTTGAAACCATTAGTTAACCATTTTTCCAATCTTTTCTCCTGCAAATATATGAAAGTGTAAATGAGGAACTTCCTGTCCGCCATCACTACCAATATTAGTTAAAGCTCTATAACCCTTGTCTTTTGCGCCCATTAAACTTGCGACATGAGTCAGGCCTTTATTTAACTCTACAATTTCTTTATCTGAAGCTTTGTTATTAAAATCATCAAGATCAACATACTCACCTTTAGGAATTACTAAAACATGTACTTTCTTTTGAGGATTAATATCATGAAAGGCTAAGACATGCTCATTTTCATAAACTTTTTTGCAAGGAATTTCTCCTCTAAGAATTTTTGCGAATATATTATTCTTATCGTAACTCATTTCTGTCTTTTTTTAAGTTCGCTCATCACATCTTCAATCTTTATATTATTAGCTTCTAAGTAAACCATCAAATGATAAATTACATCTGTAGCCTCATGTATCTTATTTGAATTTTTTTCCACAGACTCTATTAATTCACCTATTTCTTCTTTTACTTTTGAAACACTTAAGTTTTTATCATTAAGTAGTTTATTTGTATAAGATTTATCTGGAGAAGAATTTTTTCTCTCTCTGATTGTTTTAATTAATTGTTCTAAGTTTTGAAACATTTTATAACCTTACCGATACATTTTTAGAATTCAAATATTCTTTAGCATCTTTAATTTTATACTCACCATAATGAAAAATAGAAGCCGCTAAAACCGCACTTGCGCCTCCTTTAACAATACCATCATACAAGTGATCTAAAGTTCCGACTCCACCAGAAGCTATTACAGGAATATTTGTACTATTTGTAATTTCTTTTAACAAATCAAGGTCATAGCCGGATTTTGTACCATCTTTATCCATTGAAGTTAGTAAAATTTCTCCAGCTCCATTCTCCTCTATTTGTTTCGCAAACTTGACAGCGTCAATACCTGTTTTATTTCTACCGCCGTGTGTAAATACCTGCCATTTATTATCTGAAACTTTTTTTGCATCGATGGCAACAACAATGCATTGAGATCCAAATTTTTTTGAAGCCTCTTTTACAAAATCAATATTTTGTACTGCAGCTGTATTGATGGAAACTTTATCTGCACCAGCTAACAATAAATCAGTTATATTTTGAATGGTTCTTACACCTCCTCCGACAGTTAAAGGAACAAAACACTCTTTAGCTGTTTTTCTAACAATATCAATAATTGTCTCTCTATTTTCATTTGATGCAGTGATATCTAAGAAACAAATTTCATCAGCTCCGCTATCACTATAAATCTTAGCTTGCTCTACTGGATCTCCAGCATCTTTTAATTCAATAAAGTTAATACCTTTAACAACTCTTCCGTTTTTCACATCAAGACAAGGTATAATTCTATTTTTAAGCATCCATCTCCTTTGCTAATTCGTTAAGTGTTATGTCTCCATCATAAATAGCTTTCCCAACAATGATACCTTCAATTTTTTTATTATTTAATTCTTTAGCTTTCTGTATATCACTTATTGAAGAAACACCTCCTGAAATCACAACGGGACAATTAGAAAGCTCTGCAATTTTTACGGTCTCATCTAGGTTAGGACTAGTTTTCGTTCCATCCCTATTAATATCTGTGTAAATTATACGGCTTACTCCATAGTTATTTACATCTTTAAGAAAATCTATAGTTTTAATATTTAAATTTTCTTTCCAACCTGATACGGAAAGATTTCCGTCTTTTGCATCTAACCCTAAAGCAATTTGACCTTTAAACTTTTCACAAGACTCTTTTAAAAATTCTTTATTTTTTATAGCACCACTTCCTAAAATTACTTTTTCAACACCTACATCAATATATTTTTTAATGCTATCAAGAGATCTAACACCGCCACCTACTTCAATCTTCAAGTTGTATTTGCTTACTATATCTTGAATAATATCTAAATTAACAGTCTTTCCAGTTAATGCACCGTCCAAATCAACAATATGTAAATTTTTAAAACCATAATTTTTAAATTTACCAGCTTGATCAATAGGTGAGGTTTCGTATTCAGTTTTTTTTTCAAATTCTCCTTTGATTAATCTTACGCATTTCTTATCTTTTATATCTATAGCAGGAAATATTTTCATTATAATTTTAAAAAGTTATCAATTACTTTTAATCCAATTTTATCACTCTTCTCAGGGTGAAACTGTGTTCCAAATAAATTATCTCTTTCAACAGAGCAGACAATTTTTGATGAATAATCTGTTGTTGCTGAAATAACAGATTTATCTTCAGGAATAAACTCATAACTATGAACGAAATACATATGAGATTTATTTTTTATATCTTTAAAAATTTTACTTTCTTTTTGAATTTCAATTTCGTTCCAACCAATATGTGGAAGCTTAAACTTTCCTTTTTGATTATCAATTTTGGAAACTTTACCAGAAATCCAACCTAATCCCTTTGTTTCTGCCTCTTCATAACCAATATCTGCAAAAATCTGCAAGCCTACGCAAATTCCTAACAAAGGTTTCTTATTTGTTATTGCAAAATCTTTTAGGGTATCAACCAATCCAGAAATACTATTTAGAGAGTCCACACAGTTTTTGAATGAGCCCTGACCTGGTAAAACAATTTTGTCACTAGATTTAATTTTTTTTATATCTGAGGTTACTTCTAGATTAACTTTACCTTTAGCTACCTCTGTAAAAGAATTAATGACAGAGCTAATATTGCCCGATTGGTAGTCAACAATTGTGACGTTCATCAATTTTAAATAGAGCCTTTTGTCGAAGGTATTGAGTTTTTAATTCTTTTATCAATCGCTAAAGCATCTTTTAATGATCTAGCTAAACCTTTATAACACGACTCAATCTTGTGGTGACTATTTTCACCGTAAATATTTTCTACGTGTAAAGTAACTCCAGCTGATTGTGAAAAAGCTTGAAACCACTCTTTAAATAATTCTGTGTCCATCTCGCCAAGTTTCTCAACCGACAGGTTTACTTTCCAGATTAAATAAGGTCTATTCGATACATCTATTGAAACTCGGCTTAGAGTTTCATCCATAGGAATCATCGTTGATGCATATCGTGTAATTCCTTTTCGATTACCTGCTGCTTTTTTAATAGCTTCTCCAATTGCTATGCCTGTATCCTCAGTAGTGTGGTGTAAATCTATATGTGTGTCACCTTTTGCTTTGACTTCTAAATCTATAAGAGAGTGCTTTGATAATTGTTCTAACATGTGATCTAAGAAACCTATTCCTGTTTCAATTTTATACTTTCCTTTTCCGTCTAGATTAACCGCGACAGAAATGCTGGTCTCCTTTGTTTTCCTGGTAATTTTTGCTTTTCTACTCATAAAAATGCCTAGTTCACCTTTGATATATAATTAAATAGTCATTTTATCAATAAATCACTATTGAAGATCTCAAAATAATCTCCACATATAACTTCATGAATACAGCTGAAAAATGGCACGGTACTACAATTGTCCTTCTTAGAAAAGGTGGGGAAACCATAGTAGCAGGTGACGGTCAAGTAAGTCTTGGAAATACAGTTTTAAAAAGCAAAGCCAAGAAAGTTAGAAAAATTGAGAGCAGAGGGGTAATCGCAGGATTTGCGGGATCGACTGCGGACGCATTAACATTATTTGAAAGACTTGAAGCAAAATTAGAAAAGCATGCTGGTAACTTACAAAGAGCAGCTGTTGAGCTAGCTAAAGATTGGAGAAGTGATAAATTTTTAAGAAGATTAGAAGCATTAATGGCAGTAGCAGATAAAAATCACAGCTTTATAATTTCTGGGACTGGAGATGTTTTAGAGCCAGAAGATGGAATAATTGGAATTGGATCTGGAGGAAACTACGCTCTTGCAGCTGCAAAAGTATTAATTGAAACTGATATGAAAGCAGAGGATATAGCAAAAAAAGCTTTAAAAGTAGCATCAGACATCTGCGTATTTACAAACAATAATGTAACTATGGAAAAAATTTAAATGTCTAAATCAAAAAAAGAAACAAATTTAAAATTAGTCAAAGGATCTAAATCTGATAGCTCGAAGGTCAGTGCTCTTTCTCCAAGAGAAATAGTTTCAGAGCTAGATAGATATGTAATTGGGCAAAATGAGGCAAAAAAAGCTGTTGCTGTTGCATTAAGAAATAGGTGGAGAAGACAGGCTCTTACTGATGAAATGAGAGACGAAGTATTACCGAAAAATATACTTATGATAGGTCCAACAGGGGTAGGTAAAACTGAAATATCAAGAAGACTTTCCAAATTAGCTGAAGCACCATTCATAAAAGTTGAAGCCACAAGATTTACTGAAGTTGGGTATGTAGGTAGAGATGTTGAACAAATCGTAAGAGATTTGATTGAAATTGCTATAGCCATGGAAAGAGAGAGAAAAAGGAAAGAAGTTAAAGCTAAAGCTGAGTTGAAGGCGGAGGAAAAGGTTTTAGATGCTTTGGTAGGAAATAAAGCGAGTGTTGCTACAAGAGAAAGTTTTAGAAAAAGACTAAGAAATGGAGATTTGGACAATAACGAAATCGAAATAGAGGTTCAGGATGCGTCCTCTGGATTACAAAGTTTTGAGATACCCGGTATGCCTGGAGGAAACGTTGGGATGGTAAATCTTGGAGATATTCTAGGAAAATCTATGGGAAATAAAAAAGGTAAAAAGAAAAAGATGACTGTTAAAGAATCCCACGGAATATTAGTCGCTCAAGAATCAGACAAAATGATTGAGGAAGACAAAATTATTAAACAAGCCAAAAAAGCTACTGAAGAGAATGGAATAGTATTTTTAGATGAAATCGATAAAGTTTCCGCAAGGAGTGATAGGGTTGGAGGAGATGTTTCCAGAGAGGGTGTTCAAAGAGACCTATTGCCCCTAATTGAAGGGACCACAGTAAGCACCAAACATGGACCAATCAAAACTGATCATATCTTATTTATTGCATCGGGAGCTTTTCAACTAGCCAAGCCCTCCGACTTATTACCTGAACTACAAGGAAGATTACCTATAAGAGTTGAATTAAAAGCACTTAATGAAGAAGATTTTAAAAGAATTCTTAAAGAACCTGATAACAGTCTAATAAAACAATATAAGGCTTTATTAAAAACGGAAGATGTTAATCTTGAGTTTTCAGAGGATGGTATTGACATGCTAGCTAAAATTTCTGCAGAAGTAAATTCTTCGGTAGAAAACATTGGCGCGCGAAGACTTCATACAATAATCGAGAGAGTTTTAGATGATATTAGTTTTAATGCTACTGACAAAGCTGGTGAAACAATTACAGTTGATAAAAAATTTGTTCAAGAGAATCTAGGAAATTTAGTTAAAGATATGGATTTATCAAAATTTATATTATAAATTTTTTAATTTTATTAATAAAGCACCTGCGCCACCATCTTTTGTATCAGCTTCATTTATTGAAATGATAAGATTACTTAAATCTTTTTCAGATTTTATAAATTCAGGAACTGAATACCTAAGTGTTCCAAAATTTTTTGAAACATAAATATCTTTTTCATTTTTTGAGTGTAATCCTTTCCCAGTAATTAATAATATTTCTTTATAATTATTTTCTTTGCAAGAAAGTATGATCTCTCTAACCTTTATGTTAGCATCATCTAGCGTATATCCATGAAGATCGTATTTAAATCTTCCTTTTCTATTATTCTCTCTAGAATAATTTTTATCTTTATCGTAAATGTCAGATGGATTTTTTATGTATTCTTCCCAAGCTTTTGCATTGACTTGGTCGAGATCTTTTTTCTTTTTCACTAGCTAATAATTTCAGATAAATACCAATTTGGACTTTTTTGATTAATATTTCTTGTAAATTTCCAGTTATCTGAAACAAATTTAATTTTGTCTGGATTACCCTCAATAATTTTATTTTCCTTATCTCTTTTTACAGAAATAACTTCTGCAACAAATTTTACAGTTGCAAATAAATTATCTTTAATTTTTTCATATTTTTCAACTGAGGACTCTTTTACACCTATGAATGTAAATTCAGATTTTATATTTTCTTTATTTCTAACTTTAATTGCATCTGAAAAGTTTGAAAACATATTCGGCGAAAGTAATGATTTTAATTTGATTAAATCTCCGTTAGCAAAAGCAGTTAATACAGTTTCATAAGCTATCTCAGCTCCTCTAAGAAACTCTTTTTTTTCTTTTCCCTCTAATATTTCTAAATTTTGTTTTTGTGGCTCAACATCTTTTTTAGGCATACTGAATTTTTTCTCATCGAAGCCGGGATAAACTTTTGTTTCGTGCCCAGTCTTTCTTCCCAAAATACTTCTTAATCTCAGGATAATAAATCCTGCTATCATGCCTAGTAAAATTATGTCTAAATAACCAAAACTATTACTCATTATTTGATAAATATACATGAATAATATAATTTTGTATCAGACAAATGAACACATTTTTTCTGATTTTAATAGGTTTACCCGCCTTAGAGATATTTTTTATGATTAAAATAGGGGCTGCGTTAGGAGCGCTTAACACTGTTGCTCTGATATTCTTGACAGCAATAATCGGCATTTATTACGCAAGGGTTCAAGGACTACAAACTTTAAGATCAGGATTAAAGAATTTATATCAAAACAAATCACCTGTTTATGAAATAATATCAGGGGCATCTATAGCTTTTGCAGCATTGTTATTAATAGTTCCAGGTTTCTTAACAGATATAATTGGTTTTATTTTACTTATTCCAATCACAAGGAATATTTTTTTTAAGATTTTATTTAGAGAAAAAAAAGGAATAGTTGAAAAATCAACAGAAGGTAAAACGATTGATGGGGAAATAGTAGAAAAAAAAGATGAATTATAAGATAATTGGCAAATATATAAAAGAGCTAAAATTTAATATTCCAAATCCAAAAACTTTTTACTTATTATCAAAAGAAATTTCTAATTATAAAATTAATGTTGATATAAAAAGTAATCAAGTTAAACAAAAGATGATTGAAGTTCAAATTTCACTCGGGTTAACTCCGACACGAAGTGATTTTGAGATTATTGATGCAAAAATTACATTTTCAACAATCATAGAAATATCAAATGAAAAAATTGAACAAAAGGAAGTGGAAAAAATTATTTTAATAAATATTCCATCTCAAGTATATTCAGAGATAAGAAATATATTTGTAAGCTTATTTGAGAACTGCGGATTTAAAGATGTAAACATAAGTAAACACGTAGATTTTAAAAAACTATACGAGATGAGGAAAGTTCAATAAAAATTTTTTTTTAGTTCTTTTTTTAAAAAATCCGAATGAGTTTTAATCTCGTCTTCAGGAATATTTACAATTTCTTTATGGTAATTTTTGTCTTTAATTATTTTTTCTTCTAAGTTATTAGTTAAAAGATCAAGTTTAGGTTCTTTTGCATCTAACAAATTTATGTAAACTTCTCTTAGCAGTTCACAATCTAATAGAGCGTTATGCTTGGTTCTTTTTGAGAGATCGATAGAAAACTTTTTACATAACGCATCAAGTGAATTTGATGTTCCTGGAAATTTGTTTCTTGCAACCTCAAGTGAGTCAATCACTGAATTATTATCAATTGAATTTTTTTTTAGATGCTTTAATTCGTTATTTAAGAAACCAATATCAAATGGAGCATTATGTATAATAATTTTTTTTCCTTTTATAAATTCTAAAAACTCATCAGCTACTTCATTAAAAGTTTGTTTATCTTTTAAGAAATCGTCTGTGAAACCGTGGACATTTATCGCCTCTTGTGAAACCTTTCTTTTGGGATTAATCAATTTATGAAAAACTTTACCTGTTGAAATTAAATCCTTAGTTTCAATGCATGCAACTTCTACAATTTTATGACCCTCTTTGTATGATAGACCGGTAGTCTCGGTATCTAAAAATATTTCATACATAATTGTCAATTATATCTAAAAGATTTTTTTTTAATATATTTAAATTTCTTTCATTAACAATTACATGATCACAAAATTTGATTTTTTTAATATCGGCTAATTGTTTTTTATCTAAAATTTTGAATAAATTCTTGTTTCCGCCCTTAGATATAAATCTTTTTAACCTTGTGTTTTTTCTGGCTTTAATAAATATAATGATATCAAAATGATGCATTAGTTTACTTTCAATCAAAAGGGGTATTTCAAAGAAAAGGAGCTTATTTTTTTTATTTCTCTTTTTAAATTTGATCATCTCCTTTCTTACAATTGGATGAATAATCTTTTCTAGGATTAATAAATTAGAACTTTTTTTAAGGATTTTACTTTTTAAAGTGTTCTTTAAGTTTTGACTCCCTTTTATTTTAAATAAGTTTTTTATTTTTTTGATAAAAAACTGCTTTTTATAGAGCCTTTTTACAACCAAATCAGCACTAAACAAAGGTCCTCTTTTAAATGATAAGATTTTACTAGCTGTAGTTTTGCCTGAAGCTAAAGAGCCTGTAATTCCAATTTTTATCATTATAATTTAGACAGTAAAAGCTCAATTAATTTTTGATCTATTTCAGGATTAACTTTTGTCCACAAATAAAATGATTTCTGACCTTGATAAATAAACATATCTAATCCATTGAAAACTCTTATTTCTTTTTTTTTAAGAAACTTCAGAGTTTTTGTTTCAAGAGGATTATAAATTGTGTCAATATATATTAAATCTTTTTTAGTTTTTTCAAAATCGAAACCAAAATCTTCACCGTTCTTCAATCCTAAGCTAGTAGCGTTAATAATAATATCGTAATTAATTAAAAAATCCCTAAGATTTTTCCATTCAATTATATTAAGATTTTTAAATCTATTTTTCAAAAAAATGCATTTTTCTAAAGTCCTGTTTGTAATTGAAATGTTTTTTACACCCGACTTTTCCAACGATAATACGACTGATGCTGACACTCCTCCCGCACCAATAATTAATGCACTTTTTTTTGAAGCGTTGACAACTTCCTTCAAGTATGCAGCTTGCAAGCCGTAAACATCTGTGTTTTCTCCAATAATTGCTTCATTATCAAGTAATACCGTGTTTACTGAACTAGTAATTCTTGCATCGTTTACCAAAGTGTCTAGATACGGAACTATCTTTTGTTTATAAGGCAGCGTAACATTGATGCCACTGAGTGTTTTGTCTTTTATTTTTTTTATAATATCAGTTAATTTGTCTTCATCTACACTTAGAATCTTATAATTTGCATCAATATTATATTTCTTAAACCAATAATTATGAAGTGTTGGAGATAAAGAATGCTGGATAGGATTACCGATTATTGCAAATTTTTTTGTCATTTATATTGACCAATATAATTCATAATATCTTTAATAGGCAAACCCATAATTGAGTCTTTATCGCCCTTAATGTATTCAAATAATTTTAAACCTTCTGCCTCTACTTGGTAAACTCCATACGCAAGTAGAGTTTCAGTTTTAATTTTACTTAAATAATTTAATAATTGTGCCTCTGAAAATTTTTTCATTTTAAGTTCTGACTGATCAGAATGGTTCCAAATCATTACACCATTCTTTGAGATACAAACTGAGCTTATTAAATAATGTTTAGAATTACTAAGTTTTTTAAGTATCTCCAACGCGTCATTTCTAGATTTCGGCTTATTTATTAATTCATTATTAAGAGATATTACACTATCTGCACCTAATACTAATCTATCAGGATTTTTGTTGCTTACTTTTATTGATTTAATTTCTGCAAGATTTTTAGAAATCAATAAAGGGCTTGCCCCCTCTGCTATAAGGGATTTTTTTACTTCGTCTTCATCTACATTTGAAACAATTACTTCAGACTCAACTTTATAATTATCTAAAATTTTTTTTCTTACGCCGCTTTTGGAAGCTAAAATTAATTTCATTTATTTTTCTTAATTTCTATAATTTTTAAAATTGAAGCTGCTGTCTCTTCTACTGACCTTCTAGTTACATCGATTACAGGCCAATTATTCTTTTTAAATAGATTTTTTGAATCTTGAATTTCTTTTTTGATATATTCTAAATCAGTGTACTCTTTAATTTTATGCTCATGCATAATAGCTACTCTATTTCTTCTGATATCAGCTAATCTTTCAGGATCAGCTAATAATCCAATAACGCATGCTTTCTTATTTCTCTTTAAATCTTCTGGTATTTTTTGATCCATAACTAGGGGGATGTTTATTGTTTTAAACCCTCTGTTCGCGAGATAAATTGATGTGGGTGTTTTGCTTGTTCTGCTAACACCTAATAAAATTACGTCAGCATTATTTATGTCATCCACTTTTTTTCCATCATCATGAGCCATCGTAAATTGGATTGCTTCAATTCTTTTATAATAATCGTCATCTAAAACATGCTGAGCACTTGGTTTGTGGATTGCTTTTTGGTTTAAGAGCTTTGAAAAACTCAGGATTAGATTTCCTAAAATTCCAAAACAAGGGACATTATTTTTTTCACTCTGGCTTGAAATGTACTTAGCTAATTTTGTTTCCACTATAGTGTATAAAATTAACGAATTTGTTAATTTATTACATTCTTTGATAATTTTATCAATTTGATGTTCTGTTCTAACAAAAGCAAACTCTTTTTTTTCATATTCAAAATTAGCAAATTGAGATTTTAGAGATAAAAAAATTCTATCGAGAGTTTCACCGGTAGAGTCAGACACAAGATATACATTGTATTTTTCGTTCATATGTTTGTTAGTAAATAATTGATAATTTGCGCTTTTCCACCCTTTTTAAAAAATAATAAGAAAAAATTAACATTAATTAACATTATTTAAACACTTTATTCGATGTTGATAATATTTTTGTACTAATGTTTATATGGTTAATAAAGACTGTAAATTTAACGTTTTTTCAAAAAATTATTAAGTAAAGAATGTATAAAGTATGTATAAAAAGTTATAAGACCATTAAACAGGCCCTAGTGAAAAAACTATGTTTTCAAAATACTTTTATTTAATATGAGTAATCTTAAAAAAATTTTAAAAAATAAGAAAACTTGTAAATCAATATGGTTTATGAGACAAGCAGGAAGGTACTTACCTGAATTCAGAGAAATTAGAAAAAACAATCCTGATTTTATAAAATTATGCATGAATAGCGAGTTGAGTTCAGAAATAACTCTACAACCCATAAAGAGATTCAATTTAGACTCAGCAATAATTTTTTCAGATATATTAATTGTTCCATATGCCCTAGGTCAAAATTTGAAATTTGATAAAGATTTGGGACCCCAGTTGGAAAAATTCAATGAAAAAAATTTCCTCAATGCAAATGTAAACGATTTTATTAAAAAATTAGATCCTGTTTATAAGGCAATTAATACTACAAGAAAAAAACTACAAAAAGAGAAATCACTTATATCTTTTGTCGGAGCGCCATGGACGTTGCTTATCTACATGTTAAACCTAAGAAATAATAAAAATAGATTTAATATAGAAAAATTAAAACAAATGAAAAAAATAGAAGAAATAATACAAAAGTTGATTCACTATTTATGTATACATATTAAAAACCAAAATAACGCAGGAGCTGACGTTGTTCAAATATTTGATTCTTGGGCCGGTCTAATACCAGAAGAGAACATAAAAAAATATTGTTTTGATCCGAATAAATTATTGGTAAATTTTTGTAAAAAAAATGAAATACCTAACATCTGCTTTCCCAAAGGGATCGGTAATAAATATCTGGAATTCAACATTTTAGTCAAACCAGATGGTCTAAATTTAGATTCACAAATAGAACCTAGCTGGGCTAAAGAAAATTTAAAAAATGTTGTATTGCAAGGGGGATTGGATCCAAGCGTATTATTAAAAAAAGAAAACGAAATGATCGAGGCAGCGACGAAATATACAGAATGTTTTAAAGATACTTCTTACGTATTTAATTTAGGTCATGGTTTACTTCCTGAAACAGATCCTGATAAAGTAAAAAAATTAATAAATTTTTATAGGAACTATGAATGAATAGAGATCATCCCGAAGTTAGATTTGGCAAAACAGGTGTTTTAATTATTAATTTAGGCACACCAGACTCGACAAGTTGGTGGGATATAAGAAAATATCTTAAAGAATTTTTATCAGATAGGAGAGTTATAGAGGTAAACCCAATCGTTTGGCAATTAATTTTAAATCTCTTTATCTTAACATTTAGACCTTCTAAGACAGCACATGCCTATAAGCAAATTTGGAGAAAGGAAACAAATGAGTCCCCTTTACTTTATTTTACAAAGAGTCAAGCAAGTAAACTTGAAAATAAAATTGGGACCAAAAATGTAATCATAAATTTTGCAATGAGATACGGAAACCCAAGTATAAAATCTAGACTCTATGAAATGAAAGATCAAGGGTGTGAAAATATAATTGTCTTACCTTTATATCCTCAATACGCTGCAGCAACAACAGCAACAGTATGTGATGAGGTATATAGATGTTTAATGAAAATGAGATGGCAGCCTAGTTTACAAATCATACCTCACTATGAAAGCGATCCTTTATATATAAATGCGATTGTAGCAAGTATTGAAAAAAAAATTAGAGAGATAAATTGGAAACCAGATTTAATTTTAGCTTCTTACCATGGGATTCCTAAATCATATTTTGATAAAGGCGATCCATATCATTGCTATTGTCATAAAACTACAAGATTGATAAAAGAAAAATTTAGTAAAACAGAAATTCAGACAACTTTTCAATCTAGGTTCGGACCCCAAGAATGGTTAACTCCTTATACCGACAAAACGTTAGAAAATTTACCAACCCGAGGGATAAAAAAATTGCTAGTTATATGCCCTGGTTTTGCCTCAGACTGTGTTGAGACTTTAGAAGAAATAAACATTCAAGGCAGGGAAAGTTTTTTGAGCAACGGTGGAGAAAATTTTGATTTAATACCCTGCTTAAACGACGATACAAGGCATATTGAGTTATTTGAAAAGCTTGTAAAAAAATATTTATAAATGAACCTATATTTATTATTCAAATCTTTGCATCTTATCGCAGTAATATCTTGGATGGCAGGTCTTCTCTATTTACCTAGAATTTTTGTTTATCATACAGAAGCGGATCATGAATCACAAAAAAATATATTCAAAATTATGGAGAGAAAGTTATATAACTTTATTATGATGCCAGCTATGTTGCTTTCTTGGATATTTGGAGTTTTACTAATTCATAGTATAGGATTCTCTGCTTTTTCAGAACTATGGATGCAAATTAAAACTGGCTCTGTAATATTGTTAACCTATTATCATTTTACATTAGGAAAATATCTTAATGACTTTGCACTAGATAATAATCAGAAGTCCTCAAGATTTTTCAGAATATATAACGAAATTCCTACAATTATACTAATTGTAGTAATTTTTGTGGTAATATTTAAGCCCCTGTAATTAAAGCTTGAATTTTTTTTAAAAAGTCATATATTTTCATTACATCTCTTTAATCACAACAATCTCATGAACTTACAAGAATTAAAGCAAAAAAATCCTGCAGAGC
>CACNFS010000012.1 GCA_902619835.1 uncultured Pelagibacteraceae bacterium | reverse complement strand
ACATAAACCCCTGTCTGCAGTTAAAACTACGCAAAGGTAATTTTGATCGTTTCCAGTACCAATTAGTAGTTTTGGGGCATTTTGAGTGTTGTTAATTGATTTGGTCAAATTAAAAATTATTTTTTCCATTTTTTGGCTATAAGGACGGCCTTTCTCAGCATTTTCTTGCGCTTTCCTTAGTTTTGCGGCTGCTACCATTTTCATCGCTTTTGTAATTTTTTGTGTTGATTTTACACTTTTGATTCTTTTTTTCAGATCATCCAAACTTGGCATTATTTTTCACCTTTCTTATGATCTTCTATAATTTCAATTAGTAGCTGTTCCATATTTTCATCTAGTTTACCAGAAGATTGAATTTCATCTATAATTTCATTTTTCTCGGTTTTAATTTTTTTGATAATATCTTTTTCAAATTGCTTTATTTTAATTAGGTCAACATCATCTAAATAACCTCTTACTCCTGTGAATACAGAAATGACCTGTTCTGCTACAGTCATAGGAGAGTATTGGTCTTGCTTTAAAAGTTCAGTGAGTTTTGCGCCTCTGTTTAATAATTTTTGAGTTGAGGCATCTAAATCTGATCCAAATTGAGCAAATGCGGCCATTTCTCTGTATTGAGCTAATTCAAGTTTAATTGATCCTGCAACTTTTTTCATTGCTTTTGTTTGAGCTGCTGACCCTACACGAGATACTGACAAGCCAACATTTACTGCAGGTCGTATTCCTTGATTAAATAATTCAGTTTCTAGGAATATTTGTCCATCAGTAATAGATATAACATTGGTAGGAATATAAGCTGATACATCTCCAGCTTGAGTTTCGATAATAGGTAAAGCTGTTAAAGAACCTCCGCCACTTTTTTCACTTAGTTTAGCAGCACGTTCTAACAATCTACTATGTAAATAAAATACATCCCCTGGGTAAGCCTCTCTTCCTGGAGGCCTTCTTAACAATAAAGACATCTGTCTATAAGCAACTGCTTGTTTGGATAAGTCATCATATACAATTAATGCATGCATACCATTATCTCTAAAATACTCTCCTATGGTACAACCTGTATAGGGCGCCAAAAATTGTAGAGGAGCTGAGTCAGATGCTGTGGCAGCTACAATCGTAGTATATTTTAATGCACCAGCTTCTTCTAGTGTTTTAGTTATCTGAGCAACAGTTGAACGCTTTTGACCAATCGCAACATATACACAATATAATTTTTTTTTCTCGTCTGAAGACTCATTAATTTTTTTTTGATTGATTATCGCATCAATAGCCACTGCAGTCTTACCTGTTTGCCTATCTCCAATAATTAATTCTCTTTGGCCTCTTCCTATAGGAATTAGAGAGTCAATAGATTTTAGACCTGTTTGCATTGGCTCGCTAACAGATTTTCTAGGTATAATACCTGGTGCTTTTACTTCAACTCTTTTTCTATTTTTAGCTGACAATGGACCTTTGCCATCTATTGGATTTCCTAATCCATCAACAACTCGACCTAACAATTCTTTTCCTACCGGGACGTCCACAATCGCTTTAGTTCTTTTAACTGTATCTCCCTCTTTAATGTTTCTATCATCACCAAAAATAACCACTCCAACATTATCATTTTCCAGATTTAGCGCCATTCCTTTGGAAGCGTCCTCAAATTCTACCATCTCACCAGCCTGTACGTTATCTAAACCGAATACTCGAGCAATACCATCCCCTACTGACAATACTTTTCCAATTTCTGATACCTCGGCTTTTTCACCAAAATTTTTAATCTGATCTTTAAGTAATTTTGTTATTTCTGATGGATTTATTGTCATTTTAATTTTCTAGTAAAATTTGCTCAAATTTTTTAAGTTTATTTTTAATTGATGTATCAATCATAAAACTTCCTAGTTGTAATTTTAAACCGCCAATTAGCTTTTTATCGAATTTATAATCAAATTTAATTGTTGAACCCAATGTTTTAGATAAGTCTTTACTAATTTCATCTATTTCAGTCTCAGATAATTCTTTTGAAGAGGTTAATGAGGCTTTAATCTCACCTCTTTTTTTTGAGCATAATTTCAGAAAACTATCAAAAATCTTTTTTACAAAAAATATTCTTCTTTTTTGAACCAGAAGAAGGAGAAAGTTATTTAAATTTTTTGAAAAACCTAACTCCCTCGACACAAAATTAATGACAATATTTTGTTGTGTTTTGCTTTGAGTTGGGTCTTTTATAAAATTTGAAATTTCCGAATTATCCATAAGTATTGTTTGAAAATATCTTATATTTTGTTCAGATGCTTCTAGTTCTTTAGACTCTTTTAATACTTCAAATAGTGCGCGTGAGTACCTTTCTGAAGTTTCAGTTGAGAAAGATTTATTTGTGCTCATTTTTTGTAGTAAGATTTTTAATGAAAATATGTTGAGGTCGTATCATAAGAGTATAACTTGATCAAGTTAGCAATTTTGAACTCAAGCAAAATTGATAGGATCAACATCAACCGTAAGTTTAATTTTTCTTGATATTTTAAGCCCATTTAAGACGTTCGCTATTTTTTTTTGCATAAATAATTGATTGTTAAACCTAAGTAATAATCTTGACCTAAAATTTTTTTTTATTTTCAGCAGAGGAGAGTCTACTGGTCCTAATATTTCGAGTTCATCTAGTTTTGATAGTCTCGATTTAATTTCCCTTGCACCCTGTAAACTTAGACTTCTATCACTTGATGAAATAATTAAAGCAATTAATCTTATAAATGGGGGTAGTTTATTTTTTTTTCTTAAAAAAAGTTCGTTTTTTAAAAGCTGTTCAGATTTATTTTTTATTAACTCATTTAGTGTCATGTCATCAGGACTAAGTGTTTGATAAACAATTAAAGACTTTGAACTAAATCGACCGGCTCTTCCACTCAACTGATGGTATAACTGAATATTTTTTTCAGTAGTCCTTAAATCGTAACCTCTTCCAGAAAAGTCAGCATCAACAACAATAATGCAATTTAGTTTAGGAAAATTAAAACCTTTAGAAATCATTTGAGTGCCTATAAGAATGTCAACTTTATTTTCACGTATATTTTTAAACAAATTTAAAGTTTTTTCTTTTTTTTTTAGGTAATCGCTAGAAAATATAATAATTTTTTTATTTGGAAATATTTCTTTAACTTCATCAAATATTTTTTCAACACCAGGGCCATACATAACAAAATCACAATTTCCTTCTGATTTGCATTTAGTTTTTTTTATATCGCGCTCAAAAGAACAATGATGACATATTGCCTTTTTTTTAATTTTATGAAATGTGAGATATAACGAGCAATTAGAGCAAGATTGTTTTTTCCCACAATTTTTACAAATCAAATATGGTGCGAAACCTCTTCTATTTATAAAAAAAAGGACCTGCTGACCCTTATTTAAGAAATCTTTAACTAGTTCCACAGTTTCGTTTGAAATAAATTTATTTTTAATTTTATTTATATTTAAGTTAATAATCTTAGTATTAGGTAGTGAGTAATTATTGTATCTTTTTATAATTTTAATATGTCTATATTTTTTATTAATTATATTATTAAATGTTTCTACAGAAGGTATCGAGCTCACAAGATGTATTGGAATTTTTTCAAAATTAGCTCTTGCTATGGCCATGTCTCTTGCATTGTAAATTACACCTTCATCTTGTTTATAGGATGTGTCATGTTCCTCATCTACAATAATTATCCCAAGTTTTTTAAAAGGTAGAAGAAGAGCTGATCTGGCGCCAATTAAAATTTTTAATTTATTTTTTATTAAACCTTTCCAGATTAATCTTTTTTGTTTTGGTGTTATCTTAGAATGCCAAATAGCAGGTTCAAAACCGAAAAATTCTTCAAATCTTGCTTTAAAATCATTTGTTAAAAATATCTCTGGGAGTAAAACTAGTGCTTGTTTATTTTTATTAATAATTTTTTTTATTCGTTCAAAATAAACTAAAGTTTTTCCTGAACCTGTGGTCCCTTGTAAAACTGAAACGGTAAATTTATTGTTTTCTTTTTCAAGAAATTTAAGAGCTTTTGTCTGTTCTAAATTTAATTTAAATTTTTTTTTTGATGTTTTTTTTGTAATAATTGAGTTATCTACATCTTTTATTAAGTAATTTTTTCCACCAATTACCATTTTTAAAACAAGTCCCAATGGAACAATATTGTAATAGGAAAACCATTCGATAAAATTAATTAATTTTTTGTCTAATGAATATCCTAGTTTCCTTTCGATATCTTTTATTTTTATGTTTTCAGGCTCTGCTAGGTTATTTTTCCATATTACACCTATTTCTTTTTTGTAGCCAAATGGAACCTCGACAATATCTCCAATTTTAACTTCTTGAGTAAAATTGTAGGTAAAAGGGAAATTAAAAATTTTTGGCAACAGAACTTGTGCTTTCATAAGTTAATTCTATTAGAAATAATTCTAATTAAAAATGAATTGGTCTTTTATCAACAGCTAATGCAGCTTCTTTTATCGCCTCGGTATGAGTCGGATGTGCATGACAAGTTCTGGCAATATCTTCTGCGCTAGCTCCAAATTCCATTGCTAAGGCCATTTCTGCAATCATATCACCACAATGTGGTCCAATGATATGAACACCTAAAACTTTATCGGACTTGCTATCAGCTAAAATTTTTACAAAGCCCTCCGTTTCATTATTAACTTTTGCTCTGGAATTAGCTAAAAAAGGAAATTTCCCTACTTTGTAAGATTTTTTTTCTTGTTTTAATTGCTCCTCAGTTTTTCCCACTGTAGCTACCTCAGGTGAAGTATATATAACTCCTGGAATAACATTGTAATTAACATGACCTGCCTGACCAGCCAAGATTTCAGCGACTGCAATACCTTCCTCCTCAGCTTTATGAGCCAGCATTGGGCCTTTAATTACATCTCCAATAGCAAAAATATTTTTAACTGATGTCTGTAATTTTCCATTAACTTCAATTCTACCTTTTGTATCTTTCTTTACACCTACTTTTGTTAAATTTAACCCTTCTGTATAAGGTTTTCTTCCTACTGAAACTAGGACTTTATCAAACTCTAAAGTTTCATCCTTAGAATTTTTAATATCGGTGTAATTTATAGAAACGCCTGTGCTTATATTTTTTATAGAATTAACTTTAGATCCCATTTTAAATTTTATGCCTTGTTTTGTAAGAATTTTTTTAAACTCATTGGAAATTTCTCTATCCATACCTGGAGTAATATAATCAAGATATTCAATAACTGTAACTTCTGAACCAAGCCTTGACCAAACAGAACCCATCTCTAGACCAATATAACCTCCACCTATAATCGCCAATTTTTTTGGAACTTTTTTCAATGATAAGGCACCTGTAGACGATATTATGTTTTTTTCGTCTATTTCTATACCAGGTAGAGATGTTACTTCGGATCCGGTTGCTATTACAATATTTTTAGATTTATAGTTTGTTTTTTTATCATTCTCATAAACTACGATATCATTTTTAGAAAATAATACACCTTTTCCTTTAATGTATGTGACTTTATTCTTTTTAAATAAAAATTCTACACCTTTAGTAAGAACTTGAATAGATTTGTTTTTATTCGACATCATTTTATCTATATTAAGTTTAATGCCTTCAATTTCTATACCTTGCTGATTAAAATCTTTTTTGGCTTTGTTAAAGTTTTCAGATAAATTAAGTAAGCTTTTTGATGGGATACATCCAACATTCAAACAAGTTCCACCTAATGCTCCTCTGGACTCTACGCAGGCTGTTTTCAAACCAAGTTGCGCAGCTCTTATCGCACAAACATAACCTCCGGGGCCACCGCCAATTACTACTAAGTCAAAATTTTCCATCTTAAATATTCAAAAAAAGTCTTTTTGGTTGTTCTAAAGACTCTTTAACTATTTTTAAAAACGATACAGCTTCTTTACCGTCGATAATTCTATGATCGTAAGATAAGGCTAAATACATAATTGGTCTTACCTCAACATTTCCATCAACTACAATCGGTCTTTCAACAATGTTATGCATGCCGAGAACTGCTGATTGTGGAGGATTTAATATAGGAGTCGAAAGCATAGATCCGTAAATACCACCATTAGTAATTGTAAAAGTTCCACCTTGTAGATCTTCTATAGTTATTTTTCCATCTCTAGCTTTTTGTCCTAATATAGCAATATTTTTTTCTATATCAGCGAAAGACATTTCATCAGTTTCTTTTAAAACTGGAACAACTAAACCTCTATCAGTGCCAACTGCAATACTTATATTGTAATAATTCTTATAAACAATTTCTTCTCCTTGAATTTCAGCGTTAATTGATGGATAATTTTTTAATCCTATCACACAAGCTTTTACAAAAAAGGACATAAATCCAAGTTTAACCTTATATTTATTTTGAAACTCATCTTTGTAATGATTTCTCATTGAAATTATCTCGCTCATATCTACTTCATTAAACGTTGTTAGCATTGCAGCGTTTTCTTGAGCCTCTTTAAGTCTTTTAGCAATAGTTAGTCTTAACCTTGTCATCTTTACTCTTTCCTCAGGCCCATATTTTATTTTTCGTTCGGAAGGAGATGGTTTTGAACCCATAAGGCTCATTATGTCTTCTTTCAAAATTACACCATTTTTTCCTGTCCCTTGAATTTTATCGATATCAACTTTTGCCTCAGCTGCCATTTTTCTAGCTGCCGGAGATATTTTAGTTTCCTTTCTCTGAGAAACTATCTTTTTTTCAGCTACTTTCTCTTCTTTATGAACTTCGTCTAAAATTAATGGTTCCTCATTTTCGTCAATACTTTCTTGATCTAATTTTAAAACAGGCTCTTCAAAAATTTGTGTATTAATTCTCTTAGTAGCTGGTTTTTTTGAAATATCTTTTTTTGGTGGATTATAATTTTTAATTTCCTCAGTTTTTTGATTTATATTTTGGGTTGAGTTGTTGCTTATTGTTCCCAACAAAGATCCAACATTTACAGTCTCGCCCTCTTTTACGTCTATACTTCCTAAAACACCATTTGATGGAGCTGGCACTTCAACGTTTACTTTATCCGTCTCTAATTCAACAATAGGTTCATCTGCTATGACTTTATCACCTTGAGATTTTAACCACTTAGAAACTGTGGCCTCCGTAACTGACTCACCTAGTGTAGGAACTGTAATTTTTTCTGACATTTAATTCTTAAGTATCTTTTCTAATATTTCTTTTTGTTCTGCAAGATGTTTATTTGCATTTCCAGTCGCAGTTGAGGAAGAAGCCTTTCTTCCTACATATTTAACGTTGATATCTTTTAAATTTATTATTTCAAGAGTCCTATCTATATAATTTCTTACAGTATTCCAAGCACCCATGTTTTTTGGTTCTTCTTGACACCAGATAAATTTTGCATTTTTATAACGTTTAAGAACATTAGCAAGCGTTTTCGCAGGAAATGGGTAAAGTTGCTCTAAACGTACAAAAACTACTTCGTTATTTTTGGTTCTTTCTCTTTCTTCAATAAGGTCATAATAAATTTTTCCCGAGCACATCACCACTTTTTTTACTTTCTTGTCTTTTTTAATTTGAATTAATTTATTTGCTTTTTTATAGGCATCATCTTCCAAAATTCTGTGAAAAGTACTCTTGGAAACAAATTCTGATATGTTAGATATGCATCTTTTGTGTCTCAAAAGAGATTTTGGTGTCATTACGACTAAAGGTTTTCTAAATTCTCTGTGCATTTGTCTCCTTAAAACATGAAAATAATTTGAGGGAGTTGTGCAATTAACCACTTGAATATTTTCACCTGCACAAAGCTGAAGGAATCTCTCCAATCTTGCTGAAGAGTGTTCTGGTCCTTGCCCCTCGTATCCATGAGGCAATAACATTACTAAGCCGCTAGCTCTTCCCCATTTAGATTCTGATGAGGTAATAAACTGATCAATAATTACCTGGCCTCCATTAGCAAAGTCACCAAATTGTGCTTCCCATAGTACTAGTGTTTCAGGTTCTGATAGCGAGTAGCCAAATTCAAATCCTAATACTGCAAGTTCAGATAATAAACTATCTATAACCTCAAACTTCATTTGACCTTTTTCAATATTATTTGCTGGAATATATCTATCGTGATTTTCTTGATTTCTTAAAATAGCATGTCTTTGACTAAATGTTCCTCTTCCTGAGTCTTGGCCTGATAATCTAACTGAAAATCCTTCTGTTAATAATGTACCAATTGCTAAACTCTCAGCTGAAGACCAATCAATTTTACCAGATAAAACTGATTGATATCTCAACTCAAAAACTCTTTTAAGCGTTTTATGAGCATTGAATTCAGAGGGAATGGTAAAAATTTTTTTTCCTATTTTCTTTAATTTATCTTTATCAAATCCGCTTACACCCCTTTTATCTTTACCTAGACCAGGTTTAAACCTAGACCAAACACCATCAAACCATTTCAGCTCCGATTTATAAGTTTTTGAGGTCTCAAATTCTTTTTCTAAATAATTTTTAAATTCTATTTTTTGACTCTGCAATCTTTCTTCTGACGTCAATCCTTCAGCGGACAGCTTTTTCCCATATATAGTAAGTGTAGATGGGTGAGATTTAATTTTTTTATACATTATTGGTTGCGTAAAAGAAGGCTCGTCACCCTCATTATGACCAAATCTTCTATAACAAACCATATCAATCACTACATCTCTATTAAATTTTTGTCTGTATTCAGTAGCAATCTTTGCGCAATGTACTACTGCTTCAGGATCATCACTGTTCACATGAAATATTGGAGCTTGAGCAATTTTGGCAACATCTGATGGGTAAGGAGACGACCTAGCAAAACGTGGTGCAGTAGTAAATCCTATTTGGTTATTAACAATTATGTGAATAGTTCCACCAATATTATGTCCTGGTAAACCAGACATAGCAAAACACTCTGCCACAATACCTTGCCCAGCAAAGGCAGCATCTCCATGCATTAAAACGGGAATTACTTTTTTTCTATCCTTATCTTTGTGAAAAAATTGTTTTGCTCTTACTTGACCTAATACAACTGGATTCACAGCTTCTAAGTGAGATGGATTATCTGTAAGACTAATATGTACATTATTACCATCAAATTCTCTATTAGATGAAGCCCCAAGATGATATTTAACATCGCCTTCAAAATCTTTACTTGCACTAACAGATTTTCCAAAAAATTCACTAAAAATTGCTCTAAATGGTTTTCCCATTACGTTAGCTAAAACATTTAATCTACCTCGATGAGGCATACCAATTTTAATTTCTTTTGCACCTAAGCTTCCCCCTCTTTTAATAATTTGTTCTAGCGCGGGAATTAATGACTCTCCACCATCAAGTCCAAATCTTTTTGTTCCTACAAATTTTACATGTAAATATTTTTCAAATCCTTCTGCTTGGACTATTTTATTTAAAATTGCCTTTTTACCATTTACTGTAAAAGAAATATTTTTTTCTGGTCCCTCAATTCTATTTCTTATCCAGGCCTTTTCATCAGGATCTCCCATATGCATAAACTCATAACCAATATTTGAGCAGTATGTTTTTTTAAGAATTTGTAAAATTTGTTTCAAATCTGCGTATTGAAGTCCAAGAACACCATCAAGAAATATTTTTCTATTATAATCTTTTTTAGTAAAACCATATGTTTCAGGTTTTAGTTCTGGGTGCTCCTCTTTTTTTTGAATCGATAATGGATCTAAATTTGCTATTAAATGTCCCCTAATTCTGTATGCTCTAATTAGCATTATGGCTCTTACAGAGTCTTTTGAAGCCTCCTTAATAGAAGCTAAACTATTAATTTCTGAACTTTGATTATTTTCTAAACTCGCTGTCTTAATATCAATTTTTTTTATCTTCTTTTCTGGTGACCAACTAGGTCCCTTTAAATCTTCAAGAATTAATTTTTCGTCTTCGCTTAGACCATCAAAAAAATTTCTCCAACTTTCAGGTAAAGAGTTTGGATCTGATAAATATTCTGAATAAAATTGATTAATGAATTCTGAATTAATGCCTGATAAAAATGAGGTCTTTTTAAAGGTTATGTTATTATCTGATGATGACATTAATTTTTATTTTAACATAAATTAACAAAAATCAACTATTAAGTTTATCTAAAAGAGTTTTACCTATATCTGCAGGTGATTTTGAGATAGTTATTCCCGCTGATTTCATAGTTTCAATTTTATCCTCAGCTCCACCTTTACCTCCAGATATTATTGCTCCAGCATGTCCCATTCTTCTTCCTGGAGGAGCTGTTAAGCCAGCGACAAAACCCACCATGGGTTTTTTAATTTTTTCTTTTTTTAAAAAATCTGCTGCTTCTTCCTCAGCTGTTCCTCCTATTTCTCCAATCATAATTATCGACTTTGTTTCATTATCTTTCAAAAAAAGCTCTAAACAATCAATAAAATTTGTCCCATTAATTGGATCTCCTCCTATTCCAATACAAGTTGACTGACCCATTTTATTTGCAGTAGTTTGAGCTACAGCTTCATACGTAAGGGTACCCGACCTTGAAACAATTCCAACTGAGCCTTTTCTGTGAATATTTCCTGGCATAATACCGATTTTACATTCATCAGGTGTAATTATTCCTGGACAATTTGGACCAATTAATCTTGATTTACTTTTATCTAAAATTTTTTTTACTTTAAGCATATCTAATATCGGAATACCTTCAGTAATACATACTATTAATTCTATTTCAGACTCAACAGCTTCAATAATAGCAGCACCAGCGAACTGGGGAGGAACATATATCATCGTTGCATCAGCAGCAGTTTTTTCTTTCGCCTCTTGCACAGTGTTAAAAACTGGAAGATCAAGATGTTTTTGTCCACCTTTTTTAGGTGTAACGCCTCCAACTAACTTTGTGCCGTATTTTAATGCTTGTTCTGAATGAAATGTTCCGTGTTTACCAGTAAATCCTTGACAAATTAACCTTGTATTTTTGTTAACTAAAATAGACATCTATTTAATTGCATCTACAATTTTTTTTGCAGCATCGTTTAAATCAGTAGCTGACAAAATTTTTAAATTTGATTTATCTAGAAGTTCTTTTCCTTCTTTAAAGTTTGTTCCTGCTAACCTTACTACAAGAGGTACAGATAAATTTACTTGTTTTGCTGCATCTATAACTCCTTGAGCAAGTACATCACATCTCATTATACCTCCGAAGATATTTATAAGAATTCCTTTCACATTTTCATCTGCAAGAATCAACTTAAAAGCTGCAGTCACTTTCTCTTTTGATGCACCTCCGCCAACGTCCAAAAAATTTGCAGGTTCATTCCCATATAATTTAATTATATCCATTGTTGCCATTGCTAAACCTGCGCCATTGACCATGCATCCAATTGATCCATTAAGTTTAATATATGCCAAATCATATTTACTCGCTTCAATTTCTGCTGGGTCTTCCTCACTCAAGTCTCTTAATTTCAAAATCTCAGGTCTTCTAAAAATAGCATTATCATCAAAATTCATTTTTGCATCAAGACAAAGAATTTTTTTATCCTTCGTGATAATAAGTGGATTAATTTCAATTAAACTTGCATCCTTTTCTATTAAAATTTTGTACAAAATTTTTATTAATTTTCCTGCTTCAACTTTTTGTTGATTATTTAATTCAAATATAGAAATAACACTATTAATCTCATTTTGATTTGGGCCTTCATCTTTTATTTCAAGTTTGTTTGTTATTATTTTCTCTGGACTCTCCGCTGCGATTTTTTCAATATCCGTACCGCCAGCAACACTGCTTATAAAAGCAATTTTAGCCGATGTTCTGTCAACAAGACAAGATAGATAAAACTCTTTAGAAATCTCACAAGCCTCTTCAATGTAAATTCTTTTAACCACTTTGCCTTGTGGCCCTGTCTGATGAGTGATTAAATTTTTCCCAAACATGTCCTTGGCCTCGTTAATTAAATTTTTATCATTTTTTAATAACTTTACCCCGCCTGCTTTACCTCTGCCTCCAGCATGAATTTGAGCTTTTAAGACAAAATTTTCACCTTTGAGATTTTTAATTTTTTTTTCAATTTCACTTTCAGAAAAGATAACAATACCATTGGAAACTGGCGCCCCATACTTTTTTAAAATTTCTTTAGCTTGATGTTCGTGAATATTCATAGTTTATCTTTGTATATATATTCTATCTTCCCAGGTTGTAAATGGAAACTTAAATACCTTTTTTAATGAAAAATTATTGTTAATTATTAACTTATGTATTTTTTTTGCATTATAATTTTTGTAGACATTATCTTTTCTAAACTCAATTAATATAATTTTGAAATTTTTAATAAATTTTTTACTTCCTTTTAAAACTTCTAATTCATGACCTTCAGTATCAATTTTTATAAGGTCTATGTTTCTTAATTTTAATTTTTTAAATAAATTATCTAAACTTTCAATTTTTATTTTATCTTTTGTTTTTATCATATCATTAGAATTAAGGCCGAAGATTTTTGATTTTAATTTTAAAAATTTATTATTGTGATTTATTAAATTCAACGACGAAGTTAAATCATGATGATTGATATAAAATAGGCCTAACCCTTTTTTATTTGAAAGAGCGAAATTAAAAATTTTTACTTTTTTTATATTTTTATATTTAAGTTTCAAATAACTAAAATACTTTTTCTGCGGTTCTATAAGAATAGCTCTATTAATATTAAAATTTCTTGAAAACAGATCAAAATACTTACCTTGATGACAGCCAACATCAATTATACTTTTAATATCAATTTTACTTTTTTTTATAAATTTTAATATTTTTTTTTGATGATAAATATCTAATACGTCAAAAATAAAAATTGCTAAGGTCTTTAATAAACTCATTTAATTATTTATTTGTGATAAAAATAGTTTATAGTTTTTTTAATGAAGACTATTAGTATTAAATTATTAGATTATTGTCATTATATCTTTTTTATTATTTTTACAATTATCGGATTTTTAATATTAAAAGACTATGGGTTTAATATTGATGAGACTTTCACAAGAAAAAGTGGTTTATATTGGTTAAATTATTTAGCAGATTTCTTTGATCTTACAAATATTTCTGAAATATCTTCTCAAAAATTAAATTCATCAGACGACTTCACAATTCCTTGGAGTGATGCTTACGGAATAATTTTTGATCTACCGGCAGCAATAATTGAAACTTCACTCTCTTTAAATGAGCCATTAAAAATTTATCAGATGAGGCATGCGCTTACTTTTTTATACTTTCTAATAGGACTAATTTTTTTTTATAAAATATTAATTAATAGATTTGAAAATAAATATTTATCACTTTTTGGTTGTCTCCTCTTAGTTTTTACTCCGAGAATTTTTGGTGAAATTTTCCACAATAATAAAGATATAATTTTTTTAACTATATTTATAATTACCATATATTTTTATTTTAAAACTATTGATAATGAAAATTATAAAAACTTGATTTTATTTTCTTTATTTTCTTCTATTGCCACATCTACAAGAATATTTGGTATTATAATTCCAATAGTATTTATTTTTATGTATTGCTTATCAATACTCTCTCAGAATAAAGATTTAAAAAAAATAAAATATATTTTTTTATATCTACTGTGTTATTTTTCATTTCTATTTATTCATTGGCCTTATCTATGGGAAGATCCTTTTAGAAATTTTTTTAATTATATTTTTAATCTAGATATCTTTGGAGCTGATATAGTTTACTTTTTTGGAAAGTTTTATAACTCAGCATTAGTTCCTTACTCTTATTTGCCAATTTGGATATTTATATCAACACCTATACTTAATTTAATATTATTTTTTTTTGGCTTTTACAATTCTACTAAGAAATTTTTATTAAAACTTTATCAAGTAGATAAAGTTAAAGTAGAATACGATTTCTGGAACAATAAAAATGAGAAAAAAGATTTTTTTATTCTGATTCTTTTTGTTTCATATATTATAGCTGCTATATTTTTAAGTCCTAAACATTATAATGGATGGAGGATATTCTATTTTTTTAATTTTTTCATTATTTTTTATTCAATTTTTTTTATAAGTAGTTTTATAAATTTAAAAAAGTTAGGAAAAAAAATTTTCCTTTACATATCATTAGCGATGCTTCTACTGATTATAAATATATATAAGATTTTTATTTATCACCCATATCAATCTTACTATTTTAATGATTTGATTACTAAAAAAATTAAAAATAAATTCGAAGTAGATTACGCTGGATTATCGGGAATTAGTTTTTTAAGAGAAATCTTAAAAGAAGATAAGAGCTCTAAAATTAAGGTATCAGTTAATTCTTGGTACGCGTTATGGAGAATGAAAGAATTGCTACCTGCAAAAGATAGAAATAGGTTGGAATTCACTTTTGATGATAAAAACAATGCAGACTACATATATTCTAACAGAATTTTCGATGTTGATATTGAGAAAAGTGAAAAATATAAATTAGATCCTAGTTTTAAAATTTTTAAAAGATATATTGTTGATAATGTTATAATTTATGAAATTTATACAAAAAGGTAAAATATGAAAATATTTATTTATAAAAGTTTATTAATATTTTTATTTATTTTTATAACTTTTCATCTTACCTTTAATTACGCTTTAAGAAGTATAGAGAGAAAAATAGATACTATCGGATCTAAGGAAAATATTGAAATTTTTAAAAATGAAATTAGAGAACAAATTAAAGACTCAATTAATAAGGATGAAATTATAAATAAAGAGGATGCAATATTAATAAAACAGTTTTTCGAAAAAATTAGAAACGAAATATATAAACAAAATTAAATTCAAAATTTGAAAAAAATTATTATAGTCCTTCCTTTATATAACGATTGGAAATCCGCTAATAGGTTATTAGGAAATATTAATAAAATATTTTTAAAAAAATCTAATATCAATATAATTATAGTAGATGACTACTCTTCAGAAAAAATTAATATTGACATTAAAAAGTATCTAAATATTAAAAGGATCCACGTATTAAGTCTTAATCAGAATGTTGGAAGTCAAAAAGCTATCTACTTAGCTCTTAAAAAAATACAAAATGAAACTAACGCAATAATAGTTGTGATGGACGCAGATGGTGAAGATGATGAATCGAAACTAAGAAAACTTGTTATAAAAGCAGAAAAAAATGAGAAAGGTATAGTTTTTGCAAAAAGAACTAAACGAACGGAGAATGTCATTTTAAGATTTTTAAATATTATAAGGTTAATCATAACTTTTTTATTAACTGGTAAATTTTTAAATATAGGCAATTTTTGTGCATTTTCAGGAAAAAATTTAAAAGCTCTTCTCTCTAACCGAAACATTACATTAGCATTTAGCAGTGGGGCTATAAAAAATATTAAAAAAAATTATTTCATAAGTATAAAGAAAAAAAATAGATATTTTGGAAGATCGAAAGTAAGTTTTTATTTTCTTATTATGCACTCAATTAATTTGATTAGTGTTTTTTATAAAGAAGTGTTTTTAAGGACATCAGTCGTAATTTTATTATATTTAATTATTAAAGGCCTAGACAATAATATTGCAATAATATTTACTTTTTATACAATAATAAATTTATGCTTAATTTTAAATTATTTTTTAAATATAAATAATATTTTCGATAAAAACATAACTACAACTACTAAAAGATTCTTTTAATCATCAAAAATGCACTGCTCAATATTTAATTTTAACGCAATTTCATTAATATTTTTTTTAGTCATACAATTTTTTTCATTAAAGTGATTTTTCAAGTACTCTACTTTGTTTTGACCAATGACAAATATTACCTGAATTTCTTGGTCTATTAATTTTTTCTCAAAAAATTTTTTATATGTATTAAAATAAATACTGTTTCTATTGGGAACACTTAAGTTATCAAACCATTTATTTGGAGCAAAATTAACTGTTTCAGTTATTGACGGCATTATCTGATAATCTGTTACAATAATTTTTATTTTTTTCTCTTTTTTTATTTCATCTTTAACTTCTTGAAGCAAAAACAGTTCTTTTCTGGGGTTATTTTGATAACTTGGTGTTATCCATTTTACTCCTGAAAGTTTAGAGTCCAATATTTGTCCATCAATAGTAATTTTAAAATCAGCTTTACTCAACTCCATGAATTTTTTATCAATATTGAATCTCAAATGAAATTTTAAAGTTGAAATTATTATTATAAAAATAACAACATATATTAATTTTTCACTTTTAAAGTAATTTACTATAAAATAATGAGACATCCCCAAACAAAAAGGAATTAGAAAAAATATTAAAATTTGATTTTTAGTCATTAATTGAGAATATATAAAAATTAAAATTGAAAATACGAAAGTAAACAAAATCAAAATATCTATTAAATTTTTGTTTTTTTTTCTTTTAATCCTAAACAAATGATAAACTGGAAAAATTAGTGGTATTAATGATAAGTATATAAATTTAAATTGAAGAAAAAAATTTTTAAAATCTAGATTTAAATTTGAGCTTCTTGCTTCTCCTATACTGATCGGATATAAAATGTACTGAACTAATACATTTTTTATTGGCACTTTTTGAACTATTATAATCAAAGAACATATAAAAATAAATAATATCATTCCGTAAGATAAATAATATATCAAATTAATTCTTTTGAATTTTTCGATAGTTAAATACGCAATTATGACTACAAAAAATAAAAAGGATAAATACACTGATGGAATTTGTTTAGAAAAAAAAGAAAATCCAAGCAGCATTGGTATACTGAACCAATAAAAAAAATTATTTTTTTTTAAAGCTAATATTAAATACATTAAAGCAAAAAAAGAAAAATAAGTGGCATGGTGATCCATGAATGGAGTACCGACTGATGGATATCCGAGAATAGAAATGCTAATTGAATAGATAAAAGCATAAACTCTTTTTAAACCTATTTCACAAAAAAAATAAAAAGTTATAAGGGACAGTGCTACATTAATCGTCGCTGCGTGAAGTACGTATGATAACCAGCTAACTCCAAATATTTTAAAGAATAAAAATTGAATATAGTCTAAGAATGGGCCGGTAATAGTCCAGTAATCTTTAAAAGGATAAAAGTTGTTTAATACTTTAAATCCTGCGTCAAATATTAAAAAACTATCAATTGGAAAAATTCCCCTATAACCTGAGAAAAAAGTAAAAAATAAAGAAGAAAATATTACTAATGTTATAAATGTAAATTTGTTGTTAATTAGATTTTTAATTTTATTCAAGACTAGTATCTATTTTTTTTGCTGCATTGAATAGCTCCTGTACTGATCTAATTGAATTATTGAAATCGTTTCTTTCAGTTGGCGAGAGTGGAATTTCAACAATTCTTTCAACGCCATTTTTTCCAATTATTACAGGAACACCGGCGTACAAATTTTTAACATTATATTCACCGTTAAGATATGCAGCACACGGAAGTTGTTTTTTTAAATCTTTTAAATAACTTTCAGCCATTTCTACACCTGATGCAGCTGGTGCATAAAAAGCTGAACCTTTTTCTAAATATTTTACTATTTCAGCTCCTCCTTTTTTGGTTCTCTCAACAATACTATCTAGTTTTTCTTTGTCTAATTCGCCATCTTTGACTAAATCCATTATATTTTTTCCATTTACTTGGGTTGAGCCTAACATTGCTACCATGGAGTCTCCATGTCCACCAAGTACAAATGATTTAATTTTTTGTACTGAAACTTTAAGCTCCTCTGAAAGAAAATATATAAACCTAGAAGAATCTAATATGCCGGCCATGCCCACGACCTTATTTTTTGGTAAACCTGAGTACTTTTGTAATGCCATTACTATAACATCTAAGGGGTTCGTGATACATATGACAAAGGCGTTTGGAGAGGTATTTTTTATACCTTCAGCAACTTGTTTGATTATCTTTAGATTAATTCCTAATAAATCATCTCTTGTCATGCCTGGTTTTCTTGGAACTCCAGCTGTTATTATTATTACGTCAGAGTTTTTTGTGTCTTCATAATTATCAGTTCCAATTATATTTATATTAAATTTACTTACTGGAGAAGATTGAGCAATATCTAAAGCTTTACCTTTTGCTACGCCAGAGGCAATATCAAATAAAACTACATCCGCTAGTTCTTTAAGAGATATCAAATGAGCTAAAGTTCCACCTATCTGGCCCGCACCGATTAATGTTATTTTTTTTTTCATATTAATCTATTTCATAGTTGGCATAACGAATTCAGGGTCTGTTCTTGATCCTGATGGCCATCTAGAAGTAATAGTTTTCAGTTTTGTATAAAATCTTACTCCTTCGGGTCCATGCATATGTTGATCACCAAACAAAGATCGTTTCCAGCCTCCAAAACTATGGAATGCCATTGGAACTGGAATTGGAATATTTATTCCTACCATTCCTATTTTTGCTTTACTTGAAAATGTTCTTCCAGAGTCCCCGTCTCTCGTAAAAATACTTACACCATTTCCAAATTCATGATCGTTTACAAGGCTGAGCGCTTCATCAAAATTTTTTGCTCTTACAACAGACAAAACTGGTCCAAATATTTCCTCTTTGTATATTCTCATGTTTTTTGAAACGTGATCAAATAAACAACCTCCAATATAATATCCTTTTTCATATCCTTGAATTTTGAAATTTCTACCATCAACAACTAGTTTGGCGCCCTCTTTAACGCCTATATCCACATAATCTTTAACTTTTGCTAAATGTTCTTTTGTAACGAGAGGTCCCATTTCTGATTGCTTATCCATTCCTGGGCCAACTTTTAATGCTTCAACTTTTTTTGATAATAAGCTTACTAATTGATCTCCAATACTACCAACAGCTACAGCAACAGATTGCGCCATACATCTTTCTCCTGCTGAACCATAAGCAGCCCCCATAAGTCCATTGACTGCTTGTTCTAAGTCACAATCTGGCATGACAACACAGTGATTTTTTGCACCTCCCAAAGCCTGAACTCTTTTTTCATTTTTAGCACAATTTTCATAAATATATTTTGCTATCGGTGTTGATCCAACAAAACTCATAGCAACTACATCTTTATTTTTAATAAGTGCATCAACTGCTTCTTTATCTCCGTTTACTATATTCAAAACACCATCTGGCAATCCAGCCTCTTTCAATAATTCTGCTAATTTAATTGAACATGAGGGGTCTTTTTCGGAAGGCTTTAGAACAAAAGTATTACCGCAAGCAATTGCCATAGGAAACATCCACATAGGCACCATTGCTGGGAAATTAAAAGGAGTTATTCCAGCACAAACTCCTAATGGCTGTCTAATAGACCAGCTGTCAACATTTGATCCAACATTTTCTGTAAATTCACCTTTTAACATTTGAGGTATTCCACATGCGTATTCAACAACTTCTAAGCCTCTTGTGAGTGATCCTTTTGCATCTTCATAAACTTTTCCATGTTCTGAAACTATTATCTTAGTCAATTCATCTGAATTTTTCTCTATCAACTCTTTAAATTTAAACATTACTCTTGCTCTTTGTAGCGGAGGCTTATTAGACCAAGTTTCAAAAGCTTTTTTTGCATTATCAACAGCATTATTTACATCTTGGGTTGATGCTAATTTAACTTCAGCGCTTTGTTCGCCAGTTGCAGGATTGAATACTTTACCAACTCTTTTAGAATCGCCGGAAAATTTTTTACCATTAACGAAATGATGAATTGTGTTCATGATGTAATTGAATAAATAAGCTTTTAGCTTGTTGCAAGCATTTTTTTAATTGAGCCAATAGCTTTTGCAGGATTAAGGCCTTTCGGGCACGAATTTGTGCAATTCATTATGGTATGACATCTATATAACTTCAATTCATCAGCAACTTTCTTCAGTCTTTCTTTTTTATCACCATCTCTACTATCATTAATCCATCGATATGCCTGTAGCAACACAGCTGGTCCTAAATATTTATCACCATTCCACCAATAACTCGGGCAAGATGTAGAACAACAAGCACATAGGATACACTCGTAATATCCATCTAATTTTTCTCTATCTTTCTGTGATTGTTTTAATTCAGTTTTCTCTTGGCCAGTTTGATCAACTTTTAACCAAGGTTGAATAGACTCGTATTGTTTATATAAAGTTGTTAAATCTCCAATCAAATCTTTCACAACTCTTAAATGAGGTAAAGGGTATATATTTAGATCTCCGTTTGTGTCTGAGTGAGATTTAATACATGCTAGACCATTTACGCCATCAATATTCATTGCACAAGATCCGCAGACACCATGAGCACAAGACCTCCTAAAAGTTAACGATGGGTCTATTTCATTTTTAATCTTAAATAAAATATCTAAAACTTTCGGACCACAATTATCCATATCAACTTCAAATGTATCAATCCTTGGGTTTTTTCCTGTTGAGGGATCCCATCTATATACATTTATTTTTCTAAGATTTTTTGAGTTGGTTTTATCTTTGAAGTAATTACCTACCTCAATTTTAGAATTTTGCGGTAGGCTAAATTGTGCCATTATTAGTAAACTCTCTCCTTAGGTGGAAAATATTGAACATCATTTGTTAGGGTTCTTGAATGAACGTCTCTATATTTAATTTCAACTTTTTTTCCGTTTTGCCAAGCTAAGGTATGTTTCATAAAATTTTTGTCATCTCTTTTAGCAAAGTCTTCTCTAGCGTGTGCCCCTCTGCTTTCTTTTCTATTATAAGCCGAGTCCATAGTTGTTAATGCTTGACTTATCAAATTTTCAAATTCCAAAGTTTCTACTAAATCAGTATTAAATAGCAAAGATTTATCTTTAACTGAAATGTCGCTCATACCCTCATAAGGCGCTCTTATTTGATCTACACCTTCCTTTAAAGTTTTTTCTGTTCTAAATACGGCGCATTTTGACTGCATAGTTTTTTGCATTTGTAATCTTAGCTCTGAGGTTTTTGTAGATCCATCAGAATTTCTAATTTTATCAAATCTTTGTAAGCATTTATCCGTTTCTGATTTTGAAACTTCTTCATGTGGACTCCCTGGTTTGATGATTTCAGCCGCTCTTTTAGCTGCAGCTCTTCCAAAAACAACTAAGTCTATAAGAGAATTGGAACCCAATCTATTCGCTCCATGAACTGAGACACAAGCAGCTTCACCTATCGCCATTAAACCGGGAACAGTTTTTTCTGAACCATTAAGTGTTAATACTTCAGCCTTATAATTTGTTGGAATACCACCCATATTATAATGTACTGTAGGCACAACTGGTATTGGCTCTTTACTAACATCAACATTAGCAAATGTTTTGGCAGCCTCTGAAATTCCTGGAAGTCTCTCATCTATAACTTTTTTATCTATGTGATCTAAATGGAGATTTATATGATCTTTATTTTTTCCTACACCTCTTCCTTCATTTATTTCCATTTCCATAGATCTGCTAACAACGTCTCGAGATGCTAAATCTTTTGCATTAGGTGCATATCTTTCCATAAACCTTTCTCCTTTGCCATTAACTAAAAATCCACCTTCCCCTCTGACTCCTTCTGTTATCAAACAGCCCACACCATAAATCCCAGTAGGATGAAACTGAACGAACTCCATATCTTGTAAAGGTAAACCAGCTCTTAAGACCATAGCGTTACCATCACCTGTGCAAGTATGAGCAGATGTAGCTGAATAATAAACTTTACCGTACCCCCCAGTAGCAATTATAGTAATATGAGACCTAAATCTGTGAATTGTCCCATCTGTTAAATTCCAAGCAATCACTCCTTTGCATTCACCATTTTTCATAATTAAATCTAAAGCAAAGTACTCAATAAAAAATTCAGTATTTTGTTTTAATGCTTGCCCATACAAGGTATGTAAAATTGCATGACCTGTTCTATCAGCTGCTGCACATGTTCTTTGAGCTGTACCGTTACCATAATTTTTTGTCATACCACCAAAAGGTCTTTGATAAATTTTTCCATCGTCTGTTCTGCTAAAAGGTACACCATACCTCTCTAGTTCAACAACTGCTCTTGGAGCTTCTTTGCACAAATACTCAATTGCATCTTGATCGCCAAGCCAATCAGAGCCTTTTACTGTGTCATACATGTGCCATCTCCAATCATCTTCACCCATGTTCCCTAGAGCTGCAGAAATACCTCCTTGAGCTGCTGATGTGTGGCTTCGAGTTGGAAACACTTTTGATATACAAGCAGTTTTTAAACCTGCCTCCGATAATCCAACGGCGGCTCTTAAACCAGACCCACCGGCTCCAAGAACTACGACATCGTATTCATGATCTATAATTTTATATGCATTCATTTAATTAAGATTATATATACTTATAATTGTTAAAAGTGGAAGTAGTATAGCAAATAAATATAGCGCTTTATTTGCGACATATTTGATTTTCTCATCATGTAAATAATCCTCAAAAATCTCACTTATTGTTAATGCTGAAAAAAAGAAAGCAATAATTATGAATAATGAAAATAATATTTTTGACGGTTGTTCAGAAAAAAAAATTAGTATTTGAGAATGATTCTTATCATAAATTGAAACAAAATTTATTAAAAACCAAGCCATCAAAGGGATCAAAATTGATGAACTAATTTTAGTAAAAAGCCATTTTTTTTGTAGATGTATGCATTTAAAAAAGATTTCTCCCTATAATATAAAATAAAATTGTTAGTATAAATGAACCAAAGAAAACAATCATACCTGTAATTTTTGCTACTTTTAAATCAAACCCATATCCAGCATCCCAAACTAAATGTCTTAATTCATTTAAAATGTGAAAGCTAAAAGTCCAACATAATGAAATAACAAAAAATTTTCCTAAACTAGTATTTAAAAAAACATTTAAAGAAGAATAATTATTTTGACCAAAAGTTATAAATATTACCCAAAAACAAATTAAAATTACTGCAAAAAAATTGATTACACCAACTATTCTATGAGTAATGGATAGCAAAGAGGATATCTGCCATTTATAAATTTGAAGATGAGGACTTAGTGGATTATTATTTTCCATATTTGACTTATAACCTAAAGTTATATTTTTTTCATCAAAGTCTCTGCTATTTGAACTGTATTTAAAGCCGCTCCTTTTAATAAATTGTCGGAAACTACCCACAAATTTATAGCTTTAATATTGGAATTGTCCTTTCTAATTCTAGAAATAAAAGTTGTATAGTCACCTTCGGCTTCTATAGGAGTTATATAACCCCCATCTTTTCTTTCATCAACAACTTTACATCCAGGAGCTGTTCGAAGAATCTTAATTATATTTTCAAAGTCATAAAGGTTTTCAAATTCAATATTAATTGACTCTGAATGCCCTGTTTTCACGGGAACCCTTACGCATGTTGCTGTGACTTCAATTTCATCATCTAAAATTTTTTTTGTCTCATTAGTCATTTTCAATTCTTCTTTTGTATAACCATCTTTTTCAAAATCATCTATATGAGGTATCAAATTAAACGCTATTTGTTTTGTAAAGTTTTGGGAATTAATTTTTTTTCCCTCTAAATGTTTTTTTGATTGATCAAAGAGTTCATCCATTGACGATCTACCTGCACCAGATACAGCTTGGTAAGTTGAGACTACTACTCTTTTAATTTTGTACTCATCATGTAAAGGTTTTAATGCTAAAACCATTTGCATTGTTGAGCAGTTTGGATTTGAAATAATATTTTTATGTTTACTAAGTGCTTCAGGATTAACTTCTGAAACAACAAGTGGAACATCTTTTTGCATTCTAAAATAACTCGAGTTATCAATTATAATCGTTTTTTTTGATGCTTTTGGTGCCCATTCTTTCGCAATTTTGCTTCCTGCTGCAAAAAAAGTAATTTGTGCTTTAGCAAAATCATAATTTTCTAAAACCTCAATCTCGATCTCTTTATTTCTAAATTTTATTTTTTTTCCTGCACTTTTTGATGAAGCTACTAGAAAAAGATTATTAAGTTTAATTTTAGATTTTTCTAAAATTTCAATCGTTTTTCTTCCAACATTACCTGAAGCACCAATTATTGCAAAATTCATAATGATCTACTTTATTTCAATTTTGCAATAATTGCATCTCCCATGTCAGAGGTGGAAACCTCTTTCATATTTTTTGACATTATATCTTTAGTTCTTAATCCCTCGTCAAGAACGCTTTCTACTGCTTTATCAATTTGGTCGGCTTCTTTACTAAGGTCTAAAGAATATCTTAAAGCCATTGATAAACTTAAAATGGTAGCAATAGGATTTGCTATATTTTTGCCTTCAATATCTGGGGCTGAACCGTGAACAGGTTCGTAAAGAGATCTAGTTTTCCCGTTTTTATCTTTTGAACCTAGCGAGGCAGAGGGTAAAAGTCCAAGAGAACCAGTTAACATTGCAGCTTCGTCGGACAGCATATCACCAAACAAATTATCAGCTAATATTACGTCAAACTGTTTTGGATACCTTAAAAGTTGCATAGCACAGTTATCAGCTAGCATATGATTAAGCTCAACTTTTTGAAACTCTTCATCTTTAATTTTCTGAACTTCTTCTCTCCATAACACTCCTGCTTCCATTACATTTGATTTTTCACAAGACGTAACTTTGTTTCTTCTTCTTTTTGCTAAATCAAAGGCTACACGAGCAATTCTATGAATTTCTGATGTTGTGTAAGTATGTGTGTTAACACCTTTCCTTTGATTATTTTCCATTGGTTCGATGCCTCGTGGTTCACCAAAGTAAATTCCACCAGTTAATTCTCTTACTATCATGATATCCAAACCTGATACAATTTCTGGTTTGAGAGATGAAGAATCAACTAATTGTTTGAAACAAATTGCTGGTCTTAAATTTGCGAATAGTTTTAGTTCTTTTCTAAGTTTTAAAAGGGCTCTCTCTGGTTTTTTTGAAAATTCCAAATTATCCCATTTAGGTCCACCGCACGCGCCTAATATGACGGCATCCGATTCTAATGATTTATAAAAAACTTCGTCGGTAATAGGAACCTTATTTACATCAATAGATGCACCTCCTATCAACTCCTGGCTTAAAACAAAATCTAAAGATTTTGTTTTATTCATCCATTCTAAAATTTTTCTTACCTCTGCAATTACCTCTGGACCTATACCATCACCAGGTAAAAGTAAAATTTTCCTAGTTTTACCCATTATTCAAAACCCAAGGTTTTGTATTTTGTAATTTTTTTTCATAGTCATCTATTTTAGAAATTTTTTCCATTGACAGGGCTATATCATCTAGTCCTTCCATCAAACATTTCTTTTTAAAAGGATCTAGTTCGAACTTTGCAACTTTATTTCCATATTTTATTTCTTGCTTTTCTAAACTTATTTCAATTTCTTCTTTCCTCTTACAATACTCAGCTAACTCAACGACAATTTTTTCGTCGATCTTAATTGGAAGAATTCCATTTTTAAAACAATTATTGTAAAAAATGTCTGCAAAACTCGAGCTTATTACACTTTTTATACCAAAATCAGAAAGGGCCCATGGGGCGTGCTCTCTGGATGAACCGCATCCAAAATTTTTGCCAGCTAAAAGAATTTTAGATTTGTTATATGGTTCCTTGTTTAGAATAAAATCTGAAATTTTGTTTCCTTTTTCATCATATCGCATTTCATAGAACAGACTTTTTCCTAAACCTGTTCTTTTAATAGTTTTTAAAAATTGTTTAGGGATAATCATATCAGTATCAATATTTTGTAATGATAAATATGATGGTATTGATTTTAGATTATTAAATTTTTCCATTC
>CACNFS010000011.1 GCA_902619835.1 uncultured Pelagibacteraceae bacterium | reverse complement strand
TTTTAACTAAGCTTTTTACAAGGTCTTCTTTTTTAAGTTTATTAGTTGTCACTTTTTAAATGACTTAAATTATTTTGAATTTGTTTCATCAAATTTCCTTTCACTATCTTATAACATAAATCGATAGAATGATAGAAACCCAATGCATCAATTCCGCCATGACTTTTAACGACGGGGCCATTAAGGCCTAAAAAAATAGCGCCATTATATTTTCTTGGATCTAATCTGTCTTTAAACTTTCTTAATGAAAAATAAGAAAATAATAAAGATATTTTTGTTAAAAAATTTTCTGTCAATGTTAACTTAAGATGATCAGTTATATATTTAGCAGTACCTTCTGCTGTTTTTAAAGCAATATTTCCAGTGAATCCATCAGTAATAATTACATTAGACTCACCTGACATAATCTGATTTCCTTCAATATATCCTTTAAATAAAAAATTATTCTCACCACTTAAATTTGATAGTCTTTTAAAAGTTTTTTTGAGAGTTTCTGTTCCTTTAATTTCTTCGGAGCCAACATTAAGCAAACTCACCTTAGGTTGTTCATTGATAAATAATGACTTATATAAAGCAGATCCTAATTCAGCAAAATCAACAAGATTATTATCATCACACTCGATGTTGGCGCCTAAATCTAAAACTACATTCATTCCTTTGTTGTTTGGCCAAAGACCTGCTAGAGCAGGCTTGCTTACATCATCCATCATTTTTAAAATCATTCTTGATATTACGAGAAGAACGCCAGTATTTCCTGCTGATAGACTTATATCTGAGTCTCCGTCTATTTGAGACTTTATACAATTCCACATACTTGTGTTTTTTGAATTTTTTACAGCTGTTAAAGGGGTCTCTTCATCTGAAACAACCGAAGAAGTATGAATTACTTTGATTGCATCAGATCTTATATTATATTTTAATAATTTTTCTTTAATTTTTTTTTCATCACCAAATAAATTTATGGAAATATCATTATTCTGTTTGTTATTCTTTAAAAATAAACTAACTCCATGAATGGTTTTATCAGGAGAGTCGTCCCCTCCCATTGCATCAATCGCAATAGTTATTTTTTTTATCATTATTAATTTCTAAATATCTAAGATTTTTTTACCGTTATAATATCCGGATTTAAGATCAATATGATGAGAAAGCTTATATTCGCCACTTTTTTTATCTTCAACAATATTAACAGAAGATAATTTATGATGGGATCTTCTCATCCTTTTTTTTGAAATTGAGGTTTTTCTTTTTGGTACTGCCATAAATCTATTTAAATTCTATTGCGGCTTTTATCATATTTTCATAAGGTTGATCAAAACAAAATTTATAATATTTAACAAAATAACTTTCAAAATCTTCATATTTCTTGGATTTATTATCATTAAACTCATTAAAATACTTAAAAACAACCTTTTCATTTATTTTAAACGAATTGTAGGTCTCTATATTAAATTTAAGTAAAATGTCATAAAGTATTTTATTCAAATCTTTCATTTTTTTATTAACAGAAATATCGCCAAATCCTAATTCTCTCAAATTATTTTCTATATTGTTGAAAAATAGATCATACTCGTCCTGATCAAATTTTTTACCTTTTTGTTTTGAAATTAGCATCATAATTGAAAAGTGAAAAAACATTAAATAAATCCTTGTTTCAAAACTATCATTTAATTTTATTTCTTTATAAAAAAAAATATTTCTAGAAAGAGATAGTAATGTATTATACAAGTTAGAATGTTTTTTTTTAAATTTAAAAATCATATTAGTTTGTTTGCATTTTTTATATTAGTTATTTTAAATGCATGCAAATTACAAGAACCATCAAAAAACCACGGAATAGTTTTCTTAAAAAATAGATCAGAGAAACTTGAATTAAATAAAACTAATAAAAACGACGTGATTCGCATTATAGGACAACCTCACACGAAATCTATAAACAATAATAATGACTGGATTTATATTGAAAGAGTTCTTACCAAAGGTGAATATCATAAATTAGGTCAAAATATTCTTAAGTCAAATAATGTTTTAGTTTTAAGCTTTAATAAATATGGCATATTGGAGAAAAAAATTTTTTTAGATAAAAATGACAAAAAAAGATTAAAGTTTTCAAATCGTGAAACTCAAAATGAGCTAACTCAAAAAAGTTTTGTTGAAAAATTACTCACAAGTATCAAGGAAAAAATGTATCGTAATAAGTAATTTAATGTGCAATTACAGCCAAAAGCAAAAGAGCTACTATATTGGTAATTTTAATCATTGGGTTAACAGCAGGACCAGCTGTATCTTTATAAGGATCACCAACTGTATCTCCCGTAACAGCAGATTTATGAGCATCAGATCCTTTCCCGCCAAAATTACCATCTTCAATGTACTTTTTGGCATTATCCCATGCTCCACCGCCAGCTGTCATTGATACAGCTACAAATAAGCCGGTAATAATAACTCCTAATAACATTGCGCCTAAAGAGGATAAGGCAGCTTCAATACCGCCTATTTGTAAAATAACAAAATAAAGAACTATAGGTGATAAAACTGGTAATAAGGATGGAATTATCATTTCTTTAATTGCAGCTTTAGTTAATAAATCAACTAACCTACCGTAATCAGGTTTTCTTTTGCCCTTCATAATACCAGGAATCTTTTTAAATTGTCTTCTTACTTCAATAACTACAGAGCCGCCGGCTCTACCAACTGCTTGCATACCCATTGAACCAAATAAATATGGCAACATACCTCCTATTAATAAACCTGCTACAACAAAAGGATTTGACAAGTCAAAAGTTACATCTACTCCTTGTAGTGCAGAACCAGCAACTCCTGAGAAATATTTAATATCTTCCGTATATGCCGCAAAAAGAACTAGAGCTCCTAAACCAGCTGAGCCTATTGCATAACCTTTTGTAACAGCTTTAGTAGTATTTCCAACTGCATCCAAAGCATCAGTAGTCTTTCTGACATTTTTAGGTAGTTTAGACATTTCAGCTATTCCTCCGGCATTATCAGTAACTGGGCCATAAGCATCTAAAGCAACTACCATACCCGTGAGCGCAAGCATAGCAGTGACTGCAATGGCTATACCATATAAACCTGCTAAACTATTAGTATATAATATTCCAGCGACTATTATTAATGCTGGAACAGCTGTTGCCTCCATCGATACAGCTAAACCTTGAATAACGTTTGTTCCATGACCTGTAGTCGATGATTTAGCAACTGATTTAACAGGTCTATAATCAGTTCCTGTATAATATTCTGTTACCCAAATTAATAAACCTGTAATTATAAAACCAACCACACCACAAATGTAAAGATCTAAGCCAGAAAATATTGCTCCTGCATTATTATTATACGTAGATTTTATTCCAATAATTGCATCTGTAATTGGATACATTATTAGTAAAGATGTAATTGCTGTTACTATAAAGCCTTTATACAAAGCTCCCATGATACTTTTACTTTTTCCAAGTTTTACAAACCAAGTTCCAATTATAGAAGTAATTATACAAGCTCCCCCGATCGCTAATGGATAAATCATTAAATTGTAATCTTGAGGAGAAAATATTGAGGCTAAAACCATCGTAGCAACAATTGTAACTGCATATGTCTCAAATAAATCTGCGGCCATGCCAGCACAATCACCAACATTATCACCTACATTATCAGCAATAACAGCTGGATTTCTCGGGTCATCCTCTGGAATTCCAGCTTCGACTTTTCCCACTAAATCAGCACCAACGTCGGCACCTTTTGTAAAAATTCCTCCCCCAAGTCTAGCAAAAATAGATATTAAAGATGCGCCAAATCCAAGAGCAACGAGAGCATTTATAATTTCTCGATTGTCTACATTTAAATTGATTAAGATTATATAATAGATTGTTATAGCTAGTAATGCTAAACCTGCAACTAATAAACCTGTAATTGCTCCAGACTTAAAAGCAATAGTCAAACCAGACTGTAAACTGTGCCTTGATGCCTCAGCAGTTCTAACATTTGCTTTAACTGAAATTAGCATTCCTACATAACCTGCTACACCGGAGAGAAATGCTCCAATAAAATATCCCAATCCGACTAAAAAACTAAAAAAATATGTAACTATTGCAAGTACAATTACTCCTACAATGGCAATAGTTTTATATTGTCTATTTAAATAAGCTTTGGCACCTATCTGAATAGCTTCGGCAATTTCTTGCATACGAGTATTACCTGCACTTGCAGCTAATATTTGACCAGATAGAAGATAGCTATAAGCAACCGCTAAAATTCCGGTAAATGAAATAAGGTAAAGAAGTTCTAAATAATTACTCATTGATATTGACGGATAAATGCCAAAAAAAAATTAAAAACGCAAGCTAAAGTTAATATATTTTAAAAATTTATTCACCTTTTCTTAAAACTCTCGATAATTTATCCAAAATAGCGTTTAAATAACCTATTTGGACTTTTTCTAAAAAAAACTCTGAGGCCAATAAATATTCACTGATTATAACCTTTTTTGGATTATTATGCTTAAACATCAACTCAAAAATAGCTGCAAATAGTATTATTTTTAATAATTTGTCAGTCTTATCTAAATTTATGTCACTACCTAAATGCTTTTTAATAGTTTCCACAATTAATTCAGATCTCTCTAAAGTACCAAGCACTACATCTTTTATGAATTTTTTATACTGGTTTTTTGGGAAATCTATTTTTGAATCTGGATTCAATAATGCATTATAAATTTTTTGAATAATCTTAATTCTTGGTGATGAATTATTATATTTTTTTTGGTCCATTATTTAAAATGGACAACACTGCTTTAGTGGCTTCCAATCCTTTATTGGGTTTGTCAGATTTAATTAAACCGCATCTTTCCTTAGCTTGATTTATGTTGAAAGCAGTAATTATTCCATTTCCTATAGGTTTATTGTAAGTAATTGATAAATTCAAAATCGATTCAAATGTAGATTTGCAAATTAAATCGAAATGTGGAGTTTTTCCTCTAATTACACATCCAAGAGCTATAAAAGCATCAAATTTTTTAATATTTTTTCTTACAGTAATTGGTATTTCAAAAACTCCTGGCACATTAATTAAACTAATTTTAAATTTATTTTTTTTTAAAATTTTATATGAAGATCCTACAAGTTTATTTGTTATATTGTCATAATAATTTGCGTTTATAATTAAAATTTTTTTCATTTAATAATAATTTGTTTTTTTATTTTCAGACCAAAACCTTCTAATCCTATTATTTTTTTTTTTGTTCTTGAAAGCAGTATCATACTTTTTACTTTAAAATCTTTAATTATTTGCGCTCCAAGTCCATAATATCTTAATGTAATATCTGTTTCATTTTTATTAACTTTATTCATTTGATTATTAATTATAACTAATAAGAAATTTTTATATTTTGATAAGAGTCTTATATTTTTTTTTATTTCATTATTTCTAATTAAATCAAATCTGCTAATTTTTTTGGATACTACGCGAATTGGAACTGGTTTAGATTTATTAAATTTTCCTTTTGAAATAACGTAGCTTTCAAACTTATCCAATTTATTTTTAAAAATACTTAACTGTATAGAGTTCTGTTTGGTTATTGGTAGACTTTTTGTATAGCTTCTGTAAATTAGTTTTTCATTTTTTAACCTATAGGCTATTAAATCTGCAATAGAAGCAATCTTAATTTTGTGCTTTTTAGAAAATTTTACAAGATCATTAAGCCTTGCCATTCTCCCATCTTCATTCATCACTTCGCATATTACAGAGCTTGGGTTTAATTTTGATAGTTTAGAAATATCTATTGATGCCTCTGTGTGACCTGCTCTCTCTAGAACACCACCGTTCCTTGCAACTAAGGGAAACACATGACCAGGTGAAACAATATCTTTTTTTGAGGAATTTTCATTTATTGCAACTCTAATAGTTTTAGCTCTATCAAAAACAGAAATGCCTGTTGAAATTCCTTTTTTAGCTTCAATTGATACTGTAAAAGCTGTTTGCATTCTTGATCTATTTATTTGAGACATCAAAGGAAGTTTAAGCCTTTCAATTTGTTTTTTGGTTAAGGCTAGACAGATCAAACCTCTTCCATGTTTGGCCATAAAATTTATCACTTTAGAATTACACTTGGAGCCAGGTATAATAAGATCCCCCTCGTTCTCTCTGTTCTTATCGTCAACTAAAATAAACATTTTGCCTCTTTTAGCATCTTTAATTATTGATGGTATGTTTGAGAATATTTTTTTCACCATTTTAGCTAGAATATTTATATATATATTTTCCGAATATATCTAATTCTACATTTACAAAGTCATTAATTTTCAGATTTTTTAAATTTGTGAGTTTTAATGTATGAGGAATTATATTTAAATAAATTCTTTTATTTGAAACTTTAGAAATAGTAAGAGAAACTCCATTAATGGAAATTGAAGCTTTTTCAACTAAATATTTTAAAAAACTTTTATTATATATTTGAAGACAAATTGACCAAGATTTGTCTATAAATGTAATAGATTTTACTTTAGCAGTAGTATCGACGTGTCCTTGAGTAAAGTGGCCTGATAATTTTTGACCATAAGTTAATGATTTTTCTAAATTGACTTTATTACCGACTTTGACGTATTTAAAATTTGATCTTTTTATTGTTTCATTAGAGACATAGAAATATATTAATCCTTTATTAATATTTGTTAAGGTAAGACATACACCATTACAATTAATTGATGAACCAATCTCATTTTTCTTAAGTCTTAAATCTGATTTAATTGCAATCAATTTACTTTTTGGATTATTTTTTATTATCTTAACAGTACCGACATTATAAATTATTCCGTTAAACATTTTTTTATCCTTATCTTAAATAATTTATCTTTTTCTAAATTCACATTAATGTTTTTTTTTAGCTTTAACTTTTTTATAAAAATAGAACTAGCTTTATTAAATCCTTTACGACCTAAATTATCTTTTGTTTTGAAGAGGTATAAGTTGTTTAAAAAATTAAATTCAAATAGTTTATTAAGGAAAACTAGTCCTGTCTCGATTAACACTCTTCCTTTACCAAGTTGAAAAATCTTTTTAAAAAGCCTATCAAAATCATCTCGCGTTTCTAGTTTTTTCAAACTTAAAATTTTTATATTTTTTTTTTTAAAAAAAGCCCACCTCTTCTTATTTTTACTACATGTAAATAAAAATATTTTTCTTTTTTTTGAAAAACTAAATAATTTTAGTTTTTTTTTTAATTTTAAGTGTCTATCAATAATAATTAAATCTGGTTTGTTGTTATCTAGTCCATGAATTCTACAGTTTAATAAAGCATCATCGCTATTTATTGTTTCTGATGTAGAGATTATACAGTCATATTTTGATCTAATTAAATGTTTTACTTGTCTTGATCTTATATTAGTAATCCATTTTGATTTCATATTTATAGTAAAGTAATCCTTTGAAACCGCTAATTTACCATCAATTAAAGGAAATTTATTCTTTTTATTGTAAAAATAACTTTCATAAAAACTAGCAAATTTAGATTTGATCTTTTTAGACTTATTTATTCTTTTAAAATGGTTGTTTGTTTTATTATTTATCCTTGGATCAGGATCATTAAAAGAATAATAAACTTTTTTAATTTTCTTTTTTTTAATAATATCAGTACAAGGCGGTGTCAAACCATAATGCGTGCAAGGTTCTAAAGTCACGTACATATTTGAACCATTAAAATTTAAATTTTGATTTAAAGCATTATATTCAGCATGAGGTCTACCATTAATTGATGTAATACCTGAGCTAATGACACTATTATTTTTGACAATAACGCAACCCACCGAAGGGTTTTTTTTTGTTTTTCCTAAATTGTTTTCCGCTAAATTAAATGCGAGTTCTGAAAAATAATTATGATTTATTTTCATCAATATTGCCTACAAATTCTTCAAAATCTTTTGCTTCCTTAAAATTCTTATAAACAGAAGCAAATCTAACATAAGCAACTTTATCTAATGCTGAGAGACCATCCATAATAAATTTTCCTATGGTCGGTGTTGGAATTTCGCTTTCGCCAAGCCCCTCAAGATTCCTTACAATTTTTGATATAAATTTCTCTATAGTTTCAGAGTCGATAGGCCTTTTTCTTGTGGCGATTCTTATAGATTTTGATATTTTATCTCTGTCAAATGGCTCTCTTTTTCCATTTCCTTTAATCACTGTTAATTCTTGAAATTGAACACGTTCAAAAGTAGTGAATCTCTCTTTTCTATCACATCCACACAATCTTCTTCTTCTTATCGCTGTACCGTCTTCTGTTGGCCGGGAGTCTACTACAGATGTATCTTTTTCTCTACAAAATGGACAAAGCATAAATATCTTAACTACTATATATAGGAAAAGAAGAACAAAGTTCAATTATTTCTTTTTGAACTTCTTTTTCTATTTTTGAGTTATCTTCTTTATTTTTGCTTAGACCATCTATTACTTTAAAAATTAAATTACCAACTAATTTGAACTCCTCGGGCCCAAAACCTCTTGTGGTGCAAGCTGGTGTACCTAATCTTATTCCAGAGGTTATCATGGGAATTTCACTGTCAAAAGGAATACCATTTTTATTACAAGTAATATTAGCCCTACCCAATGAAGCTTGAGCATCTTTACCATTAACACCAAAAGATCTTAAATCAATTAACATTAAATGTGTGTCTGTACCACCTGAAAAAATTTTAAAACCTTTTTCGCTTAATTTATCAGAAAGTATCTTTGCATTGTTGATTACATTTTTTGTATATTCCTTAAAATCATCTGACAAAGCTTCTTTGAAACAAACTGCTTTAGCTGCTATTACATGCATCAATGGACCTCCTTGCAACCCAGGAAAAATTGCACTATTAAATTTCTTAATTAGATCTTCTTTATTTGTAAGAATAATTCCACCTCGAGGACCCCTCAAAACTTTGTGAGTAGTTGAAGTTACGACATCAGCATATTTAGTTGGGTTAGGATACGCGCCTCCTGCAACTAAACCAGAAAAATGAGCCATATCGACAAGTAGATAAGCACCTACTTTATCACAAATTTCTCTAAATTTTTTAAAGTTTATAATTCTTGAATAGGCACTACCACCTGCAATGATTAACTTAGGTTTATTTTCTATAGCTATTTTTTCTACACTTTCGTAATCTATAAGACCTGTCTCTTTATTAACTTCATAGTGTAAAGCATTAAACCATTTTCCTGATTGAGCTGGCTTAGCACCGTGAGTTAAATGTCCGCCAGAATTTAAACTCATTGCAAGAGTTGTGTCTCCTGGTTTTAATAAAGCTAAATAGACAGCACCATTTGCCTGTGCACCCGAATGAGGTTGTACATTTGCAAATTTACAATCAAATAATTTTTTTGCTCTCTCAATTGCTAAATTTTCTGAAATATCAACATGTTCACAACCACCATAATATCTTTTGCCTGGATAACCTTCTGCATATTTATTAGTTAAAACAGAACCTTGCGCTTCAAGAACAGCTTTAGAAACTATATTTTCAGAGGCAATTAATTCGATATGATTTTGTTGTCTTGAGAATTCTTTTTCGATTGAGTTATACAATTCCTTATCGATGTCTTTTAAATTTAATTTAAAGAAACTGTTTAGGTATTTATTTAATTTGAATGCTGTAGACATATTAAATTTTTTTTATCCTTCTTAAGTGTCTCCCACCTTCAAATTTGGTTTTGAGAAAAGTCTCAACTAATTTAAAGGATAATTTTTTATTTGTTAATCTTGATCCTAATGCAATTATATTAGCATTATTATGCTGTCTAGACAATCTTGTAGACTTCAAATTATAACATACGGCCGCTCTAATTGATTTGATTTTATTAGCACTTATGGCCATACCGGTTCCAGAGCCACAAACTAATATTCCCACATCGCTTTTTTTTAATCTGATTCTATTACTTAATCTTTTAGCGAAATCAGGATAATCAACTGATTGGTTATTATTTGGACCGATATCAAATATTGAAACATTTTTACTAATAAGATAGTTTTTGATAGACTCTTTTAATTTATAGCCTGCATGGTCTGAGGCAATACATGCAGTTTTGAAAATGGTTTTTAGTTTTATATTGCTCATAATAGTTAATTAAATTACACTATCTAAAATTATAATAATATATTTGTCGCATTAAATTACTACTAATCAGGGCTTAAAATGAGAAATATCGGATCTTTTCCTAAAACCAGGCTTAGAAGATTAAGAAAAACAAGATGGATACGCAGTCTTGTATCGGAAAATAACATTTCAAATAATGATTTGGTTTTGCCTATATTTGTAAGAGAAGGTAAAAATAAAATTGAACCAATTAAATCCATGCCGGGTGTCAACAGATATACAATTGATAAATTACCAGTAATTCTTAAACAAGTAAAAAAGTATAAAATTCCTATGATAGCTTTATTTCCCAATACTCCAAATAATAAAAAAGATAAACATGGTTCAGAAGCATTAAATCCTAAAAATTTAGTTTGTAAAAGTTTAAAGTTTATTAAAAAAACATATCCTCAAATTGGTATTATGTGTGATGTAGCTTTGGATCCATACACTTCTCATGGACATGACGGGATAATAATAAAAGATGAAATAGACAATGATGAAACAATAAAAGTACTCATAAAACAAGCTTTGCTTCAAGTCAGAATGGGATGTGATGTAATAGCTCCTTCGGACATGATGGATGGTAGAGTTGGGGCTATAAGAAAAGCTTTAGATAAAAATAACTTTCAAAATATAAGTGTTTTATCTTATGGTGTAAAATATGCATCTACTTTTTATGGACCCTTTAGAGATGCAGTAGGAAGCAATTCAAAATTGAAAAAAAATAAAAAAACTTATCAAATGGATTTTCGAAATTCTACGGAGTCTCTCAGAGAAGTAAGTTTAGATATTAAAGAAGGTGCAGATATGGTAATTGTAAAACCTGGTATGATGTATTTGGATATAATTAAAAAAATAAAAGATAATTTTAATATACCGGTTCTCGCATATCAAGTTTCAGGTGAATACAGTCTCATCAAAGATGGTATTAAAAAAAAAATATTAAATGAGGACTCCATTATAGAAAGTGTTTTATCATTTAAACGAGCTGGAGCATGTGCAATAATTACATATTTTGCATTAGATATTGCTAAAAGAATAAAATAGCTTAATTAAAATAATTCTCTAATATAACTCTTGATTTTGGAAATTGTAAATTATTTGGAATAAAAAATCTATTTTGAATAATATTTCTAGTAAAATACAGAGATTTCTTTACAAGTATATTTGATATTTTTTCTGGAAGTTTTTTTAGAATTAAAAAATTAGGGACTTCATAAAACGAATTGTCAATTTTAATTTTTAAAGTTTTAGATACATCATAATTTTCTTTTTTAAATTTATCTAAATTTGGATCATAGCCTAAATCTTTTATAAGATTTAGTTCAAAAAAAATGTATAAAATAATCCAATTTTCGAAATTTATTGAGCTAACAAATTTTTCAAATGAATTATATAGATTTTTGTATGGTTGAGACTCTGGTAATAAAATATTAAGAATAGAACACAGAGAGATTAATGCTGACGTTCTTTTTTTGTCATTAAAATATAAAGGAGAAACGGGTTTCAATAATTCTGTTTTAAAGTAACCAATTTTATTTTCATTTTTTGAATTATGGACAATGAATAATTTATTTGATATTTGCAAATAATTTCTTATTTTTCTAGAATTACCACCGTAAACAATACCAGAAACTTTTCCTTTGTCCTGAGAAAAAACGTTTATTATGTTTGCATTTTCTCTAAATTTTCTTTTTGCTAATAAAAAGCACTCATCTTCCCAATTCATATATTTAAAATCTTAATTAGTTTAGAAGCAGCATTTTGTTGAGCATTTTTTTTTGAAGAGCCAATACCAATTATCTTTTTAGACTCGGGTATTTCAACTTCTGTTTTAAAAATAGGTTTATGTTGAGGACCCGTTTTTTTAAAAAAGGTATATTTTGGTAATTTTTTAAATTTCTTTAAACTATATTCTTGTAGTCTCGTTTTTGAATCAATTAAAGTTATTTTTGATTTATCTATATATGAACCCCAATTTTTAAGAATAAACTTTTCAGCAAATTTTAATCCGCTATCCAAATATATTGCTCCAACTATAGCTTCAAGACAATCACTAATTATTTTATTCGTTAATCTCTCTAAGTTTTTATGAGATGAGCCTAAAAAAATAAATTTTTTTATTTTCAGTTTTATAGCAATATCTGTACAAGTTTTTTTATTTACCAGATTTGAAAATTTTTTATCTATCATTCCCTCTTTTTCATCAGGATATTTTTCTAAAAGAGTTTTAGAAATTATCAAACCTAAGACTCTATCTCCCAAAAATTCTAATTTTTCATTATTTAAATGATTATTTAAACTTTTATGAGTTAAGGCTGTATGTAAAAGTTTTTTATTTTTAAAATTGTGCTCAAGAATGTCTTCTAATTCTTTTATTAGTTTATCCATTATATGAACTTAAAGGTTCTTTTAACTCTTAAAGAATTATGTAAATTCCAAATTTTTAACAGACTTCCTCTCATAGTATCATTTGAAAAGAAGATTACTTTTGCTTTTCCTACGAGATTAAGATTTTTTACATAGCCTACATCATTTAAAAATCTACTATCTTTTGAACAGTCTCGATTATCTCCCATTAAAAAATAATGGTTTTGTGGGACTTTAAATTTTTTGGTATTTTGTAATGTACCAACTTTATTATATGAGGCTAAATGTTGAACACCATTTGGAAGTGTTTCGATAAATGTTTTGGTGTTAATTGTTAAGCTTCCACATCTAACTGGCTCAGATAAATTTGTTTCTTCTCTTGGTACAACAACATTATTTATAAATAGCTCTCCATTTACAAATTGAATTATATCACCCGGCAAACCTATTAACCTTTTAATATAATCGGTTCTATTATCTGCTGGAGTTTTAAATACTACAAGATCTCCTTGTTGAGGAGTTTTTGCAAAGAAACGTTTATTTGAAAAATTAGGACTGAATGGAAAAGAATGTTTGCTATATCCATAAGAATATTTTGTAACAAATATTCTGTCCCCAACAAGTAGAGTCGGTTCCATTGATGAAGAAGGTATATAAAACGGTTGTAATATGAAAGACCTTATTATTAAAGCAATTATCAAAGCTCCGATTAATGTTTTTAAATTATCTAAAATAATATGAATAAATTTATTTTTCATAAAGATATTGTAACAAAAGCTACTGCATAATTATCTTCATCGGACAAAGATAATGAAATAGTATATTTTTTTTTAATCAATTTTTTTTCAACAATTTTTTTCGTTTTATTAATTAATTTTATAAACGGTTTACCATTTTTTTTATTTAAAATAATAATTTCATTAAAATTAATTCCTTGTGAAATACCAGTACCTAGTGCTTTGGAAAAGGCCTCTTTTGCGGCAAATTTTTTTGCAAAACAATTAGAAAAGTTCTTATTTTTTTTTTTACATTTTAAAACTTCTTCTTCTGCAAATAACCTTGAAATAAAAGTTTTTTTTTTCATAGATTTCTTAATCCTACTAATTTTAATAATGTCTACGCCAACGCCAAATATCATCGTGATTTAATAATCTTTTTAAATTTTTTGATAGAATTTGATAAACCGATGAAAATCGACTCTCCAATTAAAAAATGGCCAATATTAAATTCTTTTATATTAGAAATCTTTGAAAGAATTTTAGCCGATCTAAATGTAAGACCGTGTCCTGCGTGAACTTCTAAACCTAAATCATTTCCCAAATTTACAGAGTCTTTAATTTTTTTAAGTTCTTTTTTGTAAAGTTTGTTTCCATTAACTAAATTACAAAATTTACCAGTATGGATTTCAATACAGTCAGCCCCTAAAAATTTTGAGGTTTTTATGTCTTTAAAACTTGGTTCAATAAAAAGACTAACTCTTATCCCCTTTTTTTTTAATTTAGAAATCATTTCTTTTAAAAAATTTCTTTTATAAGATAATTTTAATCCACCCTCTGTAGTAATTTCTTCCCGTTTTTCTGGAACAATGCAAACATAAGGGGGTTTATGTTTTAAGGCAATTTTAAGCATTTCTTTAGTTGCAGCTATTTCTAGATTCAATGGAATTTTTAATTTTGACTTAATCTTTTTTAAATCGTCGTCATTAATATGTCTCCTATCTTCTCTGAGATGTATTGTTATGGAGTCGGCTCCATTCCTTTCAGAAAATAATGAAGCTCTTAGAGGACTAGGATAAATTTCACCTCTTGCATTTCTTACAGTTGCTACATGGTCAATATTTACACCAAGCCTAATTTTACTCATTAAAGATTTCTGCTTCCAGGTTTAACCGCTTTAATAGCTAAAAGCTCTTTGGGCAAATTTTTTTCAGTATATGTTGGTATATTTAATTCAATTTGTGAAATTATTTTATCTTTTATTAACGTTTTTCCATTAGACCTATTTATTATACAAGCATATCCCACAACGACACCACCATTATCCTTAACTAATTGCGAACATTCTAGACTAGATTTTCCTGTGGTTATAACATCTTCGACAATAAGAATCTTTTGATTTTTTTTAATTTTAAAATCTCTCCTGAGTTTAAATGCACCATCAACTCTCTCAGAAAAGATAGTTTCCTTTTGAAGTAATCTTCCTATCTCATAACCAATTACTACACCGCCCATAGCTGGAGATAGAATTAAATCAAAATTTTTAAGTTCTTGATTAATTTTTTCTGATAATGATATGCAAATTTTGTAAGCTTTATTAGGCTTGCTCATAAGTTGGGCACACTGTACATATTTAGAGCTATGTAAACCTGACGATAAAATAAAATGACCCTCTAATAGAGCGTTAGTTTCTTTTAAAATTTTCAAAGATTCTTCTAATGAAAGCATTTTTTTTCTGTTTGTGCCTAATTATATTAAATCTTAAATTACTTTGCTTTATCTGACTTATCAAGTTTGTAAAATTTTTCAAATCTTTAATTTGCAAATCAAATGAGAATGTTAAATGTTCTTTTTTTCTTTTAATTATCTCAAGATTGATAATATTACCTTTATTAAGGCCGATCAAAGAAGTTATATGTCCTAGAACGCCAGGCTTATGCGGCAAGTCAACCTCTATTGTGCTTGAATAGTTTTTATCAGTTTCTTTTGAAATTTCTGTCGATTTATCTTGCCAATATCTTCTTATAGCAGATCTTGCTTTTCCAGTGGCAGATGATGAAAGCCAATGGAGTGAAGGTGAAGCATTTTTGGAAGTTTCGATATTTACAAGATCTCCATTTTTAAGAATAGTTTGTAGTGTTGCTTGACTTCCATTTACTGTGCAAGAAATAGCATTATTTCCAACTTTGGTATGCACAGCATAAGCAAAATCAATAGGTGTCGCGTTCTTTGGTAGCTTAATAACTGCTCCCTTTGGAGTAAAACAAAAAACATTATCTTGGAACATTTGTAGTTTTGTAAATTCATAATAGTGTTCAGGACTTGTTCCAGCTTCAATAATTTCAACTAGATCTCTTAGCCAATCATATTCCTTCCATGACAATTCTGAAAATTTTTCAGAAGACTTATATTTCCAATGTGATGCTATTCCTCTTTGCGCGAATTCATGCATTTCTAAAGTTCTTATTTGAATTTCTATTCGACTCTTTTTTGGACCAATTACTGCTGTATGGATTGATTTATAATTGTTTATTTTTGGTGTAGAAATGTAATCTTTAAATTTCCCCGGAATAGTTGAAAATTTGCTGTGGAAAACCCCTAGAGTTTTATAACAGTCTTCAACAGTATTAACTATAACTCTAAAACCAATTATATCTGTTAGTTGTTCTAAAGAAATTTTTTTATTTTGTATTTTTCTCCAGATAGAAAATGGTGTTTTTTCTCGACCAGTTATTCTTGCTGATATTCCGTTTTCTTTCAAAAGTTGAATTAATTCTTGTGAAATTGTTTTAAAAGTATCCTCTCTATTGTTCTTAATAAAATCTAATCTTTTCAAAATCAGCTCTCTTCCAGGCTTATTTAAAACGGAGAATGATAAATCTTCCAATTCATCTCTAATTCTATTCATTCCCATTCTATCGGCTAGAGGTGCATATATTTCCATAGTTTCTTTTGCTTTTCTTATGATTTTATCTTTATTTTTCACAAAATGAATTGTGCGCATGTTATGCAATCTATCTGCTAGCTTGACTAATAAAACTCTTATATCTTTTGAGGTCGCAAGAATTAATTTTCTAAAATTTTCTGCTTTTGAATCTCCTGATGCTTTATCTTCTAATGCTGAAATTTTAGTAACACCTTCTACTAAATTTGCCACTTCTTCACCAAATTCTTTTTTTACTGTCTCATAAGTAACATTCGTATCTTCAATTGTATCATGTAATAAACCTGTTGTTATTGTTGCGCTATCTAACTTTAAATCTGTTAATATTTTTGCAACAGCAATAGGATGAATTATATACGGCACGCCTTCATCTCTTTTTTGATTTTGATGAGCTTCAACTGCAAAATTGTATGCTTTGTTTAAGGAGTCTGATTTCAAAAATCTATTATATGACTTAATTTGATCAATTAATTCATTATTATTAATCATAAGATAATATTAACATTTTTCTTAAGCCTTGTAATCTCAATCCTAGATTTTTGACTTAAATTGTTAATTAAAAATACCACATTTTTCCTTAAAATGGGATGTGACCATTTCGGATCGATTTGAAAAATTGGATATAAAACAAAATTTCTTAAATGAGACTTTGGGTGAGGTAAAGTTAACTTTTTTTTATTTTCTATTACACCATTAAAATCGATTATATCTATATCAATTATTCTTGGCTCATTTTTTTTTGATTTTATTCTACCTAATTTTTTTTCAATAGATTTAGTTAGTCTAAATAGTTCAGAGTGATCTTCTTCAAATTCAGCTAAAATACCTATATTTAAAAATTTTGGATAATTTTTATTTGGGTAAGATGGAGTCTCGTAAAAGTTAGATATTTTTTTAACTTTTATTCTTGAGTCAATTAGTAATTTTGTGGCTATTGATATGTTATCAAATCTTGAACGATTGTAGAAATTAAGATTGGAGCCAATATTTAAATGTATCATTTATTATTTTTTCGTAATAATCTTGATTTTTCTCTGTTCCAGTCTCTAGTTTTTTTGACTTGTCTTTTGTCATAAAGTTTTTTTCCTTTAGCAACAGCTATCTCGACTTTTACTTTACCCTTTAAAAAATATAATTTTGTTGGAATTAAAGTCAAACCCTCTTGATTAATTCTACCTATCAATTTATTTATTTCCTTTTTTTTTAAAAGAAGTTTACGATTTCCTTTGGGATCATGATTATTATATGAAGATTGTCGATAAAGTGGTATATGTGAATTAATTAAGAATAGTTCTCCTTTATTATCAATTGCATAAGAATCTGCAATACTTCCTTTTCCATCTCTTAATGATTTTACTTCTGATCCTTTTAAAGAAATTCCTGCTTCTAATAATTCAAGAAAAAAATAATTAAAGCTCGCTTTTCTATTTAAGCAAATTATTTTACGTCCAGGAACAACAGTTCGTTTCATTAAAGTAATTTTGCTACTTTAAGCGCTTCAGAAATTTTTTTCTTTGTTTCTTCTCTGATTTGTACAAGTGGTAATCTAACTTCTGGACTACACATTTTCAATAAGGACGCAGCATATTTTACTGGTGATGGATTGCTTTCTATAAATAAAGATGAGTGCAGTGGCTGAAGTTTTTTATCGATTTCAGATGCTTTAATTATATTTTCTTGACATGCTTTTTGAAATTCTGAAGAAAGTTTTGCTGCCACATTTGCAGTTACTCCGATTGCGCCAACACCTCCTCTTTTATTAAACTCAAGTGCATTATCATCATTTCCTGTTAATTGTATAAATTCTTTTCCCATAGATTTTAATTGCTTATCTACTCTATTTAGATCACCAGTTGCATCTTTTACACCAACTATATTTTTAAGCTCGTACAATTTACTCATAGTATCGACTGTCATATCAATTACAGATCTTGATGGAATATTATAAATGATTATTGGGATACCTACGCTGTCGTTAATCTTTTTATAATGCTGATACAATCCCTCTTGAGTTGGTTTGTTATAGTATGGTGTAACTATTAACAAAGCATCTGATCCAGCTTTTTCAGCAAACCTTGACAGATCTATAGCTTCATCCGTGGAATTAGATCCTGTCCCAGAAATAATTGGTATCTTGCCCTTACATTCTTTAACTGCAATTTCGATAATCTTTCTGTGTTCATTATGAGATAAAGTTGGGGACTCACCGGTTGTACCACCAGGTACTACACCGTTAGTTCCATTTTTTAAGTGATAATTTATTAGTTTTCGATAACAATCTTCGTCAAGATTGTCATCTTTGAATGGGGTGATTAATGCAACAATTGATCCTTTAAGCATAAAACAATATAAGGTAGATATTTTTAAACTTATGCTTAATAGATTAATTAGTCTAGTATTTTTATTATCATTTTTTAAAATTAGCATCGTATTCTCTGAGACAGATTTCTTATTACCGCTGAAAAAACCATCAATTTTTAAAAAATCTGAAAAACAGGTCCAAGAAAGTATAAATAAAAATCTACCTGTTCCTAAACCGATATTAGAAAAAAAAGGTGAGACTAAAACATCAATAGTTGAACAAAAAAAAGAACCAAGTAAGAAAAAGGAAATAAAATTAGAAACTAAAGAAGAAATTAAAACACAAATATTTTCTACATTTATCTATCCTCAAAAAAAGCCAATTACATATAAAGTATCTTCTAAAGAAGTTGAAAGTTCAAGAGTTCTTAATAAAAAAGATTTCGAGAGGGCAAAAGAAACTATTAATTTTATTAAACAAAAAAAATGGAATAGTGCATTAAAAAGTGCTCAGAAAGTAAAAGATAGTGAATTTAGAAAATTGATTACCTGGATGTATTTAAAAACTACTAGAAATGGAGCTTCATTTGATGAATATAAAAAATTTATAGAGCAAAATGACTATTATCCGAGAATTAATAGAATTCGATATTTAGCAGAAGAAAAAATATATTTAAGAAACAATTCACCTACATCTGTAATTAATTGGTTTGAAAAATTTCCTCCTTTAGGCGGCTTAGGTAAAATAAAATTGGCTGAGGCCTACTTAGAGCAAGGAAAATTAGAAAAAGTTAAAAAATTAGTGAAAGACGGCTGGATAACAGCTGAAATAAGAAAAAATGATTTAGGTTATTACAGAGCTAAATTTAAAAAATTTATTACCTCAGATGATCATGTGAAAAGAGCTGATTATTTAGCATGGGAAAAAAAATATTGGGACTTAAAAAGGATGCTCAAATATTTACCCACAGATCAAAGAGCACTTTATAATGCAAGACAAATTTTAATGAGCAACTCATATGGGGTTGATAATGCAATTGCTAAGGTTCCACAATATTTAAAAAAAGATCCTGGATTAGAGTTTGATAGATTAAGATGGAGAAACAGAAGAGGACGATTAGAAGGATCTTTAGAAATTTTATATCAAAATGCAAACAAAACCGATTCCCAAATGGTAAGACCAGATAAATGGTGGGAACAAAGAGAAAGCGTTACTAGAAGTTTGATTTATAAAAAAAGATACAAAACAGCGTACAAAGTTGCAAGTGAACATTCACTTTCGTCTGGACCATCCTTTGCTGAAGCTGAATGGTTGTCAGGATGGATAGCCTTAACTTTTTTGAAATCTCCTGAGTATGCAATTAATCACTTTCAAAATTTTTACAATAATGTTGGTTATCCTATTAGTTTAGCCAGAGGTGCTTATTGGTTAGGAGAGTCGTACGAAAAATTGAATGAAAAAGAAACTGCAAATAAATTTTTTTCAGAAGCAGCAAAATTTCCAATGACTTATTATGGACAACTAGCTTTTAATAAAATAAATCCTGGAGGAAATTTTGAGCTAAAAGATGAAAGTAATTTTGATAAGGATTATGAAAAAGAGTTTAAAAAAAATAAACTTATCAAACACGTTATTCTGCTCCATGAACTTGATGCAAGCCAATACGCGAAAGATATTCTTAAACATTTAGCTGATTTAAATATTGAAAAAGGTAGTGAAGTATTGGCGGCAGAGTTATCTACTTCTGTTGAAAGATATGACTTTGCAATACAAATATCAAAAAAGGCTTCATATGAAAAAAGATTTATAAATAAATATAATTATCCAGTTATTGCAACACCAAAAATTGTAAATAATAAGCAAATGCCTAAACAAGAAATAGTACTAGCAATAATTAGACAAGAAAGCGAATTTGATCGAAAAGCTAATAGTTGGGCTGGAGCTAGAGGCATGATGCAGTTAATGAAGTACACTGCTAAGATAGTGGCTAAACAAGCTAAACTACCATACAGCATAAGCAGATTAACTTCGGATCCTGAATATAACATTAAACTTGGTTCTTATTACTTTAATGGATTACTTAACGATTATAATGGTGTTTTTCCGTTTGCTATTGCAGCATACAATGCAGGTCCTAATAGAGTCAAAACTTGGAGAAGAGTGAATGGTGATCCTTCTAAAGGTCAAATTTCATATATTAATTGGATTGAGCAAATTAGATTTGAAGAAACTAGAAATTACGTTCAAAGAGTTTTAGAAAACATCAACGTTTACAAATATATTTTAAGAAAAGAACCAGTTCAAATAGATAGTTATTTTAACTAAATGGCGGTGAGAGAGGGATTCGAACCCTCGGTAGCATAGTTAAATACTACGGAAGTTTAGCAAACTCCTGGTTTAAACCAACTCACCCATCTCACCTAAAAAAAATCATACTATATAAAGTTATGAATTTAAAATTAATTAAATCCTCAAAAGATAAATTTTACTTGCATTGGATTTATATTATATATACTTGTTTTCAATGAAAAAAAAGATTTTGATTATGGGTTTACCTGGTGCTGGTAAAACCTATTTAGCTGAAAGATTGGCTCCATTAATTGATGCGGTATGGTTAAACGCTGATAAAGTAAGAAAAGAGGCCGATGATTGGGATTTTAGTCCTGAAGGTAGATTGCGGCAAGCACAAAGAATGAAACAATTGTCCCAAAAAGCACTACACTCAGGTAGGCATGTTATTGCAGATTTCGTTTGTCCAACACCAAAAACTAGAGAAGATTATAACGCAGATATAATTATTTGGATGGATACAATAGAGAAAGGAAGATTTGAAGATACTAATAAAATGTTTGTACCTCCTCAAAATGCTAACTTCAAAATTACCGAAAAAAATGGTGAAATGTGGGCAATAAAGATTGCTGATAAGATTGAAAATTATAAATGGGATAACAAAAAACCTACTGCACAAATGCTTGGAAGATGGCAACCATGGCATGATGGCCACCAGAAATTATTTGAGGAAATTTTGAAAAAAACTGGCCAGGTTAATATCATGGTACGAGATGTTCAGGGGGTTGGTGACAATCCTTTTGACTTTGAAACTGTAAAAAAAAATATTGTAAATGCACTTAAGGATTTTAAAGAGAGGATTAAAATTTCTCTCGTGCCTAATATAACTAATATCTGTTATGGAAGAGGAGTTGGCTACAAAATTGAAGAAATTGTTCTTGATCAAAAAACTCAAGAAATTTCTGCAACTAAGATAAGAAAAAAAATGAGAGAACAAGGAAAATTATAATTAATTATTTACAAATTTTTAAAAAAAGATTTTCTATTGTTCTACCAGCCAGATCATTAAGTAATGAAACAAAAAAACATTCATGGTATATTTTATACAACTTCAGCCTCATTATGGTGGGGAATAATAGGTGTTTTCTATTTTAATTTTGTATCATTTGCTTCACCCTTGGAATTAACAATTCATAGAACAATTTGGACAGCTTTTTTGTTACTTTTAACTACTTTTTATTATTCGAAGTGGAAAGAGTTTAATAAAGTTATTATTAAACCTCTAAATTTAGTTATCTTATTTATTACAGGTGGATTAGTCACAATTAATTGGTTTACTTGGCTATACGCTATTGGAGAAAATAAACTATTAGACGCTAGCCTAGGTTATTACATTTTTCCAATATTCAGTGTTTTTTTAGGTTCATTGTTTTTAAATGAAAAGTTGAATAAAAATAAATTTCTTGCAGTAATTTTAGTAGCTATATCTTTGGTTTATTTATTAATAAAATTTAATGAAATTCCTTGGATTGGATTAACTGTTGCAATTACTTTTAGTTTATATGGTTTGATAAGAAAAAAAATAAAGATATCTTCAGACCTGGGTTTACTTATTGAAACGCTTCTGATTACCCCATTTGCAATAATTCTTTTCATATTTTTAGTTAAGAACAACTTAAACGTATTTTCCTTTGAAGAACCACTCTTATCATTTTATTTATTTTGGGCTGGATTAATGACTCTTGTACCTTTATTTTTATATACGATTGGATTTAAAATTGTGGGAATAGGTCCAGCTAGTATGATTTTTTTTTTAACTCCTACCGCACAATTTATACTAGGTTTAACATATTTTAATGAACCCTTAATATTAGATAAATTAATAGCATTTTTATTTATTTGGATAGCAGTAATTATTTATTTAAATGAATTACGTAAAGAGTAAATTGTGATTATTATTAAAGGTATAATTGTAGCCGTAATGAAAGAAATAAAAAGTAAGTTTGACGAAATAATTGGATTAAAATTTTCTACAGACATTATATTACCCACTAAAAGACTTGATTGAAAATTCTGACTTGGAAAAAATAATAAACCTGAGCTTAAACCAAGAATAATTGATACTAAAGATAACCTTGTATTAATTTTTTTATTAAAAAAACCATAAAATATTGTTACAACTGCTGCACAACATAGAAGATCTGCAAATAAAAATAAATATAGGATGCTGTAGCCCTTTGAGGAAAAAATAAAAACAATCCCACATAATAATAAAATTAATTTATTGCATTTGTCTTTTATTTCTCTACCGCTTAAAAATTTATTTAATTCTTTTCCATCAATAATAATTAAGCTTGAAATAGCATTTATTAATGTATCAATTGTACTTAATGTTAAAGCTAAGGCTAAAATCAAAATAGAAACAATTATTAAAAATTCATCATTAAATAAAATTATTTCAAAAAAAGCTAAATCAGGTTTTATTTTAGGGTCTAGAGAAAAAGATATAAGACCTATGTAGCCCATCCAAAAGACAATCAAAAAAGAAATAATTGATGAATAAATTAAACTCTTTTTTAAAATTAAATTATTTTTTGCTGCAAAAACACGTTGCCAATTACCCTGGTGAAACAAATTTGTTGCTGCTACAGCAATAAAAAATGTTAGTCCAGCAGTGTAATTCGGGATATAATTTTTACTTATAAGTTTTGATGAATTGTTTTTGATTAACTCATAACTACTTATTTCTAAGTTTCCTAAAATTAGAAATATAGAAAATAATATAATGCTTAAGAATATTATAAATTGATATTTATCAGTAATAATTGAAAGCTTAAAACCGCCTCTTAATATATATAAAAGACATATGATTAGAGTTAGTCCAGATGTTATCCATAAAGGCGTTTTTGAGATTAAATTTAATAAAAAAGATATTGCTGTTACTTCGGCTATCAAGAAAATCGTTAAATAAAATAGAATTAAGATTAATGTTATCTTTAAAATTCTAGTTCCAAATCTTCTTTTTATAAACTCAGTTAAAGACATCCCATTAGGAAATTCTCTCCTTATTTTTGGTCCAAAATTTAATAAAAATAACATAGGTGCGGCCGTGCCTAGCGCATATCCAATTACTGCCCCTATTCCCCCCCAGGTAGCTGCTGAAGCTGGTCCAAATAATATCCAAGCTCCTAAAGCAGATGCTGATAAACTCGTTGTCAATGAAAAAATACTTTCATTTCTTTCACCTATTATGTGGCTTTTATTGTCAGAAATTTTTTTTAGATTTATATAACCTAAAGCAATAAAAAAAGCTCCTACTCCTAGAGTAATAATTAGCGTTGTTTGTGTTGATAGGTATATATCTTTCATTTATCCCTCACTGAATTACCGGTCAGGTTCTTTGGGTATGATCTCAGTCTTTATGACACCCCTTATTCAAATTATATATTTATTTTAGGTAAGAAGTCAAATGAAGCTGTATCTATTCTAGATGAATGTTCTCTTCTCATTTTCCAATCATTACTTGTACCAGCTTGAGCTATACTGATTGCATTTCGTCCATATTTTGCATTGGTAAAATCGATTGCTCTCATTAATGGTTGAGATTTATTCTCTAAAATTGGTGCTAATAAATTTAGCTCTTTTTCAGAAGCGTCTCTAAGCTTCGATAAAATGACTCCAGCTTTTTGGTAAAAATAACCATATTTATAAATCTTTCCCAGTCCGTTAATCGCAGTTTTTACAAGTTCGATGCTGTTATTAGTTGCCACCGGCAATTCAATAGTAATAGAATTTGAATAGTATTTTCTATTTTTATCAAATGGGCTGGTTCTGATGAATATAGTAACAGCTCTCGTAGTTTGTTTATCTGTTCTTATTTTTTCTGACGCATTTAAGCAATGAGTGGTTATAGACTCTTTTAATTTATCTAAACTCTCAACTTTTTTTCCAAACGATCTTGATACACAACAGCTTTTTCTTCTTGTTTCCTCGGTTTCTAAATCTATACAAAAAATTCCTCTTAACTCCATTACTGTTTTCGCCCCTAAAACATTTGTGCTTTTCTTAACCCATGTATTTGAAATATTTTTTAGTTTATAAGCGTTGTCTATTCCATTTTTAATATATAGCTTTGATAACTGTTTTCCTACTCCCCATACATCTGCAATATCAAAATCTTTTAGTATATTATCAATATTTTCTTTTAAAAATATTACTCCTGCTTTATTTTTTTTAGCTATATGATTGGCAACTTTACTTAAAGTTTTTGTATTTGAAATTCCTACACTCGTTGGTATTCCTGTCCATTTTAAAACTCTTTCTCTTATTTGTTTTCCGTATTCTTCGACTTGTTCATCTTTTATATGTGATAAATCTAAAAATGCTTCGTCTATAGAATAGATTTCAATTTTATCAGTGAAGCCTTTTAAAACTTTCATCACTCGTCTAGAAAGGTCTCCGTATAATGCATAGTTTGAAGAAAATATCTGAACGTTGTTTTTTTTAACCAAATCTTTAACTTTAAAATATGGTTCTCCCATTCTTATTCCAAGTTTTTTTGCTTCAGTAGATCTTGATATTACACATCCATCATTATTAGATAGCACTACGACTGGTACATTTTGTATTTTAGGATTAAATAATCTTTCACAAGAAACATAAAATGAATTACAGTCAATTAATGCAACTTTTTTTCTACTGCTGTTTGTGTATGACATATGTTACTACTCCCCAAATTATTATTTCTGGATTCTCTGTTAAATTAATTCGATCTGATGCATTTTTTGAGCCTGATGTTAAGTAGTTGTTACCCTTACTTTTAACCAGAGTTTTAACTACAAGTTCTTCATTGATATTTGCTATAACAGTGGAAAAATTTTTTGGGTTTAAACTTTTATCTACTATTAATAGATCCCCATCATATATACCCACATTAGTCATAGATTTTCCCTGTACTCTAATGATGAAAGTGGCTGGTGCATTTGTTATGAGATGGGAATTTAAATCTATATCGTCCTCAATATAATCTGTTGCCGGAGAAGGAAAACCGGCTCCCACTTTATGTAGATAATAAGGTATTGTTAACTTCATAAATGTTCTTGTTTTGTTCTTTATAGCTGATAAACTACCTTTTAGTCAACCCTTTTTCAGAGATTGTTTAAGTGGGTCAAATTGCAAATCGAAAAAAAGAGAGAGATTAGTTATTAACATCAAGTGATTAAAAAAATTTTTTCAGTATTATTAGTATTACTTATAACAACAAGTGCTCAAGCAGCATCTAAATTGGACTTAATCAAAAAAAGTGGTGAGTTAAGAGTTGGTACAACAGGGGATTGGGATCCAATGTCAATGAAAGATCCAAAAACAAACAAGTATAAAGGATTTGATATTGATGTGATGAAAGAATTGGCTAAAGATTTAGGCGTAAAAGTGAAATTTGTCCCTGCAGAATGGAAAACTATTGTTGCTGGAATAACAGCTGATAGATACGATATATCGACAAGTGTAACTAAAACACCAAAAAGAGCAGAAGTAGCTGGGTTTACCGCTACGTATTACAAGTATGCAACTGTCCCGCTTGTTTTAAAAAAGAATTTAAAAAAGTTTTCAACTTGGGAATCACTTAACAATAGTAGTGTTACAATAGCTACAACGTTAGGTACATCTCAAGAGGAAAAAGCAAAAGAATTTTTTCCAAAATCAAAACTTCAATCAGTTGAAGCTCCAGCGAGAGATTTCCAAGAAGTTTTAGCAGGAAGAGCTGATGGAAATATTACAAGTTCAACAGAAGCAAACAAACTAGTTATTAAATATCCCCAATTAGCTATAGTTCCTGATGGAGGAAAAAATCCAGCATTTTTAGCCATGATGGTTCCAAAGGGTGATAAGGTATGGAACGATTATGTCAGCAATTGGATTAAGAAAAAACAATCATCTGGATTTTTTAAAACTTTACTGGCAAAGTACGATCTAAAAAGCTTATAATTTAAGTTTCAATACCTTCCATTTACAAATATAGTCAATTAGTGAAATTTTTAAAAATAATTTCTATCCTATTTTTACTTCAAGGATGTAGTTCTAACTATGAATGGGGTTGGTATATTCTAAGTCCAGACAATATAGATGGTTTAACAAATTTAAAATTTTTAATTAGCGGAATTACAACTACGATTTATATTTCAGTAGTTTCAATAATTCTAGCAATGATTATTGGTTTGATAGTTGCTCTACCTTCATTGTCAAATAATAAATTTTTGACTTATTTTAATATAACATACGTAGAAATTGTTAGAGCCATCCCTTTATTAGTTTTAATTCTTTGGATTTATTATGGCCTTCCAATCATGATGGGAGTAAGTTTCTCACCATTCGTCTCTGGAATAATAGCTTTGACTATTAGTGAGAGTGCGTTTCAAGCAGAAATTTTTAGAGCTGGAATTAATTCAATATCAAAAGGTCAACATGAAGTATCTGAGTCTTTAGGAATGGACTTCTGGAGGAAGATGAGATTAGTAGTTCTTCCGCAAGCCATTAAAGTAGTATTACCAGCCATGGGAAATCAATTTGTTTATGTTTTAAAAATGTCCTCTCTAGTTTCAATTATAGGTATAGGAGATTTAACAAGAAAAGCTAATGAGCTAGTAACGACCACTTATAGACCCTTAGAAATTTATACATTTTTAATTCTAGAATACCTGGTCTTAATCCTAGTAGTATCCTATTTTGTAAGAAAATTAGAGAGTAAGCTAGAATACAAATAATTTTCTCAAAGAAATTCTAAATACTTTCTTTAAAAAGAATGGTACAAAAGTTAATACAACTAAACCCATCATCCAATTTGTTACTAAAATTGTGTAAAAAATATCCTGATATTCACCATTTCTAATATTTATGACATACCATAATGACATAAATGGTATTAACGTTAGTCTTAGAATTGTCATGTATAAACTGTAAATTGGTCTTTTGAGTGCTTGAAATAAAGCAGAGGTAATAAAGAAAACTGGATACACGGGCCCAATTAAAGCTGCTACCTGTAAGTAAAGCGCTCCTCTTCGGATTACTTCTAAATCATTAGTAAAAAAAGAGATTATAATTTCTGAAGTTAAATAAACAAATATACCTGCTAATACCATAAATCCTGAACCAAACATTAGAGCTTTTCCATATACTTCTTTTACTCTTAAATACATTTTTGCTCCAAAATTTTGGCCTGCAATTGACAAAACTGCAGTATTTAAACCAATGACTGGTAACAATAAAACTTGTTCTATTCTTACAGCAGTACCATAACCCGCTGTAGCTAATTCTCCAAACTGGCCAACAAAATAGAAAATATTGAATACTCCAAACATTATCATCAACATAGTAAACATAATTGGCACTGATTGTTTAAAAAGTGAGCTTAAGTACTCAATTTTTGGTTTGAAGCATTCTAGATAAAGGAATTTTTTTAATTTACAGCAATAAACTTTATTAGCCAAATATATTAAACCAATACACTGAGAAACTATCGTAGCGATAGCTAAACCAGAAATTCCATATGCTGGTATAAATCCATAACCAAAAATAAATAATGGATTTAAAAAAATATTTAAGAAAAAGGTAAAAATTAAAACATTTCTATAACTTTTTGTATCACCTTGGGCATTTAAAGTTCCGTTCAAAGATAATTGAACTAATACAATGATGGATCCAAAAAAAATAATATCTAAATATTCACGTGTAAGGATTATACTTTCTTCAGTAGAACCCATAATTCTTAAAAGTTCATCAGAAAAATTTAAGCCAAATAAAGTTACGAAAATTGAAATTACAATTGCTAATACTATTGACTGAGCAACGTACATTGAGGCTTTCTTATCCTCTTTAGCTCCAATTGAATTACTGATTAGGGCGGTAGTTCCGGCTCCAATACCGACCGCAACAGCTATTGCTATAAAGTATATTGGCCATGATTTTGCAATCGCTGCTAACGCTTCTGGTGAAATTCTCCCTGCAAAATAAGTATCGACTAGATTATAAAAAGTTTGAAATAGGGATCCTGTGCTTGCAGGTATAGTTACTTTTCTTAAGAGTTGCCAAATTGAACCTTTAGTCAAATCCATAATTAAAATTCCTTTTGAAATTTATGCTTTCTTCCAGCTTTTTTAGCAAGATTAATTTGATTTTGCCTCATACGAAATCTTGTTTTTTGTGAATTTGATAGTGTGTCATAACACCTTGGGCACGAAACACCCTCTTCATATTTGTAAGATTTTTTATCTTTTATTGAAAAAGTCATTCGACATCCACTGCATACAGAGTGGGTTCCCTGTTTTAACTTGTGTTTAAGAGATACTCTATTATCAAAAACAAAACATTCTCCATTCCATAGACTGTCTTTCTTCTTAGTTTTTTTCAAATAATCAAGTATTCCACCTTTTAATTGAAAAATATTTTTAAAACCTTTTTTTTTTAAAAATATGGAGACCTTCTCACACCTAATTCCTCCAGTACAAAACATTGCTACAGGTTTAGCTTTATCGATTTTTTTTAGATATTTTGGAAAATCTCTAAAATTTTGAATATTTGGATTTATAGAATTTTTAAAGGTGCCCACGTCATGTTCAAATGGTTTTCTAACATCTATAACTAAAGTTTTTTTATTTGAAATAAGTTTATTCCATGACTTTCCAGAAACATATCTATTTAGTTTTTTATTATTTGGGTTAATTTTTAAACCCAATGGAACAACTTCATTTTTGATTTTTATTTTACCTTTGTGGAATGGTTGAAAAAGACTCTCAGAAATATTCTTACTATCAAAATCTTTTAAACGAAATTGTCTTTTTATAATCTTTATAATTTTACTTATATCATTTTTTTTACCTGCAATTGTTCCATTTATACCCTCTGCTGATAAAATTATTGTACCCCTCACATTATTTTTGAAAATTTCTTTTTGAAATAAAATTTTAAATTTTTTTAGAAATTTAATTTTTTTAAACTTATAAAAACCAAAAATTGTATACATTATTTTTTAATACAAATTGTAAGTCCATCACCAATTGGAATAATATTTTTTACAACTCTACTATCTTTCTTAATGTGTGTATTGAATTCCCTTATAATATTAGTAAATTTATCATTTTTGGTTTCATCTATTACTTCTCCGTGCCATAAAACGTTATCTATGACAATAAGGCCTTTATTATTAACAAGTTCTAAACATGCTTCATAATAATTAAGGTAATTTTCTTTATCAGCATCTATAAAAATTAAATCAAATTTTTGACTTGAATCTTTCAATTCATTGAGGCCTTCAATAGCAGGTTTTATAATTTGTTTTATTTTATTTTCATTCGCTTTTTTGTAAAATGATTGTGCTTTCATACTAAATTCAGAACTTTTATCTAAGCTTATTAGAAGACCATCAGATGGAAGTGCTAAAGCCATAGATAAAGCACTAAAACCTGTAAAACTTCCTATTTCTAAAATCTTTTTAATATTAGATATTTTAATTAATGTTTGTAGAAATTGTGCTTGAGAAACTGAAATCTGCAATCTTTTCTGATCACCAAGACTTATATTATATTGAATTATCTCTTTCTGAACATCTGTCAAAGATTCTGAATGATCAATAATGTATTTTTCAAGATTTGATGTTAAATCTAATTTTTTAGGCATAATTAGCCTTTTAAAAGTTTTTTTAGAATTTCATTTGTCAATTGAGGGTTAGCTTTTCCACCAGATAATTTCATAATCTGTCCAACAAAAAAACCAAATAATTTTTCTTTTCCAGCTTTATATTGATCAACTTTATCTTTATTTTTTAATAGTATTTCGTTAATCATTTTCTCTAACTCCCTAGGATCGCTTTGTTGTTTCATTCCTTTTGACTCTATGATTTTTTTTGGATTATCTCCACTTTCAACCATAATTTCGAAAACTTCTTTTGCTATTCTACCTGAAATTTCTCCAGATTTAATTGATTGAACTAACTCAGCAAAATTTTTAGCAGAAATTGGTGAGTTAGAAATATTAAGTCCTTTGTCATTGAGCATTGCAAATAAATCACCCATCATCCATGTAGCTGCTAGTTTTTTATCAGATAATTTTGCAACTTCCTCATAATAATCAGAGATTTCTTTTTCAGAAACCAATACGTTTGCTTCGTACGAGTTAAGCCCATATTCTTGAATAAATCTTTCTTTCTTACTATCTGGTAATTCAGGTAAAGATTTTTTTAAATCATCAACTAATTTTTGTTCGAGTTTTAACGGTAAAAGATCTGGATCAGGAAAGTATCTATAGTCGTGAGCATCTTCTTTTGATCTCATTGATCTTGTTTCATTTTTTTTTGTATCAAATAATCTTGTTTCTTGATCTATCTCTTTTCCATCCTCTAGTAATCTAACTTGTCTATTAGCCTCATACTCTATCGCCATTTGCATAAATTTAATTGAATTTACATTTTTGATTTCACATCTTGTACCAAAATTTTTATCACCTACTTTTCTTACTGATACATTTACATCTGCTCTTAATGAACCTTCTTGCATATTGCCATCACATGTACCCAAGTATCTCATGATGGTTCTTAATTTTTTTATGTAAGCATTTACTTCATCGGGCGAACGAAGATGGGGTTTGCTAACGATTTCCATTAAAGCTATTCCAGAACGATTTAAATCAACATAGGTGCTTGAAGGATCCATATCATGGATACTTTTACCTGCGTCCTGCTCTAAATGAAGCCTTTCAATGCCAATTTCTTTTGAACCATAAGGCATATCCAGTAAAACTTTTCCTTCACCAACAATAGGATTTTTATATTGGGAAATCTGGTAGCCCTGCGGAAGATCTGCATAAAAATAATTTTTTCTATCGAATACTGAATAATTATTTATTTTTGCATTTAAACCTAAGCCTGTTCTTACAGCTTGTTTCACACACTCCTCATTGATAACTGGTAGCATTCCGGGAAAAGCAGAGTCAATTAAACTTACTTGTTTGTTAGGATCAGCTCCGAATTTAGTTGAGGAGCCTGAAAAAAGTTTAGAATTAGAAAGAACTTGAGCATGGACTTCTAAACCTATAACTACTTCATACTTCCCTTTCTCACCATTTATAAAATAATCAAATTTTTCTTTGCTCATGACCACCACTTTTTAATTTCATTTTTATAACCACAATTCTTTTCGAATGCGTAACCAATATTAAGAATTTTTTGTTCATCTAAGGCTTTACCAATCAATTGTAAACCAAGTGGGTAATTCTGTTTATCTAATCCAGCAGGAAGAGATAAGGCTGGTAATCCAGCTAAATTTGCTGGCACCGTAAAAATGTCATTTAAATACATTGATACAGGATCATTAGTTTTTTCTCCTATCTTAAATGCTGAGCTTGGTGTTGAAGGTGTTAAAATAGCATCAACTTTAGTAAAACTATCATCAAAATCTTTTTTTATTAATTGTCTTACTTTTTGGGCTTTTAAGTAATAGGCATCGTAATAACCAGACGATAAAACATAAGTGCCTATTAGTATTCTTCTCTTTACTTCATCACCAAATCCTTCTGATCTAGTATTTTCATACATTTCAATTAAATCTTTTCCTTTTTGTGATCTGTAACCATATCTTACGCCATCATATCTTGCTAAATTTGATGAAGCTTCCGCAGGA
>CACNFS010000010.1 GCA_902619835.1 uncultured Pelagibacteraceae bacterium | reverse complement strand
GATGATAAATCCGCCAAGAAGCTGAAGAATAAAAAAAATATTTTAGGCGGAAAAGGAGCAAATCTTGGTGAGATGGGTAGATTAGGTTTACCCGTTCCTCCTGGATTTACTATAACGACAGATGTTTGCGATCTATTTTACAAAAATAAAAAAAAATTACCAAAAAAAATACTACAAAATATTGACTCAGAGCTGAAAAATATTGAAAAGAAAACTAAAAAGAAATTTGGCGATCTTAAAAATCCATTACTGGTATCAGTTAGATCAGGAGCTAGAATTTCAATGCCTGGTATGATGGATACAATTTTAAACCTTGGTCTTAATGATAAAACAGTTGAGTCATTAAAAAAGAAAACATCTAACGGAAGATTTGCAAAAGATAGCTATAGAAGATTTATACAAATGTACAGCAATGTAGTTTTGGGTGTAGAAGGACATTTGTTCGAAGAACTAATTGATAATTACAAATTAACCAAAGGAGTTTTACTAGACACAGATCTAGATGAGAGCGATTGGGATGGTTTAATTATTAATTTTAAAGAGTTAGTAAAAAAAGAAAAAAAAATTAATTTCCCTCAAGACGTCAAAGAACAATTGTTAGGAGCAATTAATGCTGTATTTTTGTCTTGGGATAGTCAAAGAGCAAAAACTTATAGAAAATTAAATCAAATTCCAGACCATTGGGGAACAGCTGTAAATGTGCAAGCTATGGTTTTTGGAAATATGGGTGATGACTGCTCAACAGGCGTTGCCTTTACCAGAAATCCTTCAACAGGAGAAAATTCTTTTTTTGGAGAATTTTTAATAAATGCGCAGGGTGAAGATGTTGTAGCGGGCACGAGAACTCCTCAATACATTACAAAAAAAGCAAAACAAGATTCAGGTTCTAAGGATCCTTCAATGGAAGAGGCTATGCCTAAAGTTTTTAATGAACTTGCAAAAGTATTTCTTAAGTTAGAAAGGCATTATAAAGATATGCAAGACATCGAGTTTACAGTTGAAAACAATAAACTTTGGATGCTTCAAACAAGATCTGGAAAAAGAACTGCTAAAGCCGCAATTAAAATTGCAGTAGATATGGTTGAAGAAAAATTAATTTCAAAAAAAGAAGCAATCAAAAGAATAGATCCAAATACTCTAGATACTTTATTACATCCTACTTTAGATGATAAAGTAAAGAAAGATGTTATAGCTTCTGGTTTACCTGCATCACCAGGAGCCGCAAGTGGTAAAGTTGTTTTTACTGCAGATGAAGCTGAGAAATTAAGCGGTATGATGCAAGATACAATATTGGTTAGGTTAGAAACTTCACCAGAGGATATACATGGAATGCATGCAGCTAAAGGAATTCTTACTGCAAGAGGAGGTATGACAAGTCATGCCGCAGTTGTTGCACGAGGAATGGGAAGACCATGTGTTTCAGGATCAAGTGAGATAACAATTGATTATGAGCTAAAACAATTCAAAGCTGGGGAAATAATTGTTAAAGAGGGTGATATTATTACTATAGATGGTGGTAGTGGAAAAGTAATGAAAGGGTTAGTTCCCACTGTTCAACCGGAAATTTCTGGTTACTTCTCTACAATAATGAAATGGGCTGATGAATTTAGGAAATTAAAAGTAAGAACAAATGCTGAAACAGAGGTAGATAGCAAAACAGCTAGAGAGTTTGGCGCTGAGGGAATTGGTTTATGTAGAACGGAGCACATGTTCTTTAATGAAGAGAGAATTTTATCTGTTAGACAAATGATTTTGTCTAAATCAAAAGATGACCGAAATAGTGCGCTTGATAAACTTTTACCTCATCAAAAAGAAGACTTTAAAAAAATATTTAAAGTTATGTCAGGTTTACCGGTTACTGTAAGATTATTAGATCCACCACTTCATGAGTTCTTACCAAAAGCTGAAAAAGATATAGAGGAAGTAGCGAGATCTTTAAATTTATCAGCGAAAGAGGTTAAAGATAGAATAGCAGAACTTCATGAGGAAAATCCCATGCTTGGGCATAGAGGATGCAGGCTTGGAATTTCTTTCCCAGAGATTTATGAGATGCAATGTAAAGCAATATTTGAAGCCATAGTCGAATTAAAAAAACAAAAAATAAAAGCAGCTTTTGTAGAAATAATGATACCTTTAGTGTCTACTGACTCTGAATTAAAAATTTTAAGAGCCTTAGTTAACAAAATAGCTAAAGAAATAGAAAAAGAAAATAAATTAAAATTTGAATATATGATAGGTACTATGATTGAATTACCACGAGCCGCTTTACAAGCGAGGTCTATTTCAAAGCATGCTGATTTCTTTAGCTTTGGTACAAATGATTTAACACAAACAACATTTGGTATAAGCCGAGATGACTCAGGGAAATTTTTAAACGATTATATTGATAATAAAATTTTTGATGTAGATCCATTTGTAAGCATAGATCAAAATGGAGTAGGTGAGTTAGTAGAAATAGCTTCTTCAAGAGGCAGGAAAACAAATAAGAATATTAAGTTAGGAATTTGTGGAGAGCATGGTGGCGATCCAAAGAGTATTGAATTTTGTTCTAGAAAAGGACTTAACTATGTTTCCTGCTCTCCATTCAGGGTCCCAGTAGCAAGATTAGCTGCTGCTCAAGCTGAATTATCTAAATAATAAAGTTGTATCAAACGATTTTGCACTATGCGTAATTGCTCCAACAGATATTCTATTTATTCCTATTTTTGATATTTGTTTGATATTTTTTAGCGATGCATTTCCTGAATACTCCGTTTGATACCTATTTTTACAAAGTTTTAAGCACTTTTTTATTTGTGAAGTTTTCATATTATCAAAAAGTATTCTTTTAAATTTTAGACCTATAATTTGTTTAAGTTGATTAATATTTTCAATTTCTACTGTAACTATTTTTTTTGTTTTTACAGCTTTCTTAACCAACTCTTTAAGGTTATTAGATGCACTAATATGATTATCTTTAATCAGGATTTCATCACTTAAATTATATCTATGATTATATCCTCCACCTTTTTTAACAGCATACTTTTCAAGAGCTCTCAAATTAGGTGTAGTTTTTCTGGTACAGCATATCTTAGTTTTTTTATTAGTTTTTTTTACAAATTGATCAGTTAACGTTGCGATACCCGAAGCGTGATTAAGAAAGTTTAGCGCAGTTCTCTCGGCAATTAAGATTGTTTTAATTTTAGCTCTTATTTCAGCAATCATTTTATTTTTTTTAATTTTTTTGCCATCAGAGATTTTTTTGATAAAGACTGTTTCTCTTCCAATCAATTTAAAGGCTACTTTGCAGAATTCTAATCCAGCAATTATTCCATCTTGTTTAGCTACGATCTTAGCTTTAATTATTTTATTTTTTGAATTTATGAGTTTAGTAGTTATATCTCCTCTAGGCCTAAGGTCCTCTTCTAGAGCTTTTTTTACGACAAATTTAATATAAGATTGATTTAATTTTTGCACTGATCTAACGACCAATTTCGGTCATTCTAATTACAGATTTTCTAGCAGCTTCTATAGTTTTGTCATCTAAAATAATTTCATTTGTATCATTTTCTAAACAATCTAAAATTTTTTCTAAATCAATTTTTTTCATGTAAGGACAAAGATTGCACGGCTTGATGAAAGATACATTTGGATTATCAGCTTCAACGTTATCACTCATTGAACATTCAGTTACTAGCATTACTTTTTTAGGTTGATTATCTTTTACATATTTTATCATACCCGACGTAGAACCTGCAAAGTCAGATGCTTCAATTACATCTGGCGGACACTCTGGATGCGCAATAATTTTAATGCCTGGATTTTGGTTTTTGATATCTTTAATCTCTTTTCCAGTAAATTGTTCGTGGACAATACATGTACCTTTCCAAGAAATAATTTTTACTTTTGTATTTTTAGCAACGTAATCTGCTAAATATTGGTCTGGAAGAAAAATTACTTTCTCTACGTTTAAAGACTCAACAACTTTAACTGCGTTGGCAGAAGTGCAACAAACATCCGTTTCAGCTTTTACATCTGCCGAAGTATTAACGTAAGACACAACAGGTACACCTGGGTATTTTAGTTTTAATAACCTCACATCTTCTCCTGTAATAGAACTTGCAAGTGAACAACCTGCTTGCATATCTGGTAAAAAAACTTTTTTGTTTGGGTTCATTAGTTTTGCTGTTTCAGCCATGAAATGTACTCCACACATAATAATTTTATCCGCAGAAGTCTTTGCGGCTTCAACTGCTAGCGCTAAAGAGTCCGCTGCTATATCGGCTACTCCGTGATAAATTTCTGGAGTTTGATAATTATGCGCGAGAATGATTGCATTTTTTTCTTTTTTTAACTCATTAATTTTTTCTATTAAAGGAGCATGAATTTTCCATTCATTTTCTGGCACAAATTTTGAGATTTTTTTATAAATCTCGCTAGAACCGTTTAAATTTCGTTGATGTAAAGACATACTAATTCCAATTTATCAACTTGAGGTTAAATTGTCATTCATTTATTGTCGCATAATTGTAGCGGTCGTGCTGAAATTGGTAGACAGGCACGCTTGAGGGGCGTGTGGGTTTCCCGTGAGAGTTCGAGTCTCTCCGACCGCACCAAAAAAGCTTATTTATGATTGAATACTTAAAAAAAAATAAACGGATAGTGTTTATAATTTTAATTATAGCATTTATTGAATTGAGCGGTTATGGGATCTTAGCTTCTCTTTCAAGATTATTAAACGCTCTTTAAAATTTTACACTTTTTGTTATTTACTAAAAGTTCTTTATTTTCAAATTCTTCAACATTTGGATCTACTACTTTTAGTAAACCAAACGGATAAGGTTGTTCAATAAGTATTTTACCTATTTTGGTTTTGTTATAAAAAATTTCTTCACCTAAATTTAATTTTTCATTTGAAGAAATTGGCAATAATTTTCTTCTTAATTTCTCTTTTAATTTTATTCTAGCAGTGTTTTCTTGACCGATATAGCACCCCTTTTTGAAATCAATTGCGTTAAGCTCTTCAAAGTTTGCCTCTAATCCAAACAATTGATCTTTTAAATTTTCAATACCTTTTATTGGAATTCCTAAAGAATGGGCTTTTGCAAAATATGTATCAGGCTTAATTATCTTTAAGTTTAATTTTTTAATTGTGAGGTGTAATTTTTCTAATAATGAGACTATTCTTGCTCCTAAATCTTTATTTCGAGGATCAAGAAAAAGAGGGCTACCCCTAAATTCTATTGTTTCTTCGGTTTTATTTTCACTTTTTTGTATATCAAAAAACTTTTCTGAGTTAATTAACCCAATTACATAATCTTTAGAAATATCCTTTATTTCAATTTTTGATCTTAATTTATATTTTAGTAAGTAATTTATAATTTCATTTGTAAATTTATTGTCACAATCTAATAAATAACCATTTTTTGATTGTATCAAAAAAAACTCAAATAAATATTTACCCTGAGGCGTAAAAATAGCTGAAAATATTGAGGTAGATAAGTTTACTTTTTCAATATCATTAGTAATGATATTTTGAAGAAAATTTTTGACATCTTCACCTGATATTAAGATTAATCCACGGTCTTCTAATAAAATAATTTGATCTTTTTCCATATTTATAAATATATATTGTATAATATATTTATTAAATCATGTCTGATAATTTTAGTCTCATTATAAAAAATGGTACTTGCTACATAGATGGCAAGCTCACAAAAACAGATATTGGTTTATCAAGCAACAAGATTAAAAAGATTGGCAAAATCGAACTTAACAGCTCTAAAGTTTATGATGCTACAGATAAAGTTGTTTTGCCAGGTATCATTGATACTCAGGTTCACTTTAGAGAGCCAGGATCAACTGATGCAGAAGATTTAGAAAGTGGAAGTAGAGCCGCGGTGTTAGGCGGAGTAACAGCTTTATTTGAAATGCCTAACACTAACCCTCCAACATCTAATTTGGTTGAGTTCGATAAAAAGTTAAAAGCAGCTAAAAATAGAATGCATTGTAATTATGCTTTTTATTTCGGAGCAACACCTGACAATACTAATCAACTTGCTCAGCTAAAAGATGTTGAAGGATGTTGTGGTGTTAAATTATTTGCGGGTTCATCAACAGGGAACTTATTAGTTGATAAAGAGGCCGATATCGAAAAAGTAATTTCCAGTAGTGATAGAATTGTTTCTATTCACTCTGAGGATGAAGATATTATTAAACTTAGAAAAAAATTTATTAAAAAAGGAGACGTTAATTCACACGCTGAGTGGAGAAATGTAGAAGTTGCAATGTCTTCTACTCGAAGGGTAGTTAAAATTGCAGAGCGATATAACAAAAAAATTCACGTCCTTCATATTACGACGAGAGAAGAAGTAGATTTTTTAGCTATGCACAAAAAAAATGTTACTTTCGAAACTACACCTCAGCATTTAACTATGTACGCACCAGATTGTTACAACAAACTCGGAACTTATGCTCAAATGAATCCTCCTATAAGAACTAAGGAACACTATGATCGTTTATGGGTAGCAATTAAGAATAATATAGTCGATGTACTCGGTTCTGACCATGCCCCACACTTAAAAGAAAATAAAGACAAAGAATATCCTAATTCTCCTTCAGGTATGCCAGGAGTTCAAACTATTTTTCCAGTTATGCTGGATCATGTAAATAATGGAAAACTAACACTGCAACAACTGATAAACTTGATGTGTGAAAATCCTTGTAAAATTTTTGGGATTAAAAATAAGGGATATCTAAAAGAGGGTTATGACGCAGATTTAACAATTGCTGATATGAATAAAGAGGTTGTTATCAAAAATGAGATGATAGCAAGTAAATGTGGATGGACACCTTTTAACAATCATAAAGTAAAAGGTTTTCCTGTAGCTACAATCGTAAATGGTCATTTGGTAATGTCTGATGGTAAAGTGGTTGCGGACTCTAAAGGAACACCGTTAAAGTTTTAAAATTTTGTTGTCAATTAGGTCAGCTTTTATTTCATCTAAGATGGCTGGATCATCTATGGTGGCTGGCATTTTATAAGGTTCATTATCAGCAATCTTTCTTACTGTTCCTCTTAATACTTTACCAGATCGAGTTTTTGGCAATCGTTTTACTACAATAGCTATTTTAAATGCCGCGACAGGCCCAACTTTTTCTCTCACCATTTTTACACATTCATTAATTATTTCTTTTTTTTCTTTAGTAACTCCTGCTTTGAGGGCTAGTAATCCTATGGGTAATTGCCCTTTAAGTTTATCAGCAATTCCAATAACTGCACATTCAGCGACGTTTGGGTGTTCCGCTAACACTTCCTCTATTGCTCCAGTGGAAAGCCTATGTCCTGCAACATTGATTATATCATCCGTTCTAGACATTATCCAAACATAGCCATCCTCATCAATGTGACCAGCATCGTAGGTTTGATAATAACCTGGGTAAGTCGTCATATAATTCTCTTTATATCTTTTATCAGCGCCCCACAAAGTAGGAAAAGTTCCTGGAGGTAAAGGAAGTTTTACTACAATATCTCCCATTTTTCCTGCTTCAACTACCCTGCCTTCAGAATTTAAAACTTTTAAATCATAACCTGGTACTGGCTTAAAAGCTGAACCATATTTTACAGGGGACGATTCTATTCCTGTGCAATCCGATGTAATTGCCCAACTAGTTTCAGTTTGCCACCAGTGATCAATAACAGGAGAGTTAGATAATTTTTCAAACCACTTTATTGTATCCGGATCAGCTCTTTCCCCCGCAAGAAAAAGTTTGTCAAATTTGCTTAAATCATATTTTTTAAAAAATTCACCGTTTGGATCCTCTTTTTTAATAGCTCTAATAGCAGTTGGTGCAGTAAAAAGAGATTTGACTTTATGTTCAGAAATGATTCTCCAAAAAACTCCTGCATCAGGTGTTCCAACTGGTTTTCCCTCAAACAAAACTGTGGTGCATCCATAAAATAAAGGTGCATAAACGATGTAAGAATGACCTACAATCCAGCCAATATCACTAGCTGACCACCAGACGTCATCTGGTTCAATATTGTAAATATTTTTCATTGTCCATTTTAATGCAACTATGTGACCGCCAATATCTCTTACTATACCTTTCGGAAGTCCAGTAGTTCCTGAAGTGTAAAGTATGTAAGCATAATCGTTAGAATTCATTTTTTCACACTCTGTTGGCTTTGCGCCTTTGTGAGCGTCTATCCAGGTTATATCAATTTTTGGATTAAGATCCGCTTTATCCTTCTCTCTTTGAAAGATAATACATCTTTCAGGTTTATGGTTAGCTAATTCTAAAGCTTTATTTACAAGAGGTTTATAATGAACAGTTCTACCAGGTTCATAACCACAAGATGCAGTTACTAAAATTTTTGCTTTAGAGTCGTCAATTCTGCTTGCTAACTCATTCGCAGCAAAGCCACCAAATACGACAGAGTGAACTGCGCCGATTCTCCCACACGCTAACATTGCTACAACAGCCTCAGGAATCATCGGCATATAAATTATTACCCTATCTCCTTTATTAACTCCTTGATTTTTTAGAGCACCGGCAAATAAAGATACTTTCTCTCTTAATTCATTGTATGTAATATTTTTTTTTATTCCTGTTATTGGGCTATCGTAGATGATAGCAAGTTTTTCACCTTTACCATTGTCGATATGAAGGTCTAAAGCGTTATAACAAGTGTTTGTAATACCATCTTCAAACCATTTATAGAAAGGAGGGTTATCAGAGTTTAATATTTTTGATGGTTTTTTGTACCAAAAGATATTTTCTGAAATCTCTTTCCAGAAATCCTCTTTGTTTTTGATAGATTTTTCGTAAATTTCTCTATAACTTCGACTCAACTCTTCCCCCTCAAAATTCCTTAATTTTTTAGAGTATTTCATAAATATCCCCAAAAAAAAATAAAAAAACCTTTAAAAATGGCCTTTTTTGACGAAAAAAACACTTCACTGTAACTTTTTTTTTTACTATGGTTTCCGACAAGTTATTCGGTAGTGGGTAAAATTTCCACTTGTCCGAGTAGTTTATATATAAACTAATAGAAAACTAAACAAACGAGGGAGGTTTTCATGAGAAAATTAGGTCTTCTTGCTTTAGCAGCTGTTGCCTTTTTAGGTATCACTAGCTCAGCTAATGCAGCGACTGCCATGTTACAAACTAATGATTTCGTAGGAATTTCATTTTGGCTTGTATCCATGGGTATGATTGCGACAACTGTATTTTTCTTTTCAGAAAGAGGAACGGTAGCTGCATCATGGAGAACATCTTTAACTGTAGCTGGACTTGTAACTGGTGTTGCATTTGTTCATTACATGTATATGAGAGAAGTTTGGGTGACTACAGGTGATACGCCAACAGTATATAGATATATTGATTGGTTAATCACGGTGCCACTTCAAATGATCGAATTCTATCTAATCTTGGCAGCTGTTAGAAAGGTGCCAACTTCTATATTCTGGAAGCTATTAATTGGTTCTTTAGTAATGTTAATCGGTGGATACTTAGGTGAAGCTGGTTATATTCAACCATTTGTAGGTTTCGTAATTGGAATGGCTGGATGGATTTACATCTTGTTTGAAATATTCTCAGGTGAAGCTGGAACAATGGCGGCAAAAGCTGGTAATAAGGCTATGTCGACGGCTTTCAGTGCAATGAGAATAATCGTGACTATCGGTTGGGCAATTTATCCTTTAGGATATATTTTTGGTTATTTAACTGGTGGTGTAGATGCGAACGCTTTAAACATAATATACAATTTGGCTGACTTTGTTAACAAGATCGCTTTTGGTCTAGTAATTTGGGCAGCAGCTATGCAGAACACAAGATTATCATCTAGATAATAGAGTATAATTTATACAAAAAGGGCGAGTATGTTTTGCATACTTGCCCTTTTTCTTTAGATATTTATATTAGTTCTATGGAAATTTCTAAACCATATAAAGGAAAAGGGAAACGCAAAATTAAAAAAATGCCTTTTACTGTTAAAGGTTATATCCTTTACTATGCTTTTTTTTGGGTAGTAATTATTTCTATTTACCTTGCTTATTATTAAGGAAAAAAGATTTATGCCAAAGATAACATATATAGATCATGAAGGATTATCTAAAACGATTGACGTAGATAATGGCCTGTCAGTGATGGAGGGAGCTATTCAAAACAATGTCCCAGGAATTGATGCAGATTGTGGTGGATCAATGGCATGTGCTACTTGCCATGTTTATGTCGAAGAAAAATGGTTAAATAAACTTATTAAAGCAGAAGAAGCAGAGATTGATATGATTGATATGGCTTACGAACCTAAAAAAAATAGCAGACTTAGTTGCCAGCTAATTGTTTCTGAAGATTTAGATGGACTTGTGGTTTATACTCCTGCAAAACAAACTTAATGAAAAAAATAGATTCAATAATTATAGGGGCTGGTCCCGTAGGGTTATTTGCTGTACATCAATTAGGTATAAAGGGTCTTAAATCAGTTATCATAGATAATCTAGATAAAGTTGGTGGACAGTGCATTGAACTTTATCCTGACAAACCTATTTATGATATACCCGCTGTTCCAGAGTGTACCGGTGAAGAATTGACTAAAAAACTACTTGAACAAATAAAACCTTTTCAAACCGAGATATTTTTGAATGAAAGAGTTGAGCAGGTCTATCAAGAAAATAAAAATTGGATAATTAAAACCAATAAGAAAAATGAGTTTCTTGCTCCAAATATATTAATTGCTGGAGGAGTTGGATCCTTTGAACCAAGAAAATTATCTATCAAAGAAGCTGAAAAATTTGAAAATAAATTTTTATTTTATTCAGTCAAAGATAAGGAAAAATTTAAAAATAAAAATATATCAATATTTGGAGGTGGTGATTCTGCTCTTGATTGGGCGCTTGAACTTTCAAAATTTTCAAATGTAACTTTAATCCATAGACGTAGCGAATTCAGAGGTGCACCACACACATTATCTGAAATAAAAAAACTTGAAAGTAAAGGCAAATTGTCGATCAAGACTCCTTGTCAGCTAGAGTCAATAGAAGGGGATAAAAATATAATTTCCCTTCAAGTCAAATTTGAGGATGGAAAAATTGAGAAAATAAAAACTGATTTTATTTTGAGTTTCTTTGGATTAATAATGAAGCTCGGCCCTATAGCTGAGTGGGGATTGAATATGAATAAAAAAACTATTGAAGTAAATCCTCATAACTTTGAAACAAATAAAAAAGGTATTTTTGCTGCAGGAGATATTTGTAATTATCCAGGAAAACTAAAATTAATTTTGTCAGGTTTTCATGAGGTGGCTCTAGCATCCGTTGAATGTTTTAAAAGAGCTAGGCCAAATGAAAAATATAGGTTTGAATTTACAACTTCCTCTAAAACAATTCAGTCAAGATTAGGAAAAAAGTGATCGAATTACTTACTGCTAATACTCCAAACGGTAAGAAAATTTCAATTATGCTAGAGGAAATAAACTTTGAGTACAAAGTAACTAAAATTAATATTAACAACGAAGAACAATTTAAACCAGATTTTAAAAAGATAAGTCCATTTAGTAAAACTCCTGTAATAATAGATCATAGCAACAATCAAAGCCTTTTCGAGTCTGGAGCTATTCTTATTTATCTAGCAGAAAAAAGTGGAAAATTTTATGACAAAAGTCAGAGGACATTAATTAATCAGTGGCTAATGGGACAGATGGCATACGTTGGACCTATGTTAGGACAACACCATCAATTTCATCACTACAATCCAGGAAAAAGTAAATTTGGGGAGGAAAGATATTTTAAGATCTCTAAAAGAATTTATAAAGAACTTGATGAGCGATTAGCAGTTTCAAAATTTTTATCAGGAGACGAATACACTATAGCTGATATAGCTACCTTTCCTTGGATAGCAAGACATGAATGGCACGATATAGGATTAAAAAAATTTAAAAATTTATCCAACTGGTATATTGAGATATCTAAAAGAGAAGCAGTTAAAAAAGGGTTTGATTTACTCAAAAAAGGAGAAGAAATCCCTTCAGTTTAATCCTCAATAAATATTTTTTCATCTCTTTCATGTCTTTCTTGTGCTTCAATTGAAAGAGTTGCAACTGGTCTAGCCATTAATCTCTTTAATCCAATTGGTTCGCCAGTCTCCTCACAAAATCCATATGTGCCATCTTTTATTCTTTGAAGTGCTGAATTTATTTTTGAAATCAGTTTTCTACTTCTATTGAGTGCTTTTAATTCGACAGATTTGTCAGTGTAAGAAGATGCTTGATCAACAATATCTGCAGAAGAAACATTATCATCAGATGAATTTAAGATATTTCCTAAATTATTAGCTTTAATAATATCTCTTTTCCATTTAATCAATTCTTCAGTAAAAAATTTCTTATGTTTGGCACACATATACTTTTCTTTTGAATTGGGAATATATTTTTTTTTACTTATTGCTTTTTTTGGCATTTTGTTAAATTTTGGGGAGTATATGTTTGATTTTAATCGTGTCAATAGCTTATAAATTGTAATAGTTATAGATAATTATGATTTCAAAATTCAATATTAATAAAGTTTTTATTTTATTTATGTTCTTTCATTTAATTTTATGGACTTTAGTGCCATCAATTACAAATATAAATTTACCTTTAGATACTATAGAAGCTTTAGCGTGGGCCAGTAACTTGGAATGGGGTTATACTAAACACCCTCCTTTAAGTGCTTTAACAGTTGGATTAATATATTATGTTTTTGGTCCAATTGATTGGACGTATTATTTATTAAGTCAAATATTTATCTTAATTAGTTTTTTTTATGTGTGGAAATTGTCGAAAGAATTTTTCTCAAATAATCTTTTCCCTCTACTATCTGTTCTAATTTTAGAAAGTATTGTTTTTTTTAATTATACTTCTCCAGAGTTTAATGTGTATGTTTGTCAACTACCATTTAAGGCCATGACAGTTTATTTTTTTTGGAGGGGTATAAAGCATGGCAAGCTTAAAGACTGGCTTCTTACTGGTTTTTTGTGTGCTATGGGACTATTAACACACTACTCTTTTTTATTTCTTATAATCTCATTATTAATATTTTTTCTCTTTTTTGCAAAAAAAACAAAAAAAAATATGATTAATTTTTTTCTTTCCTTAATAATTTTTTTATTGATTTTTACCCCACATTTATTTTGGCTTTATGAAAATAATTTTAATACTATTTCGTATGCATTAGACAGAACAGGTGTTGATAATAAGAACCTAATTGATCATATATTTAACCCTTTTATTTTTCTATTAAAACAAGCAGGCATAATGTTATTATTTTTTCTTACTTTCTTTTCAGTCTATTCATTTAAAAAAAAAAGAATTCATTTGAAAAAAATGAGTCAAAAAAAATGGTTTTTGATAAGTATAAGCATTATTCCATTTATTCTAGTTTTTATTATCTCAATGATTACTGGTGCAAAAATTAGAACTATGTGGATGTCCTCATTTTACCTATTTAATGGATTGGTTTTAATATATTTTCTGAGAAAAAAAATAGAATTAAAAAAGATAAAAAATTTTTTGATAATAATTATATTTATTTTCTTTTTATCCCCAATTACTTATACTTATATTTCATTATCAAATGACTCAAAAAGAACTGATTATCCAGGTAAAGAGATATCCAGGCTTGTTCAAAACAAGTGGGACCAGAACTTTACCAGTGAAATTAAAATCGTAATTGGAGATGAGTGGTACGCAGGTAATTTGTCATATCACTTGCCCTCAAGGCCGGTATGGATGAGTGAACTAAATCAAAAAAATATATCTGATAATAATATTTTGGAAGGGGTAATTTATACTGGAAACCCCAAAGTTTTGAAAAAATTGTGTCCCGGTGTTTATGGTACTATTAAACCTGTGGGGTATTGCATGATAGGCAGAAAATGAAAAAAATTATTATTATTATACCCATTTTTAATGATTGGGAGTCTCTAAAAAAACTTTTATTAGAGATAAATACTGTAATTGCTGAAATAAAAAATATTTCCTTTGAATGCTTTGTAATTAATGATTCTTCTAATATCGATCAACCCAAAATAATCAAACCTAAATACCTTCATTCTTTAAAAATCTTTAATATGCAACAAAATAGAGGTCATGCAAGATGCTACGCTTTTGGAATTAGATACGTGTTTTTAAATGAACAGTTTGACAATATTATTCTAATGGATGGAGATGGTGAGGATAGGCCGATTGAAATAAAAAGTTTAGTCGAAAAAATTAATAATAATGAAAAAATTTCTGTTGTGGCAAAAAGAGTAAAAAGATCTGAAGGGTTTTTATTTAAGTTTTTATATGAATGCCATAAAATTCTTACTTATATATCCACTGGTAAAAAAATTAACTTCGGAAATTATAGTTGTTTAACAAAAAAAGATGTTGAATTAATCTCTAATCAACCCAGTTTATGGAGCAGTTTCTCTGGTACACTTAAAAAGAATTTGAGAAATTTAAATCAAATTAATTCTGTAAGAGGAAAAAGATATTTTGGTCCGTCGAAGATGTCTTTTATAAAATTATTGATACATTCTTTATCTATTATTGCAGTTTTTAAATATTCCGTAATTTTAAGATCGATTATTTTTTTAATTGTTTTAACCTTTTTAATTCCTTATCAAGCTTTTATCGCCAGCTGTCTTCAAATTTTAATAATTTCATTTAATTTTATTATTTTATTAGTTTCCTCAAGGGAAAAAAAAGATGAGTTACTGAAGAGTCAAGAGAATTTATTAAATATTAACGAGATAACACACTAAAAAGTTGAAAATAGAGTCCTTACTGGAATCAAAATAGAATCAAAAGATGAACATTTTTCCAATATTTTGTTCTATTGTGGATAGATTAAAACATAGGTAGAATCTAGTTCCTTTGATAAAAGTATGAAAAAATTAAGCTGCCACTGCGGAGAGGTCGAAGCTGAAATTAATTTATCTAAATTAGATAAATTATTGAGATGTAATTGCTCAATTTGTAAAAGAAAAGGTGCAATTATGTCTATGGTAAAGAATGAAGATTTTAAAATTACTAGAGGAAAAGACAAACTAAAACTTTATCAATTTCATAGCAAAGTTGCTAAACATTACTTTTGCAAAAATTGTGGTATGTACACTCATCACCATCCTAGATCTAACCCTTCTATGACAGGTTTTAATATAGGATGCATTGATGAATTTGATAACCTTGAACTTTCAAATATTTCAATTAATGATGGGAAAAATCATCCATTAGATAAAAAAAAATGACGAGTCTCCCAAAGCCAATTTATGAAAAAGTTAAAATAGAGTATTTTAAATTTCTCAAATCCCAAGAAGTTTTGTCTGAACCGTTTAAAGATAAAACTGGGCAATTAAACAAATTTTATATACCTGTAAGTAATTTTATTTTTAATAATTATAATAAGAAAAAAAAAACAATAGTTATTGGATTAACAGGTGGCCAAGGCTCGGGAAAATCTACTATTTCCAATATTTTAAAAATAATTCTCATGAAAGGTTTTAACTTAAAGACAGTAATTTTTTCAATCGATGATTTTTATAAAACATTAAATCAAAGAAAAAAAATGTCAAAAAAAGTAAGCCCATTATTTTTTACAAGAGGCGTACCGGGCACTCATGATGCAAAATTATTAAAAAATTGTATAAAAAGTTTAAAAAAAAAAGTATTTAAAAAAATTCTAATACCTAGATTTGACAAATCAAAAGATGAGAGGATGCCAAAAAAAAAATGGCAAAAAATTAAAGATAAACCTCAAATAGTAATATTTGAGGGTTGGTGTGTGAATGCAGCACCTCAAAAAAAAAAGGATTTATTGATACCTGTAAATAAACTAGAAAGAGAGAAAGATAAAAAAAGAGTATGGCGAGAAAGAGTAAATAGAGAACTTAAGAGTGATTATAAAAAAATTTTTAGTTTAATCGATTTGACTATTTTTTTAAGGGTTCCGAATTTTAAATATGTAGTTAAATGGAGATTATTGCAAGAAAGAAAATTAAGATTAAGATCTAGAGGAAAAAAAACTATGACAAATTTTCAAATTAGACAATTTGTGATGTTTTATGAAAGACTAACTAAACATATGTTTAAAAGTTTGACTAAAACAGCTAAATTTGTAATCAGTATAGATAAAAAACATAGATTAAAAAAAATTACAGTTAATTAAATGAAAAAAATTTTTATTATTGTTTTAAGCATTACTTTTTTTTCTGAATTAAATGCTCAAGAAAAATTGAAATTCTTTATAGATAAATCTATTAAAAATAATTTACAATTAAATGCAGAAAGGAAAAAATTTGAGTCTGTAAAGCAAAATAAGAATATTTCAAGAAGTGAATTTTTACCAACTATTTCAATTTCAAGCGATAAAACTAGTGTAACGTCTACTAATATGACAGATAGCTCTGGAACAAGTTTAGTTGACTCTAATCTTGACACAGAGAATACTACTATTTCTTTAGAACAAAAAATTTTCTCTGGTTTTAAAGGTGTAAATACTTTTAAAAAATCAGAATTGGAAACTCAAAAAGCTAAACTGGAACTCAAACAAGTTGAACAGCAGACAATTTTGGATACTGCTTTTGCTTATTTTGACTTAATTTATAAATTCAAAAATGAAAAATTTAATATTTTAAATGTTAATCTTTTCGAAAGACAAGTAGAATCTGATAACGCTAGATTGCAAAAAGGAGAAATAACTTTAACTGATCTTGCCCAGTCAGAGTCATCTTTAGCTGAAGCTAAAGCAAATTTGATAAAAGCTAAAACTGAACTTCTTTCTTCAAAATCAAATTTTGAGAGAGTTATAAGGGAAAAAGCGCCTAATACTGAAATTCTAGATGAAGAAGTGTTTTTAAGTTTGCCTGAAACACTTCAAGCTTCCTTAAAATTATCAAACTTAAATAATTACAATCTTTTAATTGCAAAACTTGATTACAATATTTCGGTAAAAGAACTTAATATTGAAAAAGCTAGATTGTCTCCATCAGCTTCAATAAAAGTTTCAAAATCAGAAAATAAGGATTTTAGTTCATCTATTGATGAAAAAGAGGACGAGACTGTAAAAGCAACAATATCTTGGCCTATAATTAAAGGGGGAGAAAATATATCTTCCATCAAGAAATCATCTTATGACAAGCAAAGATCCAAGCTTATTCTGCAAGATACTAAAAATAAGGTAAATATTGAAACTTCTAATTCTTGGTCTAAATATCAATCTTCAAAAAGTGTGCTAGAGGCCACTTCAGCTCAGCTTAAGGCGGCTGAAATTGCTAATGAAGGCATAACACTCGAGTATGACTCTGGAAGCACTAGAACAACACTAGAAGTAATTCAATCCAGAAGCCTTTTATTAAAGTCTAGGATAGATTTCGCTAAAGCCCAAAGAGATTATATGATTTCCCAATTTGAGCTAGCTAATCAAATCGGTACTTTGTCTAAAAATTCAGTTAAATAACCTCTGTTTTTGTGGTTTTTTTAATTTCTTGATAAAAAGAACAAAATGTGTACATTTATTATAACGATTCGAAAAAAAAAAAGGATAAAAAATGACAAAAAATAACTTAAAAGTCGTAAAAACAGATAACAAAAAACAACAAGAATTAAAGGAAAAAAATAAGTCTTTAGAAGCTGCAATTAGCCAAATTGATCAAAATTTTGGAAAAGGTTCAGTAATGAGACTTGGACAGCAACAAGCTTTAGATGTTGAAGCTATTTCAACAGGTTCGTTGAGTTTAGATTTAGCACTAGGAATTGGCGGTCTACCAAAAGGAAGAATAATTGAAATTTACGGACCCGAGTCTTCTGGTAAAACAACTTTAGCTTTACAGGTTGTTGCAGAAGCTCAAAAAGCAGGAGGAATCTGCGCGTTTGTAGATGCAGAGCATGCCATGGATCCTGTATACGCAAAAAAATTAGGTGTAAAAACTGAAGAATTGCTAATATCTCAACCCGATACTGGTGAACAAGCTCTAGAAATAACAGATACTCTAATAAAATCTGGTTCAATTTCTGTTTTAGTTGTGGACTCAGTAGCAGCATTAACTCCAAAAGCAGAACTAGAAGGAGAAATGGGTGATCACCATGTTGGTCTTCAGTCTAGATTGATGAGCCAGGCTTTAAGAAAAATTACTGGTTCAGTATCCAAATCAAACACAATGGTAATCTTTATAAATCAAATAAGAATGAAAATTGGTGTAATGTTCGGTAATCCAGAAACAACATCAGGCGGAAATGCTCTTAAATTTTATTCCTCTGTAAGAATGGATATTAGAAGAATTGGAGCGATTAAAGAAAAAGATCAAATCATTGGAAACTCTACAAGGGTAAAAGTGATTAAGAATAAAGTAGCGCCTCCATTTAAAGTTGTTGAGTTTGATTTAATGTACGGAAAAGGAATAAGTAAATTAGGTGAACTAATTGACCTAGGTACCAAAGCAGGCGTAGTAGAAAAATCTGGCGCATGGTACGCTTATAAAGGAGAGAAAATAGGTCAAGGTAGAGAGAACGCGAAAATTTACCTTCAAAAAAATCCAAATGTTGCTGCAGAAATAGAAAAAATTATTAGAGATGAAGCTTCAGCAATTAGCAAAGAGCTAGAGGGCAATCCTTCAGCAAACGAAAAAATTAGCGACAAGAAAGAAGAAGAATAAATCTTTTGCCATCATTTCAACGGGAGGTTTAAATTAGACCTCCCGTTTCTCATGAAACCTCAACTTAAGATTGATACAATCAACATCTAGTAGATAAAAAATTTGTGTCAAAAAAAAAATATGTACAATTAAGTTCATATTGGTTTTAATTAGGTATTAAAACAAAAGGGGGAAAATGAGTACACAACAAGCATCAAGCTCGAAAGTGTCTTCATCTTTAGATACCTCTCATTTGAAGGTTAAATTTCCATTCAAAGCAAAATATGGAAACTACATTAACGGAAAATTTGTAGAACCTAAATCTGGAAAGTATTTTGATAATACTACTCCTATCACTAATGAAGTTATCTGTAAGGTGCCACGATCGAATGATAAAGACGTTGATTTCGCTCTAGACGCAGCTCACGCAGCATTTCCTGCATGGGGAAAAACATCAATCACTGAGAGATCAAATATACTCTTAAAGATTGCAGATGTTATAGAGAAAAATCTAAACGTTTTAGCAACGGCAGAATGTTTAGACAATGGTAAGCCAATCAGAGAATGTATGGCTGCAGATTTACCTTTGGTAATTGATCATTGGAGATATTTTGCTGGAGTAATAAGAGCAGAGGAAGGTTCAGTTGCTGAAATCAGTAACAACGAATATTCTTACCACATACCAGAACCATTAGGTGTGGTTGGTCAGATTATACCTTGGAACTTCCCATTATTAATGGCTACATGGAAACTAGCTCCTGCATTGGCTGCAGGAAACTGTGTAGTATTAAAACCAGCTGAACAAACACCAGCATCAATCATGCTTTTAATGGAACTAATAGGGGATCTATTACCAGCAGGTGTTGTTAATGTTGTAAGCGGATATGGTCTTGAAGCAGGTAAACCTTTGGCTTCTTCAAAAAGAATCAAGAAGATTGCTTTTACAGGTGAAACTACTACTGGACGTTTGATTATGCAGTACGCATCTCAAAACTTAATACCAATTACTTTGGAATTAGGTGGTAAATCGCCAAATATTTTCTTTGAAGATGTAATGGCTAAAGATGACGACTTCTTTGACAAATGTTTAGAAGGTTTTGCTATGTTTACGCTTAACCAAGGAGAAGTTTGTACTTGTCCAAGTAGAGCTTTAATTCAAAAATCTATCTATGATAAATTCATGGAGAAAGCGATTGCAAGAACTAAAGCAGTAAAACAAGACAATCCTTTAAAAATGGAAACTATGATTGGAGCTCAAGCTTCATTAGAACAAATGGAAAAAATTAAGTCTTATTTAGATTTAGGTAAAAAAGAAGGTGCTAAAGTTCTATGTGGTGGAAGTGAAGCTAAAATTAATAGTGGTCTAGAAAAAGGAAACTATATCCAACCGACCATTTTCGAAGGTAAAAACAATATGCGAATATTCCAAGAAGAGATCTTTGGACCAGTTGTATCAGTTACAACTTTTAAAGATGAGAAAGAAGCATTAGAAATAGCTAATGACACTCTTTATGGATTAGGAGCAGGTGTTTGGACTAGAGACGGAAACATTGCATACAGAATGGGTAGAGGTATTGAAGCAGGTAGAGTTTGGACAAACTGTTACCATGCATATCCAGCTCACGCTGCATTTGGTGGATACAAACAATCTGGTATCGGAAGAGAAACTCACAAAATGATGTTAAATCATTACAGACAAGTGAAGAACTTGCACGTGTCTTACAGTGAGAAAAAATTAGGCTTCTTTTAACCAATAATATATAATGGCCCATGATTCTAAATCATGGGCCGAAATATACAAATGAAAGTATCATTCACACTATCTGCAAAAAAACTTCTTAACGAAATTAAGCAAGTTCATGGTGACGATCTTTTATTTCATCAATCAGGTGGATGTTGTGATGGGAGCGCCCCAATGTGTTTTCCAGCCAAAGAATATCAAGTAGGTAACAGTGATGTAAAACTGGGGGAGGTAGATGGAACCCCTTTTTATATGAATGAGGATCAATACGAAAAGTGGAAACACACAGATCTTACAATTGATGCAGTTAAAGGAATTGGAGGTATGTTTTCATTAGATAATGGTACAGGACAAAGATTTCTTACAAAATCTGAAATATGTGTCGTTGTAGACAACGATAAAAAGAAGACTAATTAATCTCTTTATAGACAAGTTCTAAAATATCTGTATTTAATTAAATATGGGCCAAATTTTACTTACCGATGTTAGAAAAAAATTCTTAGATTATTTTAAAAAAAACAATCATAAGATTATAGACTCTAGCAACTTAGTTCCAAACAATGATCCTACCTTGATGTTTACTAACTCAGGCATGGTTCAATTTAAAAATGTTTTTACAGGTTTAGAGAAAAGAGATTATAAAACAGCAACAACATCTCAAAAATGTGTAAGGGCAGGAGGAAAACATAATGATTTAGAAAATGTTGGTTACACACCTAGACACCACACTTTTTTTGAAATGCTGGGAAATTTCTCCTTCGGAGATTATTTTAAAGAAGAAGCCATTTATCATGCTTGGAGTCTTTTAACTAAAGACTTTAATTTACCTAAAGATAAATTATTAGTTACTGTTTTTCATGAAGATAATGATGCATTTAATCTTTGGAAAAAAATTGCTGGATTAAATGAAAGTAAAATAATAAAAATTTCAACATCTGATAACTTTTGGTCAATGGGAGACACAGGACCTTGTGGCCCTTGTTCTGAAATTTTTTATGATCATGGCGAGAAGTTGAAAGGTGGTCCACCTGGAAGCCCTGACGAAGACGGTGACAGATTTATAGAAATTTGGAACCTTGTATTTATGCAGTACGAACAAATATCAAAAGAAAAAAGAATTGAACTGCCAAAACCCTCAGTGGATACAGGAATGGGACTTGAAAGGATGTCAGCAGTTTTACAAGGTACTCACGATAACTATAAAATTGATCACTTTCAAAAAATAATGGCCGCTTCATCTGATTTAACAAAGACTTCAATCGATAGCAAAACAATAGCAAGCCACAGAGTTATCGCTGATCACTTAAGAGCAAGCAGTTTTTTAATTGCTGAAGGAATATTACCTTCTAATGAAGGTCGAGGATATGTTTTAAGAAGAATTATGAGAAGAGGGATGAGACACGCTCATTCTTTAGGTAGCAAAAATCCTGTTTTTTATAAACTTTTTGAAGTTTTACTAAACGAGATGCAGAACAGTTATCCAGAATTAATAAATGGGAGAGAGTTGATAGTTGAAACTCTTAAAAACGAGGAAGAGAAATTTTCCTCTCTTTTAGTGCGCGGTATGAAAATACTCGATGAAAATTTAAATAAAGTCCAAAATAAAACCTTTCCAGGTTTAGAAGCCTTTAAATTATATGATACCTATGGTTTTCCTTTAGATTTGACCGCTGACATCTTAAGAAGCAAAGACATCAAAGTAGACAGTGACGGATTTGAGAGGGAGATGGAAAAAAGTAAAAATTTAGCGAGAGCGAATTGGAAAGGATCTGGAGATAAGTCTGTTGAGGAAAGGTGGTTCAAAGTTAGAGAGCAACTTAGCCCTACTGAATTTTTAGGCTATGAATTTGATAAAGCTGAAGGTGTAATAATAAAAATTTCAAAAAAAGGAAAATTCGTTGAGTCTGCTAGTGCTGGAGATGAAATAGAAGTCATAACTAATCAAACTCCATTTTATGGAGAGTCCGGCGGCCAAGTAGGTGATCAGGGTTATATTTTTAATTCAAATTGTAAAATTAAAATTAATGACACACAAAAAAAAATGGGAGATTTATTTGTTCATCATGGAAAAGTTGAAAAAGGTTCAATTTCAATTGGGCAAAGCGTTAATTTAAATATAGATGTGTTAAAAAGAAATAATTCTAAAGCTAATCATTCAGCCACTCATTTATTGCATGAGTCATTAAGAAGAACCTTGGGAAAGCATGTGACACAAAAAGGATCATTAGTCTCTCCTGAAAGGTTAAGATTCGATTTTAGTCATAACAAACCTATTGAAAAAGAGGAAATGACTAAAATTAATAATTTAGTTAATGAAATAGTAGAGAGTTCCTCTGATGTGCAAACAAGAATAATGACCCCAAAGGAAGCAGTTAACATGGGTGCTCTTGCATTATTTGGAGAGAAATATGGGGACGAAGTAAGAGTGGTTTTTATGGGAAAGGAAAATAATGGTTTCTTCTCAACAGAATTATGCGGAGGAACTCATGTTAAAAATACTAAAGAAGTTGGTAAGTTTAAAGTAATAAGTCAATCATCTATTGCATCAGGAGTTAGAAGGGTTGAGGCATTAAGAGACAAGCAATTAGAAGAATACGAAAAAATACAAAAGAAAGATAAATCTTTGAAAGAATCTAATCTTAAAAAAGATATAAAACTTATTAAAAATGAACTTCAAAAGTTGAAAATTGAACCTTATTTTAAAGAAGATTTAGATTTATCTGAAAATTTAAAAAATTTGAATAAACAACTTAACAAAGTAAAAATTGAAGGTATCAAGAAAGATAAAAGTAAAAATATAATCAAGGATAAAAAAATTGGTAATGTATTAATTCGAGAACAAATTTTAAAAGATTTTCCTCCAAAAGAATTGAGGAGTGTAATTGATCAAGGGAAAAAAGATATTAAATCCGGAATAATAATTAGTATTTCGACTTTTGAAGACAAGGTCGGTTTAGCTGTAGGAATTTCTAAAGACTTAACATCAAAATATGACGCTGTCGATTTAGTAAAAGCTGCGTCTGCTATTTTAGGTGGCAAAGGAGGTGGCGGTAGAAAAGATTTTGCTCAAGCCGGTGGTATAGATCAAAACAAAATTGAGGATGCTTTTAAAGAAATATCTAAAAAAATTAGTTAAGTTTTTTCTTTAAATTTCCATCAATAGTTTCCAAGAATTGATTCGTGGTAAGATATTTATTTGATTTATCTATTAAAACTGCTAAATCTTTTGTCATTGAACCGCTTTCAACTGTATTAACGCATACTTCTTCAACATTATTAGAAAATTTAACTAGTTCTTCGTTCCCATCAAGTTTTCCTCTGTGAGCTAAACCCCTTGTCCAAGCAAATATAGATGCTATTGGGTTTGTAGAAGTTTCTTTACCTTGTTGGTGCATTCTATAATGTCTAGTGACAGTTCCATGAGCAGCCTCTGACTCGACTGTTTTGCCGTCTGGCGTCATTAACACGCTAGTCATGAGACCTAAAGATCCAAATCCCTGAGCAACAGTGTCAGACTGTACGTCACCATCGTAATTCTTACACGCCCAAACATATCCACCATTCCATTTCATAGCGCATGCAACCATGTCATCAATTAATCTATGTTCGTAAGTAATATTTGCCTTTTTAAACTTATCAGAAAATTCTTTTTCAAAAACTTCTTGGAAAAGGTCTTTAAACCTACCATCATATGCTTTAAGAATTGTGTTTTTAGTAGACAAATAAACTGGCCATTTTCTTTCAAGACCGTAGTTCATACATGCTCTTGCAAAATTTTTAATAGAATCATCTAAATTGTACATTGTGAGAGCAGTTCCAGATCCGCGAAAATCAAAAACTTTAAACTCTTTCTTATCTTTTCCGTCTTTTGAAGTCCATTTGACTTCTAAATTTCCTTCACCTGGTACAAGAAAATCAGTGGCTCGGTACTGATCACCAAAAGCATGTCTTCCTATTACTATTGGTTTAGTCCAACCAGGAACTAATTTAGGAACATTTTTACAAATAATTGGCTCTCTAAAAACTGTTCCACCTAAAATATTTCTTATAGTTCCATTAGGTGATCTCCACATTTTTTTTAAATTAAACTCTTCTACTCGTGCCTCGTCTGGCGTAATTGTTGCACACTTTACACCGACACCGTGCTGCTTGATTGCATTTGCCGCATCTACAGTGATTTGGTCATTAGTTTTATCTCGACTTTCCATCCCCAAATCAAAGTATTTGAGATCCACTTCAAGATAGGGTTTTATTAGCTTATCTTTGATAAATGACCATATAATTCTTGTCATTTCATCGCCGTCTAGCTCTACTATTGGATTTTTAACTTTTATTTTTGCCATAAAATATTGATTGATAAACTGTAATTTTTATACATATTAAGAAAAATTTAGCAAACTTAAAATTATGTTTAATTCAATATTTCCAAAAATTCACAAAGAAGGGTACAAATTTTTAGCTATATCTGTATTAGCTACTTTTATTGTCTTGTTTTTTTCCAAATTTGTTGGCTTAATTTTAGCAGTTATAACACTATGGGTTTATTATTTTTTTAGGGATCCTGAACGCTTTCCAATAAACGATGATAGTTTTTTGATTAGCCCTGCCGATGGATTGATAACAGATGTTTCAGAAAAATCTGGTCCCGAGGAACTTAGATTAGAAAATACCACTTATAACAAAGTAAGTATTTTTATGAATGTATTCAACTGTCATGTAAATAGAGTACCTGTAAGCTGCAAGGTTGAGGAAATATATTATAAACCTGGGAAGTTTTTGAATGCTTCACTTGATAAAGCTAGCGAAGAAAATGAGAGAAATTATTTTAAAATCAAATCTAAATCAAATGGAGAAGAAATTATTATTGTACAAATTGCAGGATTAATCGCAAGAAGAATTGTTTGTGAGGTAGAACAAGGTCAGGATTTAAAACAAGGCGATAGGATTGGAATGATAAGATTTGGAAGTAGAGTTGACATTTATTTTAAAAATAAGAAAGTTTTAGCTAAGCTTGGTCAGAATGTTGTGGCCGGTGAAAGTTTAATTGCTTCAGATTAATGGAACAAAATAAAAAATTTAAATTGGTAGCCTCCAAGAAGACCAGGTATTTATTACCGAATATTTTAACCTTAGGAGGAGTTTGTTTAGGTATAAGTTCAATAAAATTTTCAATAGATGGAAATTTTAGTCTAGCTGTAATACTTATACTGTTAGCTTCGATACTTGATGCTTTAGATGGAAGAATAGCTAGGCTTTTAAAGGGAACATCTGAATTTGGAAAAGAATTAGACTCTTTAACTGATTTTGTAAGTTTTGGTATAGCTCCAGTATTTATTTTATATTTCTGGGAGTTAAACAACTATGGAAAACTTGGGTGGACTATAGCTTTGGCATATTCAGTTTGTTGTGTTTTAAGATTAGCAAGATTTAATTTAACTAAAAATGAAAGTCAGCAAGAATGGCGGGATAATTTTTTTGAAGGAGTGCCGTCTCCTGCAGGAGGTCTTTTAATACTTATGCCATTAATTTACGAATTATCAGAATTAAATTTTAACTTTGAAATTAGAAATTTTACACCTTATTTAACCATTTTGATAGCACTTCTTTTAGTGAGTAAAATTCCAACTCTTTCTCTAAAAAAAATATCAATATCACCAAAGACAACTATATTTTTACTTCTTGCTGTTGGATTAATATTTATTGCATTGTTATTTTATACTTTCGAAACTCTTTTGATTTTTAGTTTATTATATTTAGCTTCAATCCCAATTAGTCTATTTATTTTTAAAAATATCCAAAAAAAACAAACTTTAAAGACATTTGATGAGGATCATGAAGATATTTTATAATGAAGAAGTCAAAAAGGGCAAAGAAAAGTAATTCTTGGAAAATAAAACAACATAGAGACCAATTTGTTAAAAAATCGAAAACTCTTGGTTTAAGATCCAGAGCCGCTTTTAAATTAATAGAGTTGAATAAAAAATTCAAATTTTTGAAAAACAGTAGTTATTTACTTGATCTTGGGTCTTATCCAGGGGGATGGTCGCAGGTCGCAAGTAAAATTACTACCAATGGTAAAATTTTATCAATAGATATAAAAAAAATGGAATCAATCGAAAATGTTAAATTTCTAAATTGCGATATTTTTGACAAAAGTACAAAAGATAAAATTTTGAATTTTTTCGAAGGAAAAATAGATGTTATTTTATCTGATATGGCTGCTAATACCACCGGAAATAAATCACTTGATTCTATTAGAACAAACCAATTATGTTCAGAAGTAATCAACTTATCCTCAGAAATCCTCAAAAAACACGGCGTTTTAATTTCTAAATTATTCATGGGAGAAGATTTTTTAGAGGTAAAAAACTTAGCTAAAACTAGATTTAAAAATGTTAATTTTTTCAAACCCGAGGCAAGTAGAGACGAGTCAAAAGAAACTTATTTACATTGCAAATTTTTAAACTCTTTATAAATTTTAAAAATTGTTTATAAGTATATATGGGAACAATTAAAGAATCCTTAACATTTGATGATGTGCTTTTGCTGCCTCAATATTCAGATGTTTTGCCTTCAGATACCGACATATCTCTCAGTTTAACAAAAAAAATTAAACTAAAAGTACCTTTTTTATCTTCTGCAATGGATACCGTGACCGAGTCTAAGATGGCAATCGCACTTGCAACTGCAGGAGGGATAGGAGTCATACATAGAAATCTATCTATTAAGAGTCAGTCTAGAGAAGTTCTTAAAGTTAAAAAAAAGAGATTAATTGTTGGGGCGGCAATAGGCACAAACCTAGATGAACTGAATAGAGCTGAATCTTTAATAGAGGCAGGATGCGACCTTATCGTAATTGATACAGCTCATGGTCATAGTGAAAAAGTAATTAAAACATTATCAAAAATAAAAAAAATTAATAATAATATTCCAATATGTGTTGGAAATATTGCAACTGCTGATGCTGCTAAAAAATTGTATAACTCGGGCGCAGATATTATTAAAGTTGGAATTGGACCAGGGTCAATTTGCACCACAAGAATGGTCGCGGGAATTGGTGTACCGCAAATTTCAGCAATTATGGAAGTTAAAAAAGCGCTCAAAAATAAAAATATCAAGATAATTTCAGATGGAGGAATTAAATTTTCCGGTGATATAGCTAAAGCTTTAGCCGCAGGAGCAGATGCAATCATGATGGGATCAATATTTGCAGGAACTGATGAAAGTCCTGGAAAAAAATTTAAACTTAAAGGAAAAATTTATAAACAATATAGAGGAATGGGCTCAATTGGAGCAATGTCATCAGGATCAGCAAATAGATATTTCCAAAAAAATTTTAAAGATAAATCTAAATTTGTACCTGAGGGTGTGGAAGGGAGAGTTGAATATAAGGGAAACGTATCAAAAATAATTTATCAGCTAAAAGGTGGTTTGCGATCATCAATGGGATACATTGGGGCAAAAAATTTAAATCAAATATCAAAAAATGCAAAATTTATAAAAATTACTAAAGCTGGATTTTATGAGAGTATGGTGCATAGTGTCGAAATGACACAAAAAACAATAAATTATAAATTATGATATTAAGAGTATTTATAATATTTAACATTATTTTTTTTATTCAAAATTCGTTAATGGCAAACACTCAATTTTTTCAAGAAGGTTTAAACTTATATGAAAATAAAAAATATGAGGAGGCTAAGTTTAAATTTGAACAAAGCATAGTATTAAATCCAAAAAATGAATTGTCATATTTGTATTTATCAAAAATTTTTAAAAATATGAATAATAAAAATTTAGAAGAGCAAAATTTGAATACCGTGATTCTATTAAATCCAAAAAACGAAGAAGCAATATATAATCTTGCGAAACTTAAATTAGAAAATTCTGACTATAAAAGAAGTAAAGAATTGAACAATAAATTAATGAACTTATGTAACAAATTTTGCTCTAAAAGCAAAGAGTTAGAAATTGAAATTGAAAATTTATCCAAAAAATAAATGCAATTTCAAAACAGACAAGATAAAATTTTAATTATAGATTTCGGTTCTCAAGTCACTAAATTAATTGCAAGAAGGGTAAGGGACTTAGGGGTTTATTCAGAAATTATAACGCCAGAAGAAGTAAAAAAAATAAATGATTATAGCTTGATAAAAGGAATTATTCTATCGGGAGGACCCTCCACAGTAACTAAAAAAAAGTTTCAAAATGTACCTAAAAATATATTTAAAAAAAAAATACCCATCCTTGGAATTTGTTATGGACTTCAATTAATTGCGAAATTATTAGGAGGTAAAATCAAATCAGCAAAAAAAAAACGAGAATTTGGTAGAGCTTTTTTAATCAAAAAAAATAATTCACTATTAATAAAAAATTTTTTCAATTCTAATTCTTCAGTATGGATGAGTCACGAAGACGCTGTAGTAAAATTACCTCGAAAATTTAAAATAATTGCTTCTACAAAGAACTCAAAATTAACAATTATTGAAAATACAAAAGAAAAAATATATGGAATTCAATTTCATCCAGAAGTAACGCATACTAATAATGGGAAAAAAATATTTAAAAACTTTTTATTTTTAATATGTAAAGTGAAAAAAAAATGGAGCATAAATTTGCAGAAAAATAGACTTATTAAAGAAATTAAAAAAAAAGTAAAAAAAGAAAAAGTAATTTGTGCTTTATCTGGAGGAGTTGACAGTAGTGTTGCTGCATTATTGATCAATAAAGCAATAAAGAAAAATTTGATATGTATAATGGTAGATACCGGCCTCATGCGAAAAAACGAGTTTAGAGATACCTTTAAGATATTTAAAAAAAAATACAAACTTAATATTAAATTAATTAACGCATCAAATTTATTCTTAAAAAAATTAAAAGGCATTTCTAATCCAGAAAAAAAAAGAAAAATTATAGGGAAACTATTTATAAAAATATTTGAAAGAGAGTCAAAAAAATTTAAAAATGTTAAATTTCTTGCTCAAGGAACTCTTTATCCTGATATTATTGAGAGCAGATCTAGCAGTGGAAGCAAAACTTCAAAAATAAAATCTCATCACAATGTTGGAGGTTTACCAAAAAAGATGAAATTTAATTTATTGGAACCACTAAAAGAATTTTTCAAGGATGAGGTTAGGGTTTTAGGAAAAAATCTTGGTCTTAATGAAAGTATTTTATTAAGGCACCCTTTTCCTGGGCCAGGACTTGCTATAAGAATACTTGGAAATATTACTAAAGAAAAGATTAAAATACTTCAAGAGACAGATTATATATTTATCAATGAATTAATTAAAAACAATCTTTACAGAAAAATTTGGCAGGCCTACGCAGCAATTTTACCCATAAAAACTGTTGGAGTAATGGGAGATTCCAGGACTTATGAGTATACTTGTTTACTAAGAGCGGTAACATCAGAAGATGGTATGACAGCTGACTATTTTAATTTTTCTAAAGATTTTATTGATAAAATATCAAATAAAATAATAAATAATGTTAAAGGAATAAATAGAGTTGTTTATGATATAACTTCAAAACCACCAAGCACAATAGAATTAGAATAAAAAAACTGCAAATGAATTATAAAATAAATAAAATTTTGAATAAAAAAAATAAGTCTAAAATTGTATGTTTAACAGCCTATTCTAAAAATATAGCTAAAATTTTAGATAAATTTTGCGACATAATTTTGGTAGGAGACTCTATGGCAAACGTTTTATATGCAGAAAAAAATACTCATAACTTAACTATTGAAAATACTATCCAGCACACTTTAAGCGTGAGGAGAGGTGTAAAAAAAAATTTACTAGTGGTTGATATGCCAAAAGGTACATACAAAAATATTACTATGGCAAAAAAAAATGCTAAATTAATAAAAAGCTCTACAAAGTGCGACGCTGTTAAAATAGAGAGCAATAGCAATAATTTTAATATTATAAAAGAATTAGTGAGTTTAAAAATTCCGGTCATGGGCCATATAGGATACACACCACAATTCAAGAATAAATTTAAGATTGAGGGTGATAGCGAAAAAGAAAAAAATAAACTTATTAAAGAAGCTATTGAGATTGAGAAAGCAGGAGCTTTCTCCATAGTATTAGAGTGTATAACATCTAGAACTGCTCGATTAATTACTGAAAGAATAAAAATACCTACTATTGGAATAGGAGCCTCATCATATTGCGATGGGCAGGTCCTTGTTACAGATGACATGTTAGGTCTTAGTGGATTTTACCCTAAATTTGTTAAAAAATTTACTAATCTAAATAGAGTAATTGAAAAAGCTGTAAAAAAATATAGTAGAGAAGTGAAAAAAAATAAATTTCCATCAAAGAAAAATTTTTTAAATGGATCAAAATATAGATAAAGCATCTAATTTAAGCGAAAAACTAAGTTTTTTTTATAAAAAAAATAAATTGAAAATTATAATATTAGTAATTTTTACTATTATTTCCATATTATTGTTGTCTTACTATAAAATATATAAAGCCGATCAAAAGAAATTAATATCGGAAAGCTACATTCAAGCAGGAATTTACTTATCGTCAAATCAAATAAAAGAGTCGGCAATAATCTTTGAAGAGATAATAAATAGTAAAAATGAATTTTACTCACTACTTGCTCTTAATACAATTTTAGAAAGAGATTTAAAATTTAATAAAAGTAAAATTTTAGAATTCTTTAAGATAGTAGAAAGTTTAGATATTACGAGTGAACAGCAAGATCTTTTGAAAATTAAAAAAGCACTTTTTTTAATTAAAAATTTCGATGATACAAAAGGAAAAGAGTTGCTTGAAAAAATTCAAAATTCAGACTCAAAATTTAAAAAAATTGCTGAAGAAATTTTATCTGATTAATTTAAAAATGAAATTAATTTTACCTTTTTTAATAATCATCTTTTTAAATAATTGTTCATTTGATAATAAATCTGGAATTTGGCAAAATGAAAAAACAATTTCTAAAAAAGATAATAAATTTAGAGAATTTAAAACTTTAAGATCTATAAACGACTCTTACAATGAAACTGTGGTATTTAATAAGAATTTTGACCTTAAAGTTGATGATAAAATAAATAATTCATTTTGGAGGGATATTTATTTTAACGATGGGAATAATTTTAAAAATTTCAATTTCAGTAACTATAATAAAAAAACTTTTCTAGGAAAAAAAATTTCAAGATATGAAATTAACAAACATTTTTTATATGAAGAAGACTATATAATTACAAGTGATGTTAAAGGAAATGTAATAATTTTTTCCATAAAAGAAAATAAGATATTAAAAAAGTTTAATTTTTACAAAAAAAAATATAAAAAAATTCAAAAAAATCTTAATTTCATACTTGAGAAAAAAATTTTATATATAACTGATAACATTGGCTTCATATATGCATTTGATATTAAAAATGAAAATATTTTATGGGCAAAAAATTATAAAATTCCTTTTCGATCTAATATCAAAATTTATAAAGAAATGATCATTACATCCACTCAAAATAATAACTTATTATTTTTCAACAAAAAAACAGGAGCTATACTCCGTTTAATACCAACAGAAGAAACGGTAGTAAAAAATCAATTTATAAATAATTTAGCCATAGACGCAAATTTTTCATTTTATTTGAATACTTACGGCTCTCTATATGCAGTAGATAACTCAAATATGAAAATTACTTGGTTTTTAAATTTAAATAAATCTTTAGATTTAAATGCAAGTAATTTATTTTTAAGCAATCAAGTAGTAATAAATGATAATAAACTATTTGTCTCTACAAATAATTTTCTTTACGTAATAAATAAAAATGATGGGAGAATTATTTATAAAAAAAATATTATTCTCGCATCTAAACCTCTTGTTTCTAATAATTACATACTTTCAATAACAAAAAATAATTTTTTAATTTTAATGAATGTTGACGACGGTAAAATTATTTATTCCTATGAAATTGCTAAAAAAATAGCTGATTATTTACAGTCTAAAAAGAAAAAAATAGATTTTAAAAATATTTTTTTTGCTAATGATAGAATTTTAATTTTTCTAAAAAATTCATATATTTTGAGTATTAGAATTAATGGTGAAATAGAAAAAATTAGTAAACTTTCATCAAAAATTTATTCAAATCCAATATTTGTAAAAGGTTCTTTGTTATTTTTCGATAAAAAAAATAGGCTGGTAATATCAAATTAATTGTTTGATTTTCCGCTCAAAAGAGAAAGCTGCTTTACTTTTAAACCTTCTAAGTTATCTAGCGGTGTAATTGGATACTCTCCAGTAAAATAATGATCACTAAACTGAGGATAAGTTGAATGTCTTTCTTCATCAGTCAAAGCGCTATATAGGCCGTTTAAGCTTAAAAATTTCAAACTTTTTGCTTTAATATATTTACACATCTCTTGATTATTTTTTTCATAAGCTAGCAATTCTTTTTTTGTTGGCATATCTACACCATAAAAATCTGGAAATTTGATTTCTGGGCAGGCAATTCTAACGTGTACTTCTTTTGCCCCGGACTCATAAAGCATCTTAACTATTTTAAGACATGTTGTCCCCCTTACTAAAGAGTCATCTATCAAGATTATAGATTTATTTTTTACAATGGTTTTTGTTGAACTAAGTTTTAGTTTAACTCCTAAGCTTCGTATATTCTGAGTAGGTTCAATAAATGTTCGTCCAACGTAATGGTTTCTTATTAAACCCAACTCAAATTTCTTTTTTGACTGTTCAGCAAACCCCAATGCTGCTGGAACACCCGAGTCCGGTACTGGCACAATTAAGTCAGCTTCAATATCTGTCTCTCTTGCAAGCTGGGCTCCAAGATTTTTCCTGTATTCGTAGGCACATTTTCCATTTATTAAACTATCTGGTCTTGCAAAGTATATATATTCAAATACACACGGCCTCGCTTTTTGAGGTGGAAAAGGTTTGATACTTTTTAATTGATTATTTTCAATTATTACAATTTCACCATTTTCTATTTCTCTTATGAATGTAGCACCCACTATGTCTAAAGCGCACGTTTCAGACGCAAATATATAAGAGTCCTTTAACTTACCAATTACTAATGGTCTGATACCGAAGGGATCTCTTACTCCAACTAATTTCTTATTAGTCATAAGAATTAAAGAATAACCACCTTGTATTTGAAAAAGAGCATCAATTAATTTGTCAGTAAATTTCTCTCTTTTAGATTTTGCTATCAATTGAACGATTGTTTCTGTATCACTTGTTGTTCTGAAAATTGCACCGTCTTTTACCAGAGTTTCTCTTAAAAAAAGCGCATTAGTCAAATTTCCATTGTGAGCAACACTTAAACCACCCATATGCAAATCAGCAAAAAAAGGTTGAATATTTCTTAGAGAAGTTTCGCCGGTAGTAGAGTATCTATTATGTCCAATTGCAAAATATCCTGACAATTTTTTCAAAATTTCTGGATCTGTGAAATGATCTCCTACTAAACCTTGACGTTTTTCTGAATGGTAATTTTTTCCGTCAAAAGACACTATTCCACAGCCTTCCT
>CACNFS010000009.1 GCA_902619835.1 uncultured Pelagibacteraceae bacterium | reverse complement strand
TTTAATAACATCACCAGAGTAATAGTCATACAATGATGATCTAAATTGTTCCATCTCAGTTACATCTACCTCATCATGTTGAGTAACATGCGGGATCTCAGTCCAAGACCTAACTAAATGAGGACCGGATAATCTTTTTACTCTAGGTATTTCTTTTATTTCAATATGACCAAATTCCTCGTGAGAAAATTCTTCTTTATATTCTTTTTTCTCAATAGCTCCTTTGTTGACCGTTACTTGCGATCGAACAAATTCTTTAACATCTTCTTCTGAGACTCTCCCTGATCTTTGAGAACCAGGAATTTCTAATACGTTCGCCCCTAATTCTCTTGCGAATTTTCTTACTTTAGGACTAGCTAATTTTGTACCTGTTTTAGTTGTCTCAACAGCTGCAGGTGGAGGAGTTTTAATTTTCTTAGGTTGATCTTTTTTTACATTTATTTTTTTTTCTGGCGTCTTTGCAACAGGTTCTTTCACTTGCTCCACCTTTACAGATGATTTCAAAGTCAAAATGAGGTCACCTTGATTGACTTTATCACCGACTTTAACATTTATTTTATTAATTTTACCTGACTCAGTAGATGGAACCTCAACACTTGATTTGTCACTTTCAAGAGTAATTAAAGAGTCATTTTTATTAATTGTTTGACCTTCTTTAACAAGAACTTCAATAATTTCTACATCCTTAAAATCACCCATATCAGGAACTGTAATTTTAAGATCAGACATAATTATAAGTTTGCGGGAAATTCTTTCTCTTTATCAATTTTATATTTCTTAATTGCTTTTTCAGCCTGTTCAGAGCCTATTAATTGTTCTTTAGCTAATGCGCTCAAAGTGTAAGCAACAATATGTTCTTTATCAACTTCAAAAAACTTTCTTAAATTTTTTCTAGTATCGCTTCTCCCATAACCATCTGTCCCTAGAGAGTAAAAAGGTTTTTCAGTATAGGGTCTTATCTGATCAGAAAATGCCCTTGTATAATCAGATGCAGCAATAATTGGGCCAGCTCTCTTCTCTAAACATTTTTCCACATAGGATTTCTTCTTTTTATTAGAATTTAATAAATTCCATCTTTCGGTTTCCATTCCATCTTTTCTTAATTCATTAAAGCTTGTTACACTCCATACATCAGAGTCGATCCCGTATTCTTTTGATAATATTTCTGAAGCTGAAATTATTTCTCTTAAAATTGTTCCTGAACCAAGAAGTTGTACTTTTGTTTTTCCTTTATTATTATTTTCTTTAAATAAATACATCCCTTTTAAAATTCCGTCATCACTTCCTTTTGGTTTCTGAGGGTGGGCGTAGTTTTCGTTCATTGCAGTTATATAATAAAAAATATTTTCTTTCTTCTCATGCATTCTTTTAAGACCATCTTGAAGTATGACTGCCATTTCATAAGCAAATGTAGGGTCATAACTTACACAATTTGGTATATTGGAAGCCAACAAATGACTATGACCGTCCTGGTGCTGAAGCCCTTCACCAGCCAAAGTAGTTCTTCCTGCTGTAGCTCCAATTAAAAAACCCCTAGCTTGGGAGTCCCCAGCGGCCCAAGCAAGATCACCAACTCGTTGAAAGCCAAACATCGAGTAAAAAATATAAATTGGTATCATTTCCAAATCATGATTTGTGTACGAGGTTCCTGCAGCGATCCAAGAAGACATTGCGCCTGACTCGTTAATACCTTCTTCTAACACTTGACCGTTTTTATCTTCTCGATATGAACTTAGTTGCTCTGAGTCAACGGGTTCGTACTTCTGCCCTTCATGAGCGTAAATTCCAATTTTTTGAAAGAAACCTTCCATTCCAAAAGTTCTTGCCTCATCTGGTATTATTGGCACAAGTCTAGGTGATAAATTTTTATCTCGAAGTAAGGCAGTTAACATTCTAACGAGAGCCATTGTTGTAGACATCTCTTTATCCCCCGTAGATTTCATAAAATTATCAAAAATATCTTTTGGAGGAGCCTTGATTGCTTTTGCAAAAGAGGATCTTTCTGGAATGAAACCACCTAGCTTAATTCTTTTTTCCTTTAAGTACTTAATTTCTTCAGAATTTTCGCTAGGTTTATAGTATTCAATATTTTTAACTTGTTTATCTGTAAGGGGTACTCCAAACCTATCTCTATAATAAATTAAATCCTCCTCATCTAATTTTTTTTGTTGGTGAGTAGTATTTATACTTTCTCCTGATTTACCCATTCCATAACCTTTAATTGTTTTTGCAAGTATTACTGTAGGAGTCCCTGTATGCTGCATCGCGGCATGGTAAGCTGCATAAACTTTGTGTGGATCATGTCCACCTCTATTAAGTCTCCAAATATCTTTATCTGTCATTGAAGAAACTAGCTCTTTAAGTTCTGGATATTTTCCAAAAAAATTATTTCGTACATATTCACCACCTTTAGCCTTAAAAGCTTGATATTCACCATCAACACACTCGTTCATTCTTTTTACTAGTAAACCCGTTTTATCTTTTGCTAATAATTGATCCCAATAAGATCCCCATATAACTTTTATTACATTCCAACCGGTTCCCCTAAAGCTTCCTTCTAACTCTTGAATAATTTTTCCGTTACCTCTAACAGGTCCATCCAATCTTTGAAGATTACAATTGATAACAAAAATTAAGTTATCTAATTTTTCTCTTGCAGCTAAACCTATTGCACCCAACGACTCTGGTTCATCCATTTCACCATCTCCAAGGAAAACCCAAATTTTTCTTCCCTCATCTTTAACTAAACCTCTATTAATAAGATATTTTAAAAAACGTGCTTGATAGATTGCCATAATTGGCCCTAAGCCCATCGAGACAGTCGGGAACTGCCAAAAGTTTGGCATCAACCAAGGATGAGGATAAGAAGATAAGCCGCCTTTAGCAACCTCTTGTCTAAATCCATCTAGTTGTTTTGCAGTCATCCTTCCCTCTAAAAATGCTCTGGCGTACATACCTGGAGCAGAGTGACCTTGAAAGTAAATAAGATCTCCTCCGAACTTGTTATTTTTTGCTCTCCAGAAATGGTTCATACCAACGTCATATAAAGTTGCGGCAGATGCAAATGTTCCAATATGGCCTCCCAGCTCAGAGCTTTTCTTATTAGCTTTAACGACCATAGCAGCAGCATTCCATCTAATGTAGGCTCTGATTTTTTTTTCTATATTTTGATCACCTGGAGATTTAACTTCTATTTCAGGAGGAATAGTATTTATGTAAGGAGTCGTTCTAGTATCTGGTAGGACTAATCCAGATTTATACGCTTGATCTATAACTTTATTTAAAAGATAACTTGCTCTAGGAGCTCCATCATTTTCAATTACTGAATTTAACGAATCTATCCATTCATTTGTTTCAACAGGGTCAATATCATCTTTAGAGGCAGGTTCAGCAAATACTTTTTTAACTTGTTTTACTGGATTTAAATTTCCATTAGATTTAGTTTTTTCTTTAATTTCTTCAACTTCAGTTTCTTTAATTTTTTTTGGAGCTTGAGCAGCTTGGCCATTTTCTATAGTAGCAAGTAAACTACCTTCTGAAACTTTATCGCCTACTTTTACTTTTAAATCCTTTATTTGACCTGATGAAGGTGATGGAATTTCAACACTTGATTTATCACTCTCGATAGTGACGATTGGATCATTTTTATTAATTTGGTCGCCTGGTTTTACTAAAATCTCAATTACTTCTACGTCCTTAAAATCACCTATATCGGGAACTGAAATATTCTGAGCCATAAATCTTATTATAAACAGGATGGAACATATAAAAAAGTTATTGAATAATAAACTAGAAAGAATAGCGCTTATTAGTTGAATAGTTCAACTTTTGACACATTTTTTGCCACTTTTTGTCATGTCTAAATGCTTCAATTAAGTATGAAATGGTTAATTAATTTTTTGTTTAAAAAGAAGGAAATTAGAGGCAATCAAGGTCATATTGTGCAGAAATTTCTTCTAAAAAAATATATATTAAAATAATTTCATAAGAGCTAAATTAACTTTTATGAACAAACCTCTCTGGCAACCTTCTCAGAAGTTAAAACAGAGCTCTATCTTACAAGATTTTTGTCATTTTATAAATTTCAAATCATCAAGTAATTTCAAAGAGTTATGGCAATGGTCAGTAAAAAATCCTAAAGAGTTCTGGTCAAAGTTTTGGGATTACTCAAAAATTATAGGAGACAAAGGATCGGTAATAATTCAAAAAGATAAAGTTTTCAACAAATCAAAATTCTTTCCAGACTCAAAACTTAATTATACAGAAAATATTCTTAAGAAAAAAACAAATGATATAGCTATAAACTTTTTATCTGAAAAAGGTTTTGAAGAACATATCACTTGGAATATTTTATATGAAAAAGTTTGTAAATTTTCTAATTATCTTAAAAAGTTGAATTTAAAAAAAGGTGATAGAATTGCTGCGTATGTACCAAACAAAATAGAAACCATAATCAGTTTTTTAGCCTGTGCTAAAAATGGGATAATATGGTCATCATGTTCTCCAGATTTTGGAGTTCAAGGTGTGGTTGATAGATTTAAACAAATTGAGCCAAAAGTTTTTATTACAAGTGATTATTATTTTTATAATGGTAAAAAAATTAATATTTTAGACAAAGTTGACGAGGTGATTAAACAAATCCCATCGATTGAAAAAGTAATAGTTTACAATTATCACAAAAAAGAAAAAGAAAACTTAAAAAAATTTATTGATTTTGAAGAGACTTTAAATATCCAGTCAGATGAGTCTTTTGAAAGGTTTGAATTTAATCATCCAATTTATATCCTTTTTTCAAGTGGAACGACTGGAAAACCAAAATGTATTACTCATGGAACTGGAAACGTATTAATTGAACATAACAAAGAGTTTATGCTTCATTGTGATATCAGAGATAATGACAAGTTGTTTTATTACACAACAACTGGTTGGATGATGTGGAATTGGTTGGTGGGGGGGCTTGCTACAGGATCATCAATTTTTCTTTTTGATGGAGCTCCAGTTTATCCTAAAATAGATATTCTGTTAGAATATTGTCAAAATAAAAAAATTAATTTATTCGGCGTCAGTGCAAAATATATAGATCATCTTAAGAACGAAAAGTACAATAGTAAAAATTTAGATTTAAATTCTGTTAAAATTATTGCTTCGACTGGTTCCCCATTAGCAGAGGAAAGTTTTAAATATGTATACGACAATATTAAGAAAGATGTTCACCTTACTTCCATCGCCGGAGGAACAGATTTGGTTGGATGTTTAGTACTTGGAAATCTTTTTTCAAATGTTCATAAAGGCGAGATCCAAGGACAAAGTTTGGGTATTGATGTCGATGTCTTTAATGATGATGGAAATAGCACAGCAGATGGAGATAAAGGAGAATTAGTTGTTAAACAACCTTTTCCATCTATGCCAATTAAGTTTTGGGGAGATGAGGATGGTCAAAAATACCATAAAGCTTACTTCACAAGATTTAAAAATATTTGGCATCACGGAGATTTTATTGAAAGAACTAAAAATAATGGATTTATTATGCGTGGCAGATCTGATGCCACATTAAATCCAGGAGGAGTGAGAATCGGAACCTCAGAAATTTACCAGCAAGTGGAAGACATAGATTTTATAACTGAAGGTTTAGTCGTAGGTCAAGATTTCGATGATGACGTAAGGATTATTCTGTTCGTTACAACTAAAAATGATCAAGAAATGGACGAAGAAAAAATCAAATTAATAAAATCTAAAATAAGAAGAAACTGCTCTCCAAAACATGTTCCTTCAATAATTATTAAAGCTCCAGAGATTCCAAGAACTAAAAGTGGAAAGATTGTAGAGCTAGCTGTGCGACAAGTAATTAATGGTGAAAAAATAAATAATAAAGAAGCTATAGCCAATCCCGAATCCCTCGAGTTTTTTGCGAATCTGCCGCAGCTTAAATAAGTGCGTCAGAAATATTAATTAAACTTAATTATGAATTTGAATATGCTCAAACTAATCTTGGCTCTAGTCCCTAAATTTAAGTCATCTAGAGCCAGGACCAACTAAAAATATTCAGCACAGTTTTTGTGCAGCATTGAATGAAGCTCTATAAGTTTATCAAAACTTTTGTTATATCCTCCACCAAGAACACCACACAACGGAATATTTTTTGAGTAAAAGTTTTCAATTACAATTCTATCTCTTTTGTTGATACCTTCATCAGAAATTTTAAGTTTTCCTAATCTATCATTATGATGAATATCTACTCCTGCAACATAAAAAACAAAATCATAAGTATTTTGATTTAATTTTCTAAGATTTTGATTTAAAACATCAATGTATTCTTTATCTTCCATGTTATCTTCAAGCTCAATGTCGATATCACTTTTAGATTTTTTTGCTGGATAATTTGATCCGCAGTGCATACTAAATGTGAGAACATTTTTATCTTTTTGGAATATTTCTGAATTACCGTTACCTTGGTGGACATCTAAATCTAAGATTAAAATTTTTTTGACATATCCTTTATTTTTTAGATAGTTTGCAGCAACAGCTGTATCATTAAAAACGCAATATCCTGCTCCAAAGTCAAAAGTTGCATGATGACTTCCTCCCGCTGTATTACAAGCAAGTTTTGAGTCTAAAGCCAATTTACTTGCAAGAACTGTGCCACCAGTTGCTACAAAAGACCTTCTAACAACGCTATCATTTATTGGAAATCCTATTTTTTTTTGGGCTTTAATATCTAGTGTTTTATTTTTAATATCATTTATATACTTTAGAGAATGGGAAGATCTCATAGTTTCTATAGAGCATTCTTCGGGAATATGAAATTTTTTTACTACGCCAGTTTGCAAAAGATGATTTGCTAAAGCTCCAAACTTTTTGATTGGAAATTTATTGTCGTCATTAATTTTTGCTACATAATCAGGGTGATTTACTACAGGAAGTTCCATTGAAATTTAATATTTTATCTTTCAACACAAATTGCAATACCCATTCCACCACCAATACAAAGAGTCGCTAAACCTTTTTTAGAATCTCGAGCAATCATTTCATGAATTAGCGTTACAAGAATTCTAGTACCGGATGCACCAATAGGGTGCCCTAAAGCTATTGCTCCTCCGTTTACATTGACTTTCTCTTCCGGAATAGAAAGAGTTTTTAAAACAGCTATGCTCTGAGCTGCAAAAGCCTCATTAATTTCAAACAGGTCTACATCATTTATCGACCATCCAGCAATATCTAAAGCTTTTTTAACCGAAGGTATAGGGCCAGTGCCCATTAAAGCTGGTTCAACGCCGCAACTTGCCCAGGACTTAATAGTAACTAATTTTTGTATCCCTTTTTTGCTAGCTAGCTCACCTGACATTAAAACTACAGCTGCTGCTCCATCGTTAATCCCTGAAGCATTACCAGCTGTTACAGTGCCGTTTTTTTTAAAAACTGGTTTTAATCTTGATAATTTATCTAAATTTATCCCTTCTCTAGGATGTTCGTCTCTATTAAAATTAATTTCAGCTTTTTTGGACTTAATAACAAAATCTATTATCTCATTATTAAATTTTTTTTGCTTTTGCGCTGCAAGAGCTTTTTCTTGCGAATTAAGTGCAAATTTGTCTTGATCTTCTCTTGTTACTTGAAATTTCTCAGCTACATTTTCAGCAGTAATACCCATGTGATATCCATGAAAAGCATCCCATAAACCATCTTTTATCATAGTATCTACTAATTCAGTATCACCTAATTTTTTTCCATCTCTTAAATATAAAGAATGTGGAGCCAAAGACATACTTTCATGACCACCAGCGACTATAATTTTTGAATCTCTTGATTTTATACTTTGAAAACCAGAAGCTACTGATCTAATCCCTGAACCACAAACTTGATTTACTACGTAAGCAGGCTTTTCCTTGGGTATACCAGATTTCATCGCTGCCTGTCTTGCTGGATTTTGACCAGTTCCACCAGTCAGCACTTGACCCATTATTATTTCATCAACTTCCTCTTTATGAACCTTTGAATTTTTAATAGTTTCTGAAATCACAGCTGATCCTAACTCGTAAGCTGGTGTATTCTTAAGAGACTTACCTATAGTTCCTACGGCGGTTCTATTTGCTGCTGTAATAACTACTGAATCTTTCATAGTATTAATATAAATTTAATTTCTTTAAATACAATAGATTATTTGGTAATTGATAGAAATGCGCCTGTAGCTCAACTGGATAGAGCGCTTGGCTACGGACCAGGAGGTTCTGGGTTCAAATCCTAGCAGGCGCACCATTATTTTATTGAAATATTCTAGATAAATTATAAGTATAAGGTATGAATTTGCTAAAAAATATTTCCCTACAAAAATCTGTAATTATATTCTTTATCGTAGTTTTGATAATTTTAATTTTCTTTACGATAATTTTATAAATAAGCAAAAGCTAAAATAACGATTCCCAATATAACTCTATAAATTATAAAAATATCTAAGTTGAAATTTTTGATATATTGTAAAAAATATTTAATAGTTATTAGAGAAAAGACATATGATAAAAATATCGAAATAAGATTTAGAGATGAAATATTAATATTGTCTGAAGACAAAATGTTATTAATCCCAAAGACAGAAACAGCTGCTAAAGTAGGTATTGATAATAAAAAAGAAATTTTAGCAGCATCATATCTGTTAAATTTTAATAATCTAGCTGCTGTAATGGATATACCAGATCTACTAACACCTGGAATAAGTGAAATCATTTGAAAAAACCCTATTATGATTGCAGACCTGTAAGTAAAATCTGCTCCAATATTTTTATTCATATTGAATTTATCACTTATGTAAAGCAGTAATCCAAATAATAATGTCATCCAACCTATTACTTTTATATTTCTTAACTCACTTATTAAATTTGTTTGAACTAATAAAAACCCTAATATCATTACTGGTAAAGATGATATTAGAATTTTTATAAAAAGGTCTCTATTTCTTATAAATTCTAAAAGATCTTTATAAAAAAAAGTTATTACTGCTAAAAACGAACCGATATGTAAGCTTACGTCCAAAGATAGACTTTGATTTTGAAAATTTGTAAATTTAGAAAATAGAATTAAATGTGAAGATGAGCTTATCGGTAAAAATTCTGTGACACCTTGAATCAGAGAGAGAATCAGTACTTCAATCATTACAAATAATTAAAATTGAAGGATGTTTTTTTAATGTCATTCATGAATGCATATCAGCTATGCAAAAAATAGCATTAAAAATAAAGGAATTTAAATATTTAGGTAATAGTTATTGACCTTTTTTTTGTGTTAATTTAATAAAGACTTTATTAATTTGAGTTCCCATGAAAAAAAAAATGTTACAATTTGTCGGTTTAGAACAAGAGTCTCCTGTTAAAAGAAGTACGTCGAAAAGAAAAGACGACTTCAAAGAAATTTATAATGAGTTTATTACTGAAAAAGCTTCAGAGCAGTCTAGTAGATGTTCTCAGTGTGGAGTACCTTTTTGTCAAATCCATTGTCCACTAAGTAATAACATTCCCGACTGGTTGAAACTAACTGCAGAAGGAAGATTAAAAGAAGCTTATGAAATATCTCAAAGCACTAATAATATGCCTGAGGTTTGCGGCAGAATTTGTCCTCAAGACAGACTTTGTGAAGGAAACTGTGTAATAGAGCAGTCTGGTCATGGGACAGTTACTATAGGATCTATAGAAAAATATATAACCGACACCGCTTGGGAAAAAGGATGGGTTAAACCAATTAAAGTTAAAAAAGAATTGAAGCAATCAGTAGGTATAATCGGGGCAGGTCCAGCTGGTATGGCATGCGCAGAAGAATTAAGAAAATCAGGTTATCAAGTTACAATTTATGACCGTTATGATAGGCCTGGAGGATTATTAATATATGGAATACCAAATTTTAAATTAGAAAAATTTGTAGTTGAGAGAAGAACAAAACTTTTGAAAGAGAGTGGTATAAAATTTGTTCAAAATTTTGAAGTTGGAAAAAATAAAACTTTGTACGAATTAAAAGACCAACATGATGCAATTTTAATTTCGACAGGTGTATATAAAGCTAGAGAAATCGATATTCCAGGGCAAAAACTAAAAAATATTTTTCCTGCTATGGACTTTTTAACAGCATCTAACAAAAAAGGTTTGGGAGATAAGGTGGAGTTATTTGATAATGGTACTCTAAATGCTGAAGGAAAAGATGTAGTGGTGATAGGTGGTGGGGATACAGCAATGGATTGTGTAAGAACGTCTGTAAGACAAAAAGCTAAATCGGTAAAATGTATTTATAGGAGAGACCGAGAAAATATGCCAGGGTCTGCTAGGGAAGTTGGCAATGCTATAGAGGAAGGTGTAGAATTTGTCTGGCTTACAAGCCCAAAGAGCTTTATAGGAAATAATATAGTAGAGGCAGTTGAGGTAGATAAGATGAAGCTTGGAGATCCTGACTCATCAGGACGAAGACGTCCAGAAATAGAAAAAGGTTCAAATTATGTTATAAAAGCTGACCTAGTTATAAAATCATTAGGATTTGATCCTGAAAATCTTCCAAAACTATTTGATGCAAAAGAATTAGGCATATCTCAATGGGGAACAATTAAGATTGATCTAAAAACAATGCAAACGAATCTGGAAGGAGTATTTGCAGCTGGAGATATTGTAAGAGGAGCATCACTTGTGGTTTGGGCAATTAGAGATGGAAGAGATGCAGCATTTCAAATTGAAAAATATTTACAATTAAAATTAGATAAGAAAAAATCTATAGAAGCGGCATAGTATGAAAAATTATAAAAAAAATAAACTTCTATTGGAAAAAACTTTTAACTACAAACCTGATATGGAGCATGACGCATGTGGAGTTGGTTTAATAGCTACAACAGATGGAAAAAAAACTAGGAAAGTTGTTGAGTATGGAATTGAGGCATTAAAGGCAATTTGGCATAGAGGTGCTGTGGATGCAGATGGGAAATCTGGTGATGGTGCAGGAATTCAAATTGAAATTGCTACGGAATTTTTTAAAGAAAAGATTTTGGCAACCGGTCATGCACCTGATGATGAAAAAAGAATTTGCGTTGGAATGGTTTTTTTGCCTCGAACAGATTATTCAGAGCAAGAAAAATGTAGAGAGATAATTGAAGCAGCCTTACTTGATGCAAATTATTATATTTATGGTTGGAGACAGGTTCCAATAAATCCAAGTGTTCTCGGCAAGACTGCAGATCAAAGTAGGCCTGAAATTGCTCAAGTAATGTTTAAAAAAAATGAAAATTTAGCAACAAATGACCTTGAAAGAGATCTTTTTGAGACTAGAAAAAAAATAGAAAAAATTGCTAGAGAAAGCCAACTTAAACAATTTTATATCTGTTCATTTAGTTCTCGATCAATTGTTTATAAAGGAATGTTTTTAGCAGAAATGCTCTCTGAATTTTATCCGGATCTAAATGATAAGAAATTAACCTCAAGATTTGCCGTTTTTCATCAGAGATACTCAACGAATACTTTCCCCAGCTGGGATTTAGCTCAACCTTTTAGAACACTTGCTCACAATGGAGAGATTAATACTTTAAAAGGGAATATCAATTGGATGAAAATTCATGAACAAGACATGTCAAGTTCGTTATTTAAAAATGTAAAAGATTTAAAACCAGTAATTAGAAGCACATCAGACTCAGGCGCACTTGATAACGTTTTTGAATTATTAGTTCACTCTGGCAAACTTGCACCTCTCATTAAACTCATGATGATTCCTGATGCTTGGTCTAAAAGAAGCAAAACAGTTCCTAAAAATCACCAAGATCTATTTAATTTTTTAAATAGCACAATTGAACCTTGGGATGGACCTGCAGCTATTTGTGCAACAGACGCTAAATGGGTTTTAGCCTCTTCTGATCGAAATGGTTTGAGACCCTTAAGATATACTATCACTTCGGATAACTTATTTTTTGCAGGTTCTGAGAGTGGAATGATCAAAATTCCGGAGGAAAATATAATCGAAAAGGGTAAGCTTGGCCCAGGTCAGATTATAGCAATTGATTTAAAAAAGGGAAAATTATTTAAAGACAAAGAAATTAAAGATTTTTTAGCTAAAGATTACAAAAAATACAACAAGCAAATCATTGACCTTGAAAAGAAAATTTCTCATGAGAATGAAAAACCAAATTTTATCAGCGAAGAATTAAGAAAGAGACAGTATCTATCTGGATTGAGTGTTGAAGATCTTGAACTTATTCTTCATCCTATGGCTGAGGAAGGTAAAGAAGCATCAGGCTCTATGGGAGACGATACCCCGGTCGCAGTTTTATCAAGCCACTTTAGACCAGTTTCGCATTACTTTAGACAGAATTTTAGCCAAGTAACAAATCCACCAATAGACTCTTTACGAGAGAATAAAGTTATGAGTTTAAAAACAAGATTTGGAAATCTTGGAAACATTTTAGATTTTGATAATTTAACAGAAGAAAACATTTATGTTTTAGATAGTCCAATACTCACAAATTCACAATTTAGAAAATTCAAAAAGTTTTTTTCAAAAAAAACTAAGGTAATTGACTGTACGTTTAATATATCTTCATCACTTAAGGAGCGAATAGAGGAAATAAGGGAAGAAGCTGAAACATCTGTTAGGCAGGGAAGTACTTGTATAGTTTTATCTGATAAAAATATTACTAATCAAAATGCAAGTATACCAAGCATTTTAATAGTTGGAGCAGTCCACTCTCATTTGGTCAAACATGGATTAAGAGGTTATTGTTCACTAAACGTAGAGTGTTCAGATGCTCTTGACACACATTCATTTGCAGTTTTGATTGGCGTAGGTGCTACTACCGTAAATCCTTATTTAGCTATCGATAGCATTTATCAAAGATTCGAAAAAAAATTATTTGGAAAATCTGACTTTGAAAGTTGCGTAGTAAAATTTAAAAAATCGATCGATGCTGGATTATTAAAGATAATGTCAAAAATGGGTATTTCTGTGATTAGTTCTTACAGAGGAGGATGTAACTTTGAGGCAGTAGGACTAAGTAGAGCTATTGTCTCCGATTATTTTCCAGGAATGTCCTCAAGAATTTCTGGGATAGGTGTAATAGGAATTGAAAAGAAGATAAAAGAATTACATAAAAAGTTTAATGCTAAAAATGTATTTACTCTACCTATTGGTGGTCTTTATAGGTATAGAAAAAGCGGAGAAGATCATCAATATCAAGGTAAGTTAATACATCTTTTACAAAGTTCAGTTGGAAATGGATCATACGAGCAGTATAAAAAATACTCTGCCGGTATACACAATTTACCACCAATTAATATTAGAGATTTATTAGAGTTTAAAAAATCAAACACTTCAATAGATATCAATGAAGTAGAACCGCTTGAAAATATTCTTAAAAGATTTGGAAGTGGAAGTATGTCTCACGGAGCTTTATCGGCTGAAGCTCATGAAACACTTGCTACAGGTATGAATAGGATTAAAGGCGCCTCATGTAGTGGAGAAGGAGGTGAGGACGCTAAAAGATTTAAAGTTCTTGCGAATGGAGACAGTGCAAATTCAAGGGTAAAACAGATAGCGTCTGCAAGATTTGGTGTAACAGTTGATTATTTAAATAATGCAAACGAAATAGAAATTAAAATTGCTCAAGGCGCAAAACCAGGCGAAGGTGGTCAACTCCCTGGATTTAAAGTAACTGAAGAAATAGCCAGATTAAGACACTCAACTCCTGGTGTAACTTTAATTTCTCCCCCACCGCATCACGATATCTACTCTATCGAAGATTTAGCTCAATTAATATACGACTTAAAACAGATTAATCCGAAAGCCAGAGTTGGAGTTAAGCTTGTTGCCTCTACCGGCATCGGAACTATTGCAGCCGGGGTAGCAAAAGCGAAGGCTGATATCATTTTAATATCTGGACATTCTGGGGGGACTGGAGCCAGTCCTCAAACTAGCATTAAATATGCAGGGATACCTTGGGAAATGGGGCTGACAGAGGCTAATCAAGTTCTCACTTTAAATAATTTAAGGCATAACGTTACACTCAGAACGGATGGTGGCCTGAAAACGGGAAGAGATGTTGTTATTGCCGCTATGATGGGAGCCGAGGAATACGGCATGGGGACCTCCTCTTTGGTTGCTATGGGATGTATAATGGTCAGACAATGTCATTCAAATACTTGCCCTGTAGGAGTTTGCAGCCAAGACCCATCTTTAAGAGAAAAATTTACTGGAACTCCTGAAAAAGTTGTAAATTTATTTAAATTTGTTGCAATGGAAGTAAGAGAGATTCTTTCTTCGCTCGGATTTAAATCAATAAACGAAATAATTGGACGAACAGATTTATTATCTCAAGTCAATAAAGGAGCACCGAATTTAGATGATCTTGATTTAAACCCCTTACTAGTACAAACAGATCCCGGTGAAAATTTAAGATATTGTAAGGATAATCATATAAATAAAGTTCCAGAAACACTCGATGAAAAAATTTGGTCTGAAATTGAAAGTAAAATTGATAAGAAAAATAAAAATAATTTTGAGTTTGAAATAGAGAACACCTCAAGATCCGTTGGAACCAGGCTTTCTCATCATATTTATAAAAAATTTGGTAATAACAAGCTAAATGATGACACAATTAATATTAACCTAAAAGGTTCAGCAGGTCAGTCATTAGGAGCCTTTTTAACTAAAGGCATAAGTTTAATAGTAGAGGGTGATTGTAATGATTATGTCGGTAAAGGATTGTCAGGAGGGAAAATAATTGTCAAACCCTCACCTAAAAGCAACTTAGTTTCTGATCAAAACACTATTATAGGGAACACAGTGCTATACGGAGCAACATCCGGAAGACTATATGCATCAGGACAAGCTGGTGAAAGGTTTGCCGTTAGAAACTCAGGAAGTTTTGCAATCGTAGAGGGTTGCGGTGCCCATGGATGCGAATACATGACTGGTGGAACAGCTATAATATTAGGTTTGGTAGGAGATAATTTTGGAGCAGGAATGACAGGTGGAATGGCTTTTATTTACGATAAAAAAAATGAATTTGAGAACTTCGCAAACCCTGCCTCAATTATTTGGCAGCAAGTAGAAACAGATTTTTGGAAATCATTCCTAAGAAAAAATATTGAGGATTTTCAATCTAAAACTAATTCCCAAAAAGCAAAAGTAATTATTGATAATTTTGATGAAGAAATGAGAAATTTTAAACAAATTTGCCCGATTGAAATGCTTGATAAATTAGATAATCCAATTAGCCTCAGACCTATTACTAAGAAAGTCAGCTAATGAATAAAATCAATATCTTTTGCTTTGGATTTGGCCAAGTAGCAGAAGCATTTATTAATAAACTAATTGATAGGAATATAAATTTTAAACTTGCAATAACTTCAAGAAAAGAAAGTCATCAAATCAAAATTAATAATTTAAAAATTAATTCATACATGTTCGAAACAGAAAAATTTGATGAGCTATTAAAAAATGAGCTTGAGAAAGCTAATTATATACTGATTTCGATACCCCCCGTGAATGGCGAAGACGTAGTTAGCAAAAATTTTGAAATGAGTTTAAAAAAAAATAAAAAATGTAAGTGGATTACCTACCTCTCAGCAACCAGTGTTTATGGTGATCATAGAGGCGAATGGGTTAATGAAAAAAGCGTAACTAAGCCAACTTCAGTTAACGGAATAGATAGACTAAAAGCAGAAAAATCTTGGACTGAACTTTCACAAAAACACAACCTACCACTGCAAATTTTTAGACTAGCAGGAATTTATTCTCATGAGTTCAATATTTTAAAGAGACTAAAAAATAACAAAGTCCAATTAGTTGATGAAAAAAATCACTTTTTTTCTAGAGTGCATGTCGAAGATATAGCAAACGTTTTATTCGAGTCTTTAGAAAATTTTAAAAGTAGTGAAACATATAACATTTGTGATGATAAACCAGCCCCACAAGTAGAGGTAGCTGCTTATGGAGCAAAATTATTAAAGTTAGAACAACCGAAACTTATGAAATTAAGTGAAATTGAGAGCGAAATGTTAAAAAACTTTTATAAAGACTCAAAAAAAGTTGATAACAAAAAGATGAAAACATTTTTCAAATATAAATTAAAATATCCAACATACGTAGAGGGATTAAACGAAATCTTCAATAATTCCTTTTAATTCTTTTAATAGAATTTTTAAATGCTTTGCACTTGATAAGCTATGATCACCATTCTTAATTACAACAAGTTTTCTTTTAGCTTTCTTGAAAATTGACAATACTAACCTAGAAAATGTAATAGGAACCACCTCATCACTTTTTCCATGGATCATAGTAACGATTATTTTTGAATTAATAATCTTGTTAAGAACTTTGTTTTTTTCCCCATCTTTTATTAATTGGTAAGTAATTGGATACTCATAATCCCCATTTTTAATTATTGCCTTACCTTTGATTAATATTTCATTTTTGATTTTTTTTGGAAATTTATTCCACATTAATCTAGTTAAAAATTCCGGAGCAGATCCAATACCCATCAAACCTTTAATTTGAGATTGAAAATATTTAAACTGATTCAAAGCAATCCAAGTGCCCATGCTTGAACCAATCAAGATGAAATTATTTTTTTTTACGACGCTTTCAATTGTTCTTTTTGTATCCTTAGTCCAAGTGCTTATATTGCCTTTAGTGAATGTTCCAGACGATTTACCGTGACCAGAATATTCTAAACTTAAAAAGCCCAATTTGTTCTGTTTAGCAAATTTCAAAAAAGTTTGAGGTTTTTTGCCTTCTATATCAGACATGAAACCATGTAAAAAAACCAAATAAAGTTTTTTTTTGAAATAATTATCAGTATATCTGAGTTTTTTAGTCTTTGAGAATTTTAAAAATTTAAATTTTTTCATATTAGGACAATTTAATTTGTTATTATATACAAAAGATATGACTACTAAAATAAATGTTTTACAAGTAATTCCCAAACTAGGTTATGGAGGTGCAGAAACAGGCTGTTATGATATTGCGCATTATTTGGCAGAACAGAATTGCAATTCTCATATTGCTACGTCTGGTGGGGAATTACTGAAATTTGTCAAAAAAAATAAAGTAAAAGTATTTAGATTACCAGTCCACTCTAAAAATCCGATTTTAATTTTCTTAAATATATTTTTTTTATCATTTATCATTTTGTTAAAAAAAATAAATATTGTACACGCAAGAAGCAGAGCACCTGCCTGGTCTTGTTATTTTGCTTGTAAATTAACGAATACAAATTTTGTAACTACCTTTCATGGTACGTACAACTTTCAAAGTAAATTTAAAAAATTTTACAATAGTATAATGTTAAGATCGAATTTAACTATCGCTGGCTCTAATTTTATCTTCGGACATATTAATGATAATTATAACGAATATTTAAATAAAAAAAAAAAATTACGAGTGATATTTAGAGGTATAAATGTTGATTATTTTAATCCAAAAAACATCTCAATTCTCAAGCAGGAAAGATTAAAACAAGAATGGAACTTAGATCTTAATAAGTTTACCATCTTAATGCCTGGAAGGTTGACATATTGGAAAGGCCAAGAAAAATTAATTGAGGCGCTAAATATATTAATTGAAGATTACAACTTTACTAATTTTCAAGCTATCATATTAGGTTCTGATCAAGGTAGAAAAGTGTACTATAAAAAATTGTTAAGTTTAGTTGAAAGATATAGTTTAACAAAAAAAATAAAATTTATTCAAAATTGTAAAGAAATGCCGTTGGCGTACTCATTGGCTGATGTAGTTGTTTCAGCATCTATAGAGCCTGAGGCTTTTGGACGTGTATCAGTCGAGACCCAGTCAATGGGAAAACCAATAGTTGCAAGTAATATAGGTGGATCAAAAGAAACCATTTTAAATAAAAAGTCTGGTTTTTTATATAAATATGATGACCCAAGAGATCTTGCCAAAAGTCTAAATACTGTTATTCAATTAAGTCAAGAAGAGTTGAAATTAATGGGAAACGAAGGTAGAAAAAATATATCAAAAAAATTTGATGTAGAAGCAATGTGTGATTCAAATTTAAGAGAATATAAAAAATTATTAAAAAATTAATGCCTCAAATTCAACTATTAGATGGTAAAAAAATTCCTTTTACAAAATCGATCACTGGATTTGAGTTGACTAAAAAGATAAGCAAGTCTCTTGAAAAATCAGCTTTGATAATGGAGGTGGATGGCTTTTTAAAAGATTTGAGCCACGAGATTACAAAAGACTCAAAAGTGAGAATAATTACATCTAAAGACAAAGAGGGTTTAGAGGTAATTAGACACGACGCTGCTCATATAATGGCGATGGCAGTACAGGAGTTATATCCCGGAACACAAGTTACTATAGGTCCTGTAATTGAAAATGGTTTTTATTATGATTTCGCAAGAAAAGAACCTTTTACTAGTGAAGATTTAATTAAAATAGAAAAAAAAATGTCAGATATAATCGATAGGGATGTGAAAACAAGAAGAGAAGTTTGGAAAAGATCTGACGCAATAACACATTTTAATAAGATAGGTGAAAAATATAAAGCAGAAATTATTGAAAGCATCCCAAAAAATGAGGAACTTTCTGTCTATCATCATGGGGATACTTGGCACGACTTATGCAGAGGTCCTCACCTAGCATCATCTAGTAAGATTGGAAAAGCATTTAAACTTACTAAAGTATCTGGAGCTTATTGGCGTGGTGATTCCAACAATGAAATGTTGCAAAGGATTTATGGTACTTGTTGGAGCACTAAAAAAGAGCTTGATGATTATCTCAATCGACTTGAGGAAGCGGAGAAAAGAGATCACAGAAAACTAGGAAAAGAAATGGACTTATTTCACTTTAGAGAAGAAAGTCCAGGATCAGTTTTTTGGCATGAGAAAGGTTGGTTATTATTTCAAAGACTAGTTGAATATATGAGAATGAAGCAAAGATTAGCTGGCTATAAAGAAATTAATACGCCTGAACTATTAGATAAAACATTATGGGAAAAATCTGGTCATTGGGAAAAGTTTGGAGAACATATGTTTACTTCTGAAACACCTGATGAAAAAACTTTTGCAGTAAAGCCAATGAATTGTCCAGGATGTGTTCAAGTTTTTAATCAAGGCTTGAAAAGTTATAGAGATTTACCCTTAAAGCTTTCAGAGTTTGGAAAAGTTCATAGATATGAACCTTCTGGTGCACTTCATGGATTATTAAGAGTAAGAGCATTCACTCAGGATGATGCACATATTTTTTGTACAGAAGATCAAATTACGGAAGAGTCATTATCAGTGACAAATTTAATTTTAGAAATTTATAAAGATTTAGGTTTTAAAGATATAATTTTAAAATATTCTGATAGACCAATCCAAAGAGTTGGCGATGATAGTGTTTGGGACAAATCTGAAGCTGCTCTTTTGACAGCCATTAAAAAATCAAATCTTGAATATACGATTAATAAAGGAGAGGGAGCTTTTTATGGACCGAAAATTGAATTTGTTTTGCGAGATGCTATAGGAAGAGATTGGCAGTGTGGTACACTTCAAGTAGATCTTAACCTGCCGGGTAGATTAGGAGCTTCTTATGTTTCAAAAGATGGAACAAAAAAAGTTCCAGTTATGTTGCATAGAGCCTTATTTGGATCTTTAGAGAGATTTATAGGAATTTTAATAGAAAATTATGCTGGTAAATTGCCTTTTTGGTTATCACCTGCACAAGCAGTAGTATGTCCTATAACAGAAGAGAACAACAATTACGTTAAAAAATTATTTGAAGATCTATTCAAAGAAGGTATAAAATGTGAAATGGATTTAAGGAATGAAAAAATAAATTATAAAATAAGAGAGCATTCATTAGCAAAAGTTCCTTATATTATAATTTGCGGCAAAAAAGAAGTTGCTGAAAAAACCGTAACTGTAAGAAAATTGGGCTCTGAAAAACAAGATGTTATTAAAAGAGAAAAATTAATTAAAAAAATGATAGATTTAAACAAGCTGCCTTTAAACTAAGTGTCAAATTCAAAACCAAATTATTTTCAAAGAAGAACAAAACCTCAAGGTCCAAGAGCTAACGAGCGAATAAGAGCTTTGGACGTACAAGTTATTGGTAGTGATGGAGAAAATCTAGGAGTGCTTTTGCTAAAAAAAGCAATTGAATTAGCAAAACGAGAGGAATTAGATTTAATTGAAATTTCACCAAACGCAAACCCTCCGGTTTGTAAAATAATGGATATGGGAAAATATAAGTATGATTTGCAAAAAAAAGCTAATCAGGCAAAGAAAAAGCAAAAAACTGTATCTTTAAAAGAAATCAAACTTAGACCCGGTACTGAAACTCATGATTATAATTTCAAAATTAAGAATGCAAAAAAATTTATTACTAAAGGAGATAAAGTAAAGTTTACGGTGAAGTTTAAAGGTCGAGAAATGCAACATACTGATCTTGGTAAAGAATTAATGGATAAAATAATAGACGAAACTAAAGATATAGCAAAAGTTGAAAGTAAGCCTAAATTTGAAGGCAAACAAATGGTAATGATAATTCAGCCTATCTAAACCTATCTTATTAGCGACTTGCTAAGATATGTTATTGTCTATATAAAAACGCAATTATTTATGCCAAAACTTAAAACAAAAAGCTCTGCAAAAAAAAGGTTTAAATTTACTGCTTCCGGTAAAATAAAGATGCCACAAGCTGGTAAGCGTCATGGCATGATTAAGAGAACAAATTCTCAAATAAGAAGGCAAAGAGGCACTACTGTTATGTCAAAACAAGACTCAAATATTGTTAAGTCTTACATGCCTTACAATTTAAGAGGTTAGTATGGCTAGAACAAAACGTGGAGTTGTTAGCAGAGCAAAACATAAAAAAGTTTTAAAAAAAGTTAAAGGCCAATATGGTAGAAGAAAAAATACCATTAGAGTAGCTCGCCAAGCAATGGAAAAAGCAATGCAATATGCTTACCGAGACAGGAAAACAAAAAAAAGAGAGTTTAGAAAATTGTGGATACAAAGAATTAATGCTGGAGTAAGAGCCGAGGGTCTTACTTATTCCAAATTTATAAATGGGCTTGCTAAATCTAAAATAAAATTAGATCGAAAAGTTTTAGCTGAGCTTGCATACAACAATCCCGAGGCATTTAAATCTGTAATTAAAAAAGTTCAATCAAGTTTAAACTAAAGAATATTTTTGAGCTAATTTTTTAAAATTAGTATCGTTTATATTTTTAAGAAAATTTAAGTTTTCATTAAAAAAATTTTGATAAAACTCCGCTTTTTCATTTGGATATTTATAAAGTAAATTTGTAATATTGTTCCGCCAAATTTTTGAAACTCTTGTATCAATAATATAACAAGATTTACATAGATCGTAATTATCAATCTTATCACTCTCTTCTATATGTGCATTTTGTAAAGTTTTAAAACCATTCCCATTACCCATATTTTCTAGTTTATTTTTATTTATATCGTCAACAACTAAAGATCCGTCATAATCTCTACAACAAGCCGAAACTCTACCATCCACTAAAACATATGGAATTAAACTAGATGCATATTGACAGTAATAATTTTTTGAGGTGTGTTCTTTTAAAGTATTATGACTTAAAAAATAATCATTGCTTGGTGATAAACTTGTCATAAAATTAAAGTGCATATTTTTATAAGGATTATTAATGTACTTTTTAAAAAAAACTATAAATTCACCTAATTCATCAAAATTATCTTTTGAAATAACAAGATCGATAGAAAATTCATACCCAATTTTTTTTAATTTCTTTTCTGCTAAATTTAAATTTTCAATAAGTTTTTCAAATATTCCACCAAATCTAATTTTCTCATAAGTTTCTTTTTTTACTCCATCAATTGAAAACCTGATATTGGAACAAATATCAAAAAATTCAGTTAAAGTGTCAACGTGTTTATCAAGCATAAGGCCATTAGTGCTTATTCCAGCTTGCATATTATACTTTCTTAATATTTTTAAATAATCTTTAAGTTTAGCATTTGCCAAAGGATCTCCTATAGTGTGAAGCAAAATAGATCTTATTCCTTGATCATGCATTTCTTTTACTGATTTTTCGCAAAGATCTAAACTCATTAATTTTTTTTTTCTACTAGAGCTTTTTGTATCACACATTACACAGTTTATATTACAACTATTATTAATTTCCAGAATACCAACTTTGCTTTTTTTATCTTTAGTTTTAAAAAACTCTTTTTTTTGGAATTCATAATAACTCTCATTTTTTATACTATTTAATAAATTAGAGGTTTCTTTATTTAACTTATTAATAAATTTTTTATTAAAAAAAAGTTTATTTTTTAATTTCTTTAAAAATTGGTAAAGCAAAGGTGCTCTTTTTTTAAGTATAGATAGTAAATAATAATACATTTGAATATTGAATTAATCTGTTTATATTAAACCTACAAATTATTGCAAATTTATAATTTTTAAAAGATAAATTTGATGATATATCACCTAATAATATAACCAAGTGATGAGCATAGAAAATCTTAAAGAAAAAGAGTTTTTAATTAAAATCAATGAGGCTAAAACATTAGCAGAAATTGAGAGTCTTAAGTCCGAAATATTTGGAAAAAATGGCTTAATGACGCATGAGTTTAAAAAATTGGGGTCCTTACCGGAGGAAAAAAGAAAAGATTTTGCAAAAAAATTAAATGAATTAAAAAGCAACTTTATTAACCTCATCGATGATAAAATTTTTGAATTTGAAAATAAAGAAATAGAAAATAAGCTTAAACAAGAAAAGGTTGATATTACTTTACCTATAAGACCGCATCAAAGAGGTAAGATACATCCAGTTTCTCAAGTAATAGATGAAATTTCTTCTATTTTTTCTGAAATAGGGTTTTCAGTAGCAGAGGGCCCTGATGTTGAGACTGAATATAATAATTTCACTGCACTTAATACACCAGATCATCACCCAGCGAGAGATATGCACGATACATTTTATTTGGACAAAAATAAAAGATTATTACTACGTACACATACCTCTCCGGTTCAAATTAGAACTATGATGTCTCAAAAGCCTCCCTTCAAAATTATTGTGCCAGGTCGAACTTATCGTTGCGATAGTGATCAAACACACGCTCCTATGTTTCATCAGCTCGAGGGCTTACACATCGATAAAAATATAACCATGGGACATTTAAAAGGATGTTTAAATCATTTTATTAAAGAATTTTTTGAAATAAAAAATGTAAAAATGAGATTTAGACCAAGTCACTTTCCTTTCACAGAACCATCAGCTGAAGTTGATATAGGTTATAAGATAGAAAATGGCAGAATAGTAGTCGGAGAGGGCGACAAATGGTTAGAAATATTAGGTTGTGGCATGGTACATCCAAATGTTTTAAAAAATGTCAAAGTCAATAATAAAAAATATAAAGGTTTTGCTTTTGGGATCGGAATTGATCGTTTAGCAATGCTAAAATATGGGATAAATGATCTAAGAGCTTTTTTTGAAACAGATTATAGATGGTTGAGTCATTTTGGGTTTGATCCTTTAGATGTTCCTACGAACTATAGAGGATTGAGCAAATGATAATTACTATCCCATGGCTTAAGGAACACCTAAAGACAAAAGCTAAAGATAACGAAATTATAGATAAACTTACAAACATAGGTTTAGAAGTTGAGGAAGTGAAAGAAGGCTTTAATCAGCTAACCGATTTTAAAATAGCCAAAATTTTGAAAGTTGAAAAACATCCAAACGCAGACAAACTAAAAGTTTGTGATGTAGATATTGGAGGTACAGAAACTCTTAAAGTAGTGTGTGGTGCCCCTAATGCAAAAAGTGGTCTTATTACCATTTATGCACCTCCTGGAGCAGTTATACCAAAAACAAAATTTCAGCTAAAGATAGCTAAGATAAGAGGAGTTGAGTCCAAGGGGATGCTTTGTTCTGAGAGTGAATTAAACTTATCAAACGAAAGTGACGGGATAATTGAACTTAAAAATAGGGTAAATGACATTGGAAAAAGTTATTTTAAAAATAAATCTGAAAACATAGTTGATATTTCAATCACTCCAAACAGAGCTGATTGCTTAGGAGTAAGAGGAATAGCAAGAGATCTATCTTCTTCAGGCATTGGAACTTTAATACCTATAAGAAATATTAATATTAAAAAACCTATAAAACATCGGATAAAAACATCTATCATTAAAGATAGACTGCAAGGTTGTACGAGTTTTGGAAGCTGTTATATAAAAAATATAACCAATAAAGAAAGCCCCAATTGGCTTAAAAAGAAAATTTATGCACTAGGCTTAAAGCCAATCTCAGCAGTTGTTGATATTACAAATTATGTAATGTTTGATATGAATAGACCATTACATGCTTATGATGCCGATAAAATTGATAAACAAATTATTGTAAGAACTTCTAAAGAAGGCGAAGAATTCGATGCTTTAGATGGTCAACGTTACAAACTTAAAAAAGGAATGTGTGTTATTACTGACCAATCAAGTATTTTAGGTTTAGGAGGAATAATTGGAGGAACCAAGACTTCAACAGAAATAAAAACAAGAAATATACTTTTAGAGTCAGCTTATTTTTTGCCCGAGTCAATAAGAAAAACCGCACGAGCTTTAAATATAAACACAGATGCTAAGTATAGATTTGAACGCGGTATTGATCCAAATTCTGTTTTAGATGGTTTAAAAATTGCTTCAAACCTTATTACTAGAATATGTGGAGGCGAGGTAAGCACATTTATTGTTTCTGGCAAAACTTCCCAAAAAAGCAAGTCAATAAAATTTTATATCGAAAAATTTGAAAATCTTATTGGAATTTCGATTTCTCCGAATGAAGTACAAAAAATTCTTACTTCTTTGGGATTTTCTTTAAAAAAAATAAAAAATGGTTTTAATGTTATTGTTCCTACATGGAGGCCAGATATTAATGAAGACGTAGACTTAATTGAAGAGCTGATTAGAATTAAGGGTTTCGAAAGCATAAAATTAATAGAACCTGAAAAAAAACGACTAAACGAAACGTTAAATTTTAATCAGAAGCTATTTCATTTATCTCAGAGATCATTAGCGTCCAAAGGATATCTAGAAACCGTTACTTGGTCTTTCACAGATTCTAAAATTGATAGCCAGTTTTCAAAAGGAGAAAAAAGTGTAGAAATTTTAAATCCGATTTCCTCAGATTTGAATGTTTTAAGAAGATCAATATTTTCTAATCTTTCTATTTATCTTAAAAAAAATCAAGATAGAGGTTATTTAGATTTATCGCTCTTTGAGGTTGGCCCTATTTTTTTTGGAAAAAATCCAGGAGAGCAAAGAATTGTAATTGGAGGCATGAGATCAGGAAAAGTAGGAAGAAAAAGCTGGCTAGAAAAAGAACGTAAGGTTGATGTATTTGATATTAAAAGTGATGTAATATTATCTTTAATGGAGCTTGGGGTTGAAGAAAAAAATATTTTTGTAAACGAAAATTCTACAAGTTCATTTCACCCAGGCAGATCTGGAAGTATCACTTTTAAATCAGAAAAAGGCCCACTGCTCGCACATTTTGGTGAGATTCACCCGGCCATTATAAAAAAAATTGATTTCAAAGAGCCTAACATTTATGGTTTTGAAATATTCATAGACAATATCACTCAACCTGACAATAAATTAAGATTATCAAAAAAAAATTTGAAATCATCAGACTTTCAGAAGTCTGAAAGAGACTTCGCTTTTGTTTTAGACAAGATAATAAAAATTGGAGTTCTAGAAAAACTTATTAAGGAGATTGACGAAAAAATTATAAAACAAGTAAATACTTTTGATGTTTATGAAGGAGATAAAATTCCTAAAGGCAAAAAGTCAGTTGCAATCAATGTAGTATTACAGTCTGATGAAAAAACTCTCAATGAAAAAGACTTAGACAGTATTTGTAAAAAAATAATTGAGGTAGTAAGAGATAAAACTGGCGCTACCATAAGATCCTAATGTCAGATATTCAAAGAATTCGTAATTTTTCAATAATTGCGCATATAGATCATGGAAAGTCCACTATAGCCGACAGAATCATTCATAAGTGCGGAGGTTTAACCGAAAGAGAAATGAAGCAACAAGTGCTAGACTCAATGGACATAGAAAGAGAAAGAGGAATTACAATAAAAGCACAAACAGTCAAGTTAAACTATAAAGCAAAAGACGGAAAAGATTATATATTTAATATTATTGACACTCCAGGTCATGTGGACTTCGGATATGAAGTAAGCCGTTCTTTATCAGCCTGTGAAGGATCTTTGCTTATAGTAGATAGTACTCAGGGAGTAGAAGCACAAACTTTGGCTAATGTATACCAAGCCTTAGAAATTAACCACGAAGTTATTCCAATTTTGAATAAGATTGATTTACCCGCATCAGATATTGAAAAGTCAAAAAGAGAAATTGAAGATGTAGTTGGTATCGACACAAGAGATGCCATTTCTTGTTCAGGTAAAACAGGAGAAGGAATAGATGAAATATTAGAAGCTATTATTAAAAAACTTCCTTCCCCAGAAGGTGAGCAAAGTAAAAAACTAAAATGTTTATTAGTTGATAGCTGGTACGATAGCTATTTAGGTGTAGTAATTTTAGTAAGAGTAATTGACGGTAAGTTAAAAAAAAGTATGAAAATCAAATTTATGTCAAATAATTTGGAATATGTTATTGAGAAAGTTGGCGTATTTACACCTAAACCTACTAATATTGATGAATTAAACTCTGGTGAAATTGGTTTTATAATTACTGGAATAAAATCATTATCAGAGACAAAAGTGGGAGACACTATATGTGATTCTGCTGACCCAATCCAAGATCCTCTACCTGGCTTTAAACCAAGTAAACCAGTTGTATTTTGCGGCTTGTTTCCAGTAGACAGTTCAGAATATCAAAAATTAAAAGATGGTTTGGCTAAATTAAAATTAAATGACGCTAGTTTTTCTTATGAACATGAGTCGTCTAGCGCTTTAGGTCTAGGCTTTAGATGTGGTTTTTTAGGATTATTGCATCTTGAAATAATTACTGAAAGATTGGAAAGAGAATTTGATGTAAATTTAATTACGACGACTCCTGGTGTAATTTATAAAGTACATAAGACAAAAGGAGAAATATTAGATCTACAAAATCCCTCAAATATGCCAGATCCTTCTCAAATTTTAAAAATTGAGGAGCCTTGGATAAAATCTACAATAATTACTCCAGATGAATTTTTAGGCTCAATCATTAAAATTTGCCAAGATAAAAGGGGAATACAAACTAATTTGTCATACTCTGGTAATAGAGCAGTGCTCTCCTATGATCTGCCTTTAAACGAAGTAGTATTTGATTTTAACGATAGGCTTAAGTCAGTTTCAAGCGGCTATGCAAGTTTTGATTATGATATTTCTGACTACAGAGAGGGAGATCTTGTTAAGTTGGGTATACTAGTAAACTCTGAGCCAGTCGACGCTTTAGCGATGATAATTCACAAAGACTTTGCTCAAAAAACAGGAAGACAAGTTTGTGAAAAATTAAAAGATTTAATACCAAGACATAATTTTATGATACCAGTTCAAGCTGCAATAGGAGGAAAAATTGTTGCCAGAGAATCAATTAAAGGTTTCAAAAAAGATGTTTTAACTAAAATACACGGAGGTGGTGCTGTTGATAGAAAGAGGAAACTTTTAGAGAAACAAAAAAAAGGTAAAGCAAGATCGAAGCAATTCGGAAAGGTTGAAATACCACAAGAAGCTTTTATAGGAGTTTTAAAAATTAACAAAGAAACTTAATGAAAAAAAAATTATTTATTTTTTCAAATGAAAGTATTCATTTAAATGAAAATAAGTTTTTTTGTGATAATATCGACCTCAAATCCACTCCCGAAGGATTAAATAAAAAATTTGAAGTATATTTATTTGGTAGAAAATCTTTAAAAAAAAGAGCCCATGAAATTAAATTAAAAAGAGTTAAAATTTTTTCTAATATTATTTCTTATATTTCATCTGTAATATCTACTGCCAAGGAGAAAGAGACAAAATATTTAGTAATCTCAATTACGCCTTATACTTTAATAATTTCGTTAATTTTAAGAATTTTCAGAAAAAAACCGATTATATATTTAAGAAGTGATGGTTATGGCGAGTATAAAGCGATACTTGGAAAAATTGGACCTTTAATTTATCACTTAATGTTCAATATTGCATCATTCATTGGCGATTTTATAAGTTGTAGAAATTATATTCTTAAAGGTAAAAAAGGAAAAATTGTTTCTCCATCTCAATTGGACTCAGTTTGGTTTAGAAAACCTAAAAGTTTAGAGATTAAGAATTTTAAACTATTATATGTTGGAAGAATAAGAGTTGAAAAAGGAATTTTTTCTTTATCAAACTTAATAAGAAATAAACGTGATATTACATTAACAGTTATTGGAGCTGAAAAACAAACTTCTAATAAAATAAATCAAAGTAATATTAAAATACACCTTACACAAAGCAATAAAGCCAGACTTATCAAATTTTATGATGATCATAATATTTTTGTTTTACCATCATTTACAGAGGGTCATCCAATGGTTCTCTTGGAGGCTTTAGCGAGAAGAAGACCAGTAATCATATTTGAGGAAATTAAGCATGTTATTGGAGAAAAAAAAGGAGTTTTTGTATCAAAAAGAAATTTTCTTAGTTTTTTTGGAACACTAAATTTTATAAGAAAAAATTATAAGAAAATTCAAAAAGATTTGTTGAAAAATAAACTTCCTACAAATAAAGAATTTATAGATGAGTTTGTAAAAATTATAAATGAACTTTAAAAGGAGAGATGGCCGAGTGGTTGAAGGCGCACGCTTGGAAAGCGTGTAAACGGGAAACCGTTTCGAGGGTTCGAATCCCTCTCTCTCCGCCATTTTTAGAAATTATTACAACTCATAGTTAGTTTTAAAAAAACCTTGGTCGTCGTATAGTCGTCATATATGAAAAAATATTTTATTATAATAATTCTAAGTTTTCTTTACAGTTCTTTTGTAAATGCAAAAATGCTTAAAATAAAATTACAGTGCGATATTGAACTCAATGGAAAATTTCTAGCAACTAAAACTTTTGAATTGGACTCTTCAAAAAAGGGCGGTTATTTAACTTATCATGATGATAGCATAGTTGAATTTCATGAAAATATTCCAATGGACTCTACTAATGATAAATGGACTATAATGTTTTATCATATTGATAGATACTCTGGCACTGGAAAAGTGGAGGTATCTAAACAAATTAACGGTAAACAATTACTTAAATATCTTAAAGGTGAAGAGAAATTAAAAGGATTTAAAAAAAGAAATGCACACTTTCGCTTAGAGCAAGGCATGGATACATCATATGATGGGAGAGCTAAATGTTCTGCTGCAAAAAAATCATTTTAAAATTGTGATCCCTCTATCTCCGCCACTTATAAACATACAACTATTAAGAGACTTAATTTTTCTTAAAAATTGATTTAATCTAATTCTCAGGAGGTTTCTTATGTTAGAAGTTTTTGTGATTATAATTGCTCTTGGCTACTTTATGAATTAATGCGGATTGATATATAGAATTTATCCACACTTAAAAAAAAATAAATTATCCAAGCGAATCAGTTAAATTAAATCTGAGGGCAGTGGAGGGAGACTGAAACTGCCCTTACTTTTTAAGTCTTTTAATTGATAAAACTTTCAAGTTTGCTGTTTCCTCAATTTTTTTTATTGTTTTATCAATTTTCATTACTACTGTTTTTTTCATAGGACCATATGCATGAATAAGATGAGTTTTTGAAATAGCTAATGCAACATGTCCTTTCCAAAAAATTATGTCGTTTTTTTTTATGTTAGAAAGTTTAATATTTCTTTTAAAGAAATTTATTTGGTCTTTTGCATCTCTTGGACAATATTTATTATTAAAATTTAAAAATACTTGTATCAAACCCGAGCAGTCTATGCCTCTGAAAGACTTTCCTCCCCATTTATATTTTACTCCTTTAAATATAAAAATTTTTTTGAATGGATCTTTGTTTTTGAAAGAAATTAGTTTTAAATCAGTTTTATTAATCCAACCTTCTGAAATTTTATAATATTTAGAAGTTATTTCTAATACTCTAACTTTTGAGCCAAATGGAAGCTCAGAAACTTTTTTTTTACCTGGATACTTGAAAATTTTAGCTTTTAAAACATGTATTTTATGTGTAGGGCTTACATACTTTGAAAAAATTTTTTTTTGTATAAAACCTTTATAATTATCTTCTTTGATTTTTATTCTTAACCATTTTTTAGTTTTTTTATTTATTGAAAAACTATTTCCATAAATCATCTGTGTAACTAACTCAGATTTTAAATTAGGTTTTTTATAAATATTGATTATTGGAAAATTATTAATAAAATATTTAACCATTCAAATTAAGTTTATCTTTAATTATAAAAAGAAATATTAAAGACGGGATAACCATCAATGCTGTAATTACAAAGAATATTCCCCAATCTCCATTAAGCCAATCAACTAAAGCTCCGGAGGATGCAGCTAAAGTTGTTCTTCCAGCAGTTCCAATAGATGCAAGTAGAGCATACTGAGTAGCAGTATAAGTTCTATCTACAAGCATAGAGATAAAAGCAACAAAAGCTACTGTAGCAAAAGCTGCTGCCATGTCATCAAAAACAACAGCAATTGCAAATAATAATTCTGATTTACCAGTCCAAGCTAGCAATGAAAATAATAAATTTGTAGAGGCCATTAAAATACCTGAAAAGAACATTGCTTTTATAACTCCGGACCTAATTGCGAACAAACCTCCAATGAGTGTAAAAATTACTGTAGTAATCCATCCAAGACCTTTAGAATAAAGAGCTATATCAGATTTTGTAAATCCTATTTCTTTGTAAAAAATTACTGACATTCGTCCAAGAAAAGCCTCGCCAATCTTAAAAAGAAAAACAAATCCAAGTATTGCTAATGCGATATTAAATCCGTTTTTTTTAAAAAAACTAATTACCGGACCTACAATTGTTCCAGTCAGCCAAGCCACAGATTTAGTTATTAGATTAGTGGAACCTAATTTACTTACAATTAGAGCATCAGTCTGTTTTTGACTCTCTGCTCTATCAGTTGGTTGAGACTCATTTATAAACAATAGTCCAATATTACAAGCTATTATAACAATACCTAAAATTAAAAAAGTAAGTTGCCAGTAATTTTGAAAACCAGCTAGTTGAAATATTTCAGCACAGTTAAGGGCAACCACACCGCCTAATTTATAGCCTGTCCACCAACCAACAACTGCCATCGCAGCACCTGCTTGCATTGAAGCGCCTTCATGCTCACCAATTTGCTCTATTCTTAAAGCATCAACAGTAATATCTTGGGTGGCTGAGGCGATAGCAATTACAAGTCCTATACTAATTATTAAAGCTAAATTTGCGGTAGGATTTATTAAACTCCAACAAACTAAACTTATCAAAATTATAGTTTGCATGGAAATAATCCATCCCCGTCTATGTCCAACCTTTTTAGTTAACCAAGGGATTCTTATTCGATCAATTATAGGCGCCCATAAATAATTAAAAGCATAAACTGCAAAAATTAAACCAGCCCATCCTATAGTGCTTCTGCTCAATCCGTCTTCTTTTAACCATAAACTTAGACTGCTCCCTATTATGACCCAGGGAAAACCGCTTATTGCTCCAAGAAGGAGTATTTTGAGCATTCTCTTATCAAAGTAAACTTTGAAAGTTTCAGCTAAAGTTTGTTTTTTATAAATATCCATTAATTAATTTCTCCAAAATGAAGGAAAAAATAAAACTAATACTGCAAAAAGTTCTAGTCTACCTAACAACATACCTACCGATAATATCCATTTTGAGACGTCAGGTATATCTTTATAATTTCCATTAGGCCCAATTATTTCACCTAGTCCAGGGCCTACATTTGAAATTGAGCTAGCAGCCCCAGAAATTGAAGTAATAAAGTCTAAACCACTTATTGATAACAACATTGCTATTATTAAGAAAATAAATAAAAAAGTGAAGATAAAAATTATGACAGAATTAATAAAATTATCAGAAATTTTTTGATTATTATATTTAGTTATTATAACGCTATTTGGAGAAATTAGCTTTTTAATTTGGTTTTTTAAAAATATTAAAAGTAGTTGTAATCTAAATATCTTTATCCCACAAGCAGTGGAACCCGCACAGCCACCGATAAACATTAGTAATAAGAAGAAGATCAAAGAAAATTTTCCCCATAAACCAAAGTCGTCCGTCACATATCCTGTTCCAGATAAAATTGAAATTACGTTAAAAGAAGAGATTCTTATTTTATCCAACAAACTACTTTCATAGTTTATAAACACTAAATAAAAAAACATTACGATTATTGAGATAATTAACAAATATATTAAGCCACTTATCTGAACATCTTGAAAAAAAACTTTCTTATTTCCTTGAGCAAATTTTAGGTAGGAAATAAAAGGTATACTTCCCAAAATAATAAAAATACTTGCAACAATTTCAATATTAGAATTTTTGAAAAAACCTATAGAGTCATTGTGAGTAGAAAATCCCCCAGTAGCGATAGTTGTCATAGCATGACTTACACTATCAAATATTGTCATTCCAAAAAACCAATAGAAAAAACCACATAGCAAAGTAAGAGTGATATAAGTAGAAATAATTATAGCAGCCACTTCAATTGTTCGAGGTAAAATTTTTTCTGTGCTATCAGGTCCTTCCATTTTAAAGAGCTGCATTCCTCCAACTTTTAGCAAAGGTAAAATTGTAATAGCCATAACAACAATACCTATACCACCCAACCATTGCATGATAGCTCTCCATAATAGAATACTTTTTGGACTGTTATCTAAATCTGGGATAATTGTAGCTCCAGTAGTTGTAATACCAGACATGCTTTCAAAAAAAGCCTCGCTAAAACTAAAATTTTGAGTAGATAATAGGAATGGCAAACTTCCAAAAGTTGCCACCATAATCCATGCCAAAGATGAAAATAAAAAAGTTTGTCTTAAATTTAATTTAAATTCCTTTTCGAGATTGGCTAAAATGAACAAAATTCCAATGAACATCGTTACAAAAGAAGCAGAAATAAAGCTATGGCTTCCTTCGCTAAAAAGTATTTGAAGAGCATAAGGCGCTAACATCGACGCCCCTAAAACTATTAATAAAATACCAATTAAAAAAAAGACTGTTTTGTTTGTAGCCATTAATTTGAGATTATTTAAATAGATCTAAAATTCAACTTAATATCGTATAATTATATCTGTATTTTGCGTATAAAATTTAATAAACCATACTTATGCTTGATAACAATATAATCCAGTCTACTTCATCTTGGCCTTTCGTAGAAGTCAGAAAGCTCTTAAAAGAGAGAAAAGATCTTATAAAAAAAAAGAATAAAATTACTTTCCAAACAGGTTATGGTCCAAGCGGATTACCTCATATTGGCACTTTTGGTGAAGTTGCGCGCACTTCAATGATGATAAATGCTTTAAATTTTATTCAAAAAATTGAACATGAGCTAATAACATTTTCTGATGACATGGATGGTCTGAGAAAAGTTCCAGAAAATATCCCAAATGAAGAAGTATTAAAAAAAAATCTAGGTAAACCTCTCACATCAATACCTGATCCGTTTAAAAAGTTTAATAGTTTTGGCGAACACAACAATGAAATGCTTAAAGAATTTTTAAAAAAATTCAATTTCAAATTTGATTTTAAAAGCTCTACCGAAAATTATAAAAAAGGAGTTTTTAATAATTCATTATTAAGAGTTTTAGAAAAATATGAAGAAATAATGAATATAATATTACCAACTTTAAGAGAGGAAAGAAGAAAAACTTATTGTCCCTTTTTACCTATTTGTCCAAAAACAGGTATGGTTCTTGAAATTCCTTTATTGAATATGGAACAAAAGTCTGGAAAAGTAATTTTTGATAATAATGGTAGAAAATTAGAGACAAATATTCTTAACGGTAATTGTAAACTACAATGGAAGGTAGACTGGGCAATGAGATGGTTTACTTTTGATGTTGATTTTGAAATGTATGGAAAAGATTTAACTGAGAGTGCGATATTATCAAATAAAATTTGTAGAATTCTTGGAAAAGAGCCACCCAACGGATTTGCTTATGAATTATTTCTTGATGAAAAAGGGGAGAAAATTTCAAAATCAAAAGGTAATGGAATATCAATTGAACAGTGGCTAAGATATGCTTCACCAGAAAGTTTAGCTTTATACATGTATCCCAATCCAAAAAGAGCAAAAAAACTTTACACAGAAGTAGTTCCAAAAACTGTAGATGAATATCTGTCTTTAATTGAAAAGTATCCAACTCAAGGGTTAAAAGAACAGATACAAAATCCAGTGTGGCATGTTCATAACGGGAGTCCACCAAAAGAAAAAATAGTAATGCCCTTTTCTATGTTATTAAATTTGGTCGGTTCTAGTAATGCTGACAACAAAGATATTCTTTGGAAATTCATAAATAGATTTCATAAAGAAATCAAACCTAAAGACCATTTAATTTTGGACAGTCTTTTAAATTATGCAATTAACTATTTTAAAGATAAAGTAGCGCCTAAAAAGAAATTTAAAAAACCGAATACAGAGGAAAAAAAAGCTTTGAAAAATTTAATAAAAAAGTTAGAGAAAATCGATCAATCTTTAAGCCCTGAGGAAATTCAAACCCACGTTTATACTGTTGGAAAAGAGAGTGGCTATGAAAAAAATTTAAGAGATTGGTTTAAACTTATTTATGAAGTTGTATTTGGTGAAGAAAATGGACCTAGAATGGGATTTTTTATAAGTTTTTTTGGAGTTAAAGAAACAATTAAATTAATAAATGATAAAATAAAATAATGTTTTCAATTTTTAAACCATTTATATTTTCATTAGACCCTGAAACTGCTCATGACTTAGCAATTAACTCTTTAAAGCTAAATATTTTACCAAAAACCATTTTTCAAGTCGCTAATGAAGAATTGTTAGAAACAAAATTATTTAACGAAACTTTACCTAATCCAATTGGTTTAGCTGCAGGATTCGATAAAAGTGCTGAGGTTTACAATTCTTTATTTAAACTTGGTTACGGCTTTGTAGAAGTTGGAACTATAACTCCCAAAAGACAGCTTGGTAATCCAAAACCCAGAATTTTCAGATTAGAAAAAGATCAAGCTCTTATAAATCGACTTGGTTTCAACAATCATGGCTCTGAAATAGTTTCTAAAAGAATATCAGAAAATTTACCAAGTGGTTTTTTGGGAATTAATGTTGGTCCTAATAAAGAGACTAAAAAAAAAGAAGAGGACTACTTTCTATGTTTATCTAGACTAGCCTCAAATGCAGGATATTTGACGATTAACATATCATCACCTAATACTGAAGGTTTAAGAGATTTTCACAATCAAAATGAGCTTGAAAAACTTCTTATGGGGATAAATAAAATTAGAGGAGAAAAAAATATTTCAAAGCCTATTGCTCTCAAACTTTCTCCAGATATAGATGATGTTGAAATCAGTAAAATGATAGAATTAATTTTTAAATATAAAATCGATGGAATAATAGTTTCTAACACCACAGATGCTAACCGAGAAAATCTATCTGATAATCAAAAAGATGAAACAGGCGGCCTGTCAGGCCAACCATTAAAAAATTTATCTACTAATTTAATTAAAAAATTTTACAAAGAAACAAAAGGAAAAGTGCAAATTATCGGTGTTGGAGGTGTAGACTCTGGGCAATCTGCTTTTGAAAAAATATCTGTAGGTGCTAATGCAATCCAACTTTATACCGGAATGGTTTACAAGGGCCCTGGGGTAGTTAGGGATATGAAAAAGGAGTTAATATCAATTATAAAAAAAGAGAATCTAAATAGTATTAGTGAAGCAGTCGGAATTAATGCTTGACCACTGTCAACTCTATACTTATATAGCTGTAGGAAAATCTTATGTCTAAAAAGTGCGAATTAACTGGAATATCACCTCTAAAAGGTCATAACGTAAGTCATGCTAAAAATAAAACAAAGAGGAGATTTTTGCCAAATTTAAAAAAAGTTACTTTTAGAAGCGATATATTAAAAAAAGAAATTAAATTAAATGTAGCAAACGCAGCATTACGAACAGTAGATTTCAAAGGAGGTTTAGACAAATTTTTAACTACTGCAAAAAATTCAAAATTATCAAAAAAAGCTAAAAAAATTAAAGCCTCAATCTACGCTAAGTCGTAAAATGAATTTATATTACAAACTATCAGTTATGATGGGGGTTGTTGTTGTCCTCTCAAATTACCTTGTTCAATTTCCGGTATCATATTTTGGATTAAATGAAGTACTAACTTACGGAGCATTCAGTTATCCGGCAACTTTTTTAATAACTGATTTAGCTAATCGCGCGTATGGAAAAGTTGTTGCAAGAAAAGTAGTTTATATAGGTTTTATTATTGGAATATTTCTAACGCTTTTTATATCAACAAACTTTTCAGATATTATTTCTATAAGAATTGCAATAGGCTCAGGAGTAGCATTTTTTGTTGCTCAAAACTTAGATGTACATATTTTTGATAAACTGAGAAAAAAAAGTTGGTACATTGCTCCACTTACTTCATCTATATTTGGATCAATTACAGATACTATTTTATTTTTTTCTATAGCTTTTTATGCAACAGATATCCCTTGGTTAACTTTGGCTTTTGGAGATTTGACTATTAAACTCTTAATAACTCTAATAATGTTAATTCCATTTAGGCTTTTATTAAATAAAATAAAAGATTATTCAGAAAGCTCAGTTTCTGAAGCTTAACTTTAATGAAAGGTTTTTTTACTTTTTTCTACAAATAAATCAGTAAGTTGATTTATCATTACATCACCTAAATCTTGAACATCTGTGATTTTAACTGCTCTGTTATAGTATCTTGTTACATCATGACCTATGCCTATTGCTAAAAGTTCGATATTTGATTTTCCTTCTATCCATTTAACTGTTTTCTTTAAATTATTTTCTAAATAGTCACTTGTATTTGTGGATAGCGTAGAGTCATCGACAGGTGCTCCATCTGAAATTACCATTAAAATTTTTCTTTCTTCTTTTCTTTTATTCATTTTGTTGAATGCCCATTTTAAAGCTTCACCATCAATATTTTCTTTTAGTAAGCCCTCTTTAAGCATTAAACCCATATTATTTTTAGCTTGCCTCCAAGGATTATCTGCTGACTTATAAATTATATGTCTAAGATCATTTAGTCTGCCAGGAAAATTTGGTTTATTATTTTTCATCCACTTTTCTCTAGATAATCCACCTTTCCAATGTTTTGTGGTAAAACCAAGAATTTCAACTTTTACCATACATCTCTCTAAAGTTCTTGAGAGAATATCTGCACAAATAGCTGCAACTGATATTGGCTTTCCCCTCATTGATCCTGAATTGTCAATAAGTATAGTAACTAAAGTATCCTTGAATTCAATATCCTTTTCTTTTTTGAAAGATAAAGAATTATATGGATCCATAATTATTCTAGGAAGTTTTGAAGTATCTAGTAATCCTTCCTCAAGATCAAAATTCCATGATCTATTTTGTTTGGCTAATAATTTTCTTTGCAACTTATTTGCTAGCTTTGAAATAAAACTTTTTAATTGTAACAACTGTTGATCTAAATTTTTTCTCAATCTTGAAAGTTCCTCAGCATTTTCAAGTTCCTCTGCTTTGACAATTTCATCAAATTCTTGTGTGTAAGATTTATATTTTAAATCAGCAAAATTTGGGTTATTTCTTTTCCTTAAATCTGGTCTTGAACTTTTCTCCACTTCAAGTTCTTCTACTGCTTCATCAGAATCTTTAGCTTCATTCTCTAAATCTGGCACACCGCTATCTATAGACATCTCTTCATATTTTTCCTCTTTTTTCGTAGATTTCTGATCTTGATTTTGTGGTTTTGACTCCTTTTCATTTTTATTATTTTCTTCATCTTTTTTTTGTTCCTCATCAATATTTTCATCTAAACTCATCTCAGAAATTAATTTAGATATAAGTGAATTAAACTTTTCTTGATCTAAAGTAAGATTCTTTAATTCAGCAACTTTACTTTTGAACTTTTGATTAAGATCTTTCTTAAAAGGTTTTAATTTTTTCTCTATATCATTGTTATTTTGAAAATCTAAAAATTTTGTTCTTAAATAGTTCTCAAAAGATTCAATTATTTTATCTTCACTGCTTTTAAGATCGACTCCGCTTACTCTCTTGTTGTAATATTTTTCGATATTATTTTTCACTCCTTTAAAATAAGATGTTCCAATTCTTTCACATCTAATCTTTTCAGATATATTGTAAAGTTTTTTGGAGACATTTCCTACAGGCTCATATTTTTTTAAAATTTTTAAATTTGAAAATCTTGCTCTTAAAGATTTTGAATCAGATATGGCTCTTATTTCTTCAAAATTGATTTGATTACTTATATTTTCTAACTCTGGTAATTTTATTGAATTTTTATCTGTTTTTTGTGTTTGGTTCCCAAAGCAAACTTCAATCTTTTGAGAATTTGATAGCGATCTTACAGTAGAACTAATGGCTGTTTTAAAGTATTCTAGTTTTTCTTTTTTATTTTCCACTTTAAAGACTTACGTTAATTGAAGACTCAGGCAAATCTTCACCAAAACACCTTTGATAATATTCGGAAATTATTTTTTTTTCTAAGTCATCACATTTGTTGAGAAATGTAATTCTAAAGGCATAACCTTTATCTTTAAAAATTTCAGCGTTCTCAGCCCAATGAAGAACTGTTCTAGGGCTCATAACTGTTGATATATCTCCATTTACAAATCCTTTTCTTGTTAGATCTGCAACTTTAATCATGTTTGATAATAAATCTTTTCCTTCTTTATTATTAAAATTTTTGTTTTTTGAGAGAACTATTTCTAACTCTTTTTCGAATGGGAGATAATTTAAAGTAGATACAATATTCCATCTATCCATTTGACCCTGATTAATTTGTTGAGTTCCGTGATATAGGCCTGTGGTGTCACCTAATCCAATTGTGTTTGTAGTTGCAAAAATTCTAAAAAAATCATGTTGCTCCAAAATCTTGTTTTTATCTAATAGAGTAAAATTTCCTTCACTTTCCAATACTCTTTGAATAACAAACATAACATCAGGACGACCTGCATCATACTCATCAAATACTAAGGCAACTGGATTCTGAATTGACCAAGGAAGTATCCCCTCCTTAAATTCAGTTATTTGTTTACCATCTTTTAATATAATCGCATCTTTTCCGATTAAGTCTATTCTACTAATATGACTATCAAGATTTACTCTTACACATGGCCAATTTAATCTTGCAGCAACTTGTTCAATATGAGTAGATTTTCCAGTTCCATGATATCCCTGTATCAAGACCCTTTTGTTAAAGGAGAAACCAGCTAAAATTGCTAAGGTTGTATCTTTATCAAATTTATAATCTGGATCAATTTTAGGCACGTATTCATTTTTTTTGGAGAAAGCTCCTACTTTCATCTCGCTGTCAAAACCAAATGTTTGTTTAACAGATAGTTTAATGTCTGGTTTTTGTAAAAGTGCTTCTGCGCTCATTTTTTTCCTAAAGTTTTTTTAAGTTGGCTATAAGCCAAAGTAATCTTTTTTAATTTTTCTTCAAATTTTTTATTGCCATGGTTTTTATCAGGATGATACTTTTTTACAAGTTCTTTAAATTTTAAGTGAATTTGATCCCATTTTATATCATCATTTAACCCCATGACTTGCAAAGCATCCCGGTCAGTTTGTGAAATTTTTGCTTTTTTAAAATCTTTATAGTTAGAACTTTTAAAAATATTCAATTTATCATCAAGAGCATTATTCCAAAGAATATTAAAAAAATTATCTGATGAACCAAATTTTTTTGTAGACTTATGCCAAGTTAAATCAGATTTAATAAAAAATTCAATCTCTTGGTCATTCATGTTTTCAAAATAATTCCAATTCTTATTAAAGATTTTTATATGTTCTAAACATAATAGACGATATTTTTTACTATTATCCCTTTCGACTGGCGCCTTATACAAGCCAGTTTCCTTACAATTTTTCCAATCACATATAATTTTCATATTTAAACTCTATATAGTAAAACTTTAGTTATGAAAAATTATTTAGATGAAATAGAGAAAAAGTTAAAAGATAATATCAAGATAGAGAGTCTGGAAATTGTTGATAATTCTTTTAAACATCGTAAACATAAATTTTTTGACTCAAAAAAATATCATTTAAAATTAAATATTAAGTCATTTTTTTTGAATTCAATTTCCAGAATAAATGCACAAAAATTAGTCATGAAAACTCTTAAGAAGGAATTAAAAACAAAGATACATGCTATTGAAATTAATATTGAGCAATAGAGCTACAGTATTTTTTAAGAGATTCAGTTGAAATTTTAAAATCATTTGACATTGTTGTCTTACCAATTCTTTTTAGTAATATAAAATTGATTTTTTCATCATTATTTTTTTTATCATTTTTTAAATAAGGGACAAGGTTTAATATATTTTTAGTGTTTGAAAATTTTTCAAAAGTATAATTTAAATTATTTTTTCTATAAATTTCTTCAATTTCTCTAAAAACTTTCTTATTACA
>CACNFS010000008.1 GCA_902619835.1 uncultured Pelagibacteraceae bacterium | reverse complement strand
GTTTTATAATAATTTTGATTTCGTTAAAAAAATTTATAAAGATGCAGATCAAATACTAGGTTTTCCAATATCTAAAATAATCTTGGAGGGCCCAAGCGATGAGCTGCAGATGACTAAAAATACGCAACCAGCAATATTAACAGTAAGTTATGCAATCTTTCAAGTTTTAAAACAAGAATTTAATTATAACATTGGCAACTTCAAGTGTTTTGCTGGCCACTCCTTAGGAGAGTACAGCGCTTTGGTTTGTTCAGACTCTTTGAAGTTTTCGGATGCTCTTTATCTTTTACACGAAAGAGGTAAAGCAATGCAGGAGGCTGTTCCTTTTGGAAAAGGCAGCATGATTGCCGTTTTAGGTAGCTCAATAAAAAAAATTAATGACCTTATCAAGGTTGCTAAAGTAGAAGATAGTTGTGAGGTAGCAAACGATAATGCAGTTGGTCAAGTGATTTTAAGTGGAAAAAAAGAAAGTGTTGAAATCTTTCAATCAATTTTAAAAAATGAGAAAATAAAATTTATTCCTCTTAGAGTAAGCGCACCTTTTCACTGTTCACTAATGAAACCTGCTGCAGACTCTATGAGTGATAAAATTAATAAGACTGAATTTTCTATCTCAAAAATTGATATAATAAGTAATGTGACTGCTAAAGTTGAAAAAAATCCAAATGATATAAAAAGACTGTTGGTAGATCAAATTTCAAGTACAGTCAGGTGGCGAGAAAGTATTTTAAACATGTTCGACATGGGTATAAAAAATTATATCGAAATTGGTCCTGGAAAAGTTTTAGTTGGAATGGTAAAAAGAACTTTAAAGGATGTCAATTGCTTTTCAATTAACTCAATTACTGATATTAAAAACTTAAATGATAAAATTAAAAGATAAAAAAATACTTATTACCGGAGCTACTGGAGGCATTGGAAAAAGTTTAATAAATAAATTTAATAATTACGGTTGTAAAATAGTTGCCACCGGAACCAATGAAACTAAACTTGAAAGTTTAAAAAAAGAATTTAAGGGTATTTCCGTTGAGAGATTTAAACTAGATGAACATGATAAAATAGAAAGTTTTATTGAAAAGGTTGATAAAGATCTTGGCGGTATAGATATTTTAGTGAATAATGCTGGTATTAATTTAGATAATCTTTCTATAAGATTAACGGAAGAGAATTGGAAAAAAGTTTTAGATTTAAACTTAACTTCTACGTTTTTAATGTGCAAATTTACAATCAAAAAAATGCTTAAAAAAAAATATGGAAAAATAATTAATATAACATCGATAGTAGGTCATACAGGAAATTTAGGACAAGCTAATTATTCTGCATCAAAAGCTGGAATAGTAGCTTTTTCAAAAAGTATGGCTATAGAGTATGCAAAAAAAAATATAAATATCAACTGTGTTTCACCAGGTTTTATTAAAACAGATATGACAGATGGGATAGATGAAGAATTTAAAAAAATTTTAATTAGTAAAATTCCATCAGGAAATCTTGGAACTGGGGATGATGTTTCAAATTGTGTAGCATTTTTAGCTTCTGATATGGCAAATTATATTAATGGAGAAACTATTCATGTGAATGGAGGAATGTATATGGCTTGACAATTCTTATTATTAATCTAATAAGAAATTAAACAATTATGAAAGGAATTCATGTCAGAGGAAGTAAAAAATAAGATAAAAAAGATCGTTGCAGACCATCTAGGTATAGAAGAGGAAAAAGTAACAGAAGAAGCTAGTTTTATTGATGATTTGGGAGCTGATAGTTTAGATACAGTCGAGTTAGTTATGGCTTTTGAAGAGGAGTTTGGCTCAGAAATATCTGATAGTGAAGCTGAAAAAATTCTTACTGTAGGTGATGCAATTAAGTTTATTGAGAGCAAATCTACCTAAGAAACTACAAATTATTTCGTTATGAAGCATGATAGTAAAAATATCATGGTTATTTTATCATCTCCATCGGGAGCAGGTAAAACCACCCTCACGAAAAAAATTCAACAGAAATACCAATCATTTAAAATTTCAGTTTCTCATACCACAAGATCTCCTAGATCGAACGAGGTTGAAGGAGTGGATTATCATTTTGTATCTAGTGATAAATTTAAAAAATTAATAAATGATAAAAAATTTTATGAATATGCTAAAATATTTGATAATTACTATGGCACTTTAAAAGAGAATGTAGATAAAACAATCAAAAAAAATGACATCATATTTGATATTGATTGGCAAGGCACAAAACAGCTTTCAAAATTTAATAATTTAAATTTGATTAAAATATTTTTGATTACTGAAAATAAAGATGAATTAAAAAAAAGACTTATAAACAGAAATCAGAATACAGAGCAAGAGATTGAGAATAGATCCAAGTCTTTCGATGAAGACATAAAGCATTGGAATGATTATGATTACATAGTAATTAATAAAAATTTAGAAATTTGTTTTAAACAAATTGAAAATATCATTCAAAATTGTAAAAAAAATTTAATTAATTCTCGTATAGTTTTGTAATTTTATAGAAGGTCTCAGGCTTTATTTCTGAAGGTCTCAAGTGTAGTTTAAGTCCAGGGATTTTCTTATAATCTTTACTGTTAAGAATTTTTTTAATATTTTTATTTATCATTTTTCTTTTATTAGAGAACAAAATATTGGTTATTTTTTCGAGATTATTTATTTTTCTTATTTTTATCTGGCTTTTTAATTTTGGACGTAAATGTAAAACTATCGAGTTTACTTTTGGTTTTGGAATAAAGCAGTTAGGTGAAACTAAAAATTTTTTAATTAAATTTACTCTATATTGAGTGAGAATCGATAGCCTACCATAGTTTGGTGATAAGTATTTTCCTGTAATCTTTTCCCCTAATTCTTTTTGAAACATGAAAATAATGTCAGAAAATTTAGGAGGCCATTTTTCAAATTTTAAAAATTTAACAAGTATTTGTGATGATATATTGTAAGGAAGGTTTCCAAATACAATAGAATTTTTTAATATTATTTTCTCTAAATTTAATTTAAGAACATCATCATTTATTATCTTTATAGATGAATTTTTATTGTATTTGAATTTTAAGTTATTAACTAAATTATTATCCTTTTCGATTAGATACAAAGATTTTGGATTTTTTTTTAAAATTTCATCTGTAAGAGCTCCATAGCCAGGACCAATTTCTACAATATTCTTATCATTTATTTCTGCTAAATTTACTATTTTTTTAATAATATTTTTATCTTTTAAAAAATTTTGTCCTAAAGACTTTTTTGAAAAAATCATTTTTTATTTTTTTTTATAAAATCAATACAACGCATTAAACTAATGATATTTGCCTTATTTTTTCCGATTAAATTGACTGCTGTTCCGTGGTCTGGAGACACTCTTAAGTATTTCAAACCCAATGTAATATTAATAGCATCAAATTTAAATAAAGTTTTGAAAGGTGATAAAACTTGATCATGATACATTCCAACGATTACGTCAAATTCTTTATAATTTTCAATAAATAAAGTATCTGAAATAAGTGGACCTTTTATTTTATAACCTTTTTTTGATAGTTTTTTAACTACAGGAGCTATAATTTTATTTTCCTCAGAATTTCTTTTAAACTCTGCGTTATGAGGGTTTAGGCCTAACACACCAATTCTAGGTTTTTTTTTATATTTTTTTTTATACCATAGGTTTATAACATTTAATTTATTAATAATTTTATTGGAATTGATATTTTTTGATACATCTTTAACATCTATATGTGTAGTAATAGGGCAGACCGACAGTTTTTTATTTTTGATAAGCATAGTTTCTGAATTGTTTTTAACATTACACTTTGATGCCAAATATTCTGTCACACCAATATTTTTCTTTCCCAATAGTTTTTTATCTATTGCACAGTTTATAATTCCGTTAACGCTTTTATCTAAAGCTAACTTATGACCTAATTCTAAAGAATTTTTAATAAATTTAGACGCATTTTTATAGGAAACTTTAAATGGATTTTTAAAATTTAATTTTACATTTATAATTTTTAGATTGTGATTTTTCACATCTTTTAAGTTATCAACTTTGAGTAGTTTAATCTTATAGTTTAATCTTTTAAATTGTTTCTTTATTAAATCATAATTAGAAACCAAAAATATTTTTTTTTTTGTATCAAGATCTAGTTTTTTCCAACACTTATAGATTAATTCTGAATTAATACTATTAGGATCTCCAGATATGATTATAATTTTTTTACTCATTATTTTTTATATTCTATAAGACTATTATTTTTAAGTTTTGACAAATGACTTCTTGAATATAAATTAAATAATTCGTTTTTTTTTCGATTTATTATATTTTTTCTTAATTCATTAATGTTTAAGTTGTTAGATTTAGAAACCTTTTTATCTGTCAATTTAAAAAACAAAACTGAGGATTGTCTTATTATTGGTTTTGAAACCTCTCCTATTTTTAGAACACTTATAGTATTATAAACTTCTTTTGATAATGATTTTGAATTTATCCATCCTATATCTCCCTTATTAGAGGAAGATTCTGCAATACTGTATTTTAAAGCAGAAACTTCAAACCCCTCATTTTTAATTAGATTTTCTAAATTACTAATTTTTTTGTCGTCTGATGCATCATTATTTAAAGAAACTTCAATCTCTGAAATTTTATATTCTTCTATTGATTTTTCTTTTTTTAACATTTCCTTAATTTCTTTATTTAAAATCTCCTCATCTATTTGAATTTTCTTTGAATAAATTTGATAAATTAATTTTTGCCACTTAAATTGAGTTTTTATCTCATCTAAAAATAATTCATAATCCAAATTATTTTCTTTAAATTGATCTTTTAATTTGGTCAGATTATTAGAAGTAAGTGAAACTAAATAATTATTCAATTGTATCGGATCATCTTTGAAATTGTATTTACTTACTTCAATTTTTCTAAGCTTATATTGAATTAAGCTATCCAATGCATTTTTTTTTAATTCATTTATATTTGTTTGATTAATATCCTTATTAGTTAAAATTAGGGTACTTAATATTTTATTTCTTATTTCAAACTCTGTTAAAATTTCATTTTCTATTTTTAAAATAATCTTACTTGAATAGTTCGCAAATACAGAACTAGTAAATATATTCAATGTGGGTAAAAAGAAAATTAAAAATAAAATCTTTTTCATTTACTTAAAGCCGGAGAATTAATACTTCCAAACGGTGTAAGAGTTATTTTAAACATTATAGAATTTTCTGGCTCAAGCTCTGAGTCGGTATAAAACTCTCTTCGAAATACGACTCCAGCTCGTAAGCAATCATTTAAATATTCATAGCTTAAATTATAAAATTCAGAAGAATTGGTTATTAAATTTCTCTTTGTTTCAGCAGAAAATAAACCGTTTTGGTTCTTTGCTAAATCTACTTTTGTTTTAAAGTACTCTTGATCACCTATGTGATTATCCTCATGAAGATATTTAAAATCGAATTGAACTGGGTCAAAATTCAGAGTTGTACCAAATTCATTATAATTTACATCTTTATAGCTCTGATCAACTGAAAAATTGTATCGTAGACTAAAGTTTTCATTGATATCATAGCTAGCCGATCCGACTAAATCTGATAGTTTCTCATCTAAACTTGTTATAGATGCCATTTTCTTATTCTCTTTTTCGCTAATAACCTGAGCAACAGAAAAGTCAAAAGATTGATCATTTTTCTTAATTTTATAATCAAAACCTATTGTACTACTCAAGCCAGTCTCAAAATTTTTAATGCTATCATCCACTCTATTTAAACTGTAAGCATTAATTGGATCTAATCTTGAGCCATTTCTCTCTTTTCTCATACTGCCAGGAGAAAATTTTAACATTATTTTTGGTTTCAATAAATGCTTTCCTCTATTAGTTTGTTTTTGAAAGTTTATTTCAGTTAAATATCCAAAAGCTCCATAAATTTCATTCGTTGGCTCATCTTTATAAAGCTCTTCATTCCTAGTTTCATAATTAATATTTCTAATTTGACTAAATAATTTTCCTTGTATACCTGATTTAAAATATAGATCTTTCATGTTCCAGTTTAAATCATTAACAAAAAAACTGTTAAATTTATTAGTATCATAATTATGAACCTGAATAACAGACTGAAGATCTAAATTGCCAAATTGCTCATTATCGATTAAATTTTTACCGATAGTTATCTCTGGTAAAATGTATTCGTACTTATCATTATAATCATCATTTAAAGTTTCATATATACTTGCATTAAATCCAAAAAAAATATCCTCATTTTCATGAGTAAAACTCAGTGAATTTTCTAAAGTGCTGGTATTATGATCAACAAGATTAGACTGTATTTTATAGAGCTTCAAATATTTGTCATTCGAAACATTTTGAACTGTCAAATTGAAACTATTATCAGACTCTTTTTCAGCTCTTACGCTTTTAAAATTTTTAGAAAGTCTTGAAAAAAAATGAGATTTATTGCCAGGCGTCTTTTTTGCACTAGTTTTTTTATAACCCTCTGTAAAACCAAAATCAAAAAGAAGATCAGTATTTTTAAATACTTGGTGGTACTCTCCTATAAATAAAGGATTCTCAGTTGCATATAATCTATTTGTAAATGTAAAATTTTTATCATCATCAACTGCAAAAAAGTAAGGGATAGAAATACCTGTGCCTAAATTTTTTGCATACTTTAAACTAGGAGGCAAAAATCCAGATCTTCTTTTTACAGTAGGATCTGGATGTGAAAGTTTAGGTATATAAAAAATTGGTATATCGTAAACTTTTACTAAAGCATTGTCATAATAAATTGTTTTCTTTTTGCTATCATGTAACATTTTTGATGACTGTATTGTCCAAGGGGGACATTTATCATCTTTTCTATAATCACATAAAGTAAATATACTTTTGTTGAAAATTTTTTTTTCATTGTCAATCTTGAAAGTATTGGCAAAAACTCGAGGTTTATTATTTTCATTGATCTTAAAATTTTTATCATTCAGAAAGGCTTTAATGTCGGTACCTAAAATTTCTTTTTTTTTTGTATCAATATATATTTGAGAGAACTCATATTCATTTTCTTTAATATCTTTAATTGTTACTTTACCTATAGATTTAAAAATATTTTTTTTAATCATATATTCAAAATTTTCTAAACTTATCGTATTTAAATCTTGATCTGTTATGATTGTTTTGTTATCTGACAATATAATTTGATTAATATTGTCTAAAATAATATCCTCACCTTTTAAAAAATAATTCTCAGAGGTATTGATTTCAGTAAGTCCAATGCTTTTAAAAATTTTTGTCTTTTCATTATATTCCGCAAAATTAGCTTGGATCTTATTTTTTTTATCATCTGTAGCCAAAATATTTCCTTTCAATTTAATGATACCTTTTTTTCTGTCATATTCTGCATAATCACTTTTAATTGTATAATTCTCCTCTACAATTAGGACCTCATTTTCAAAAATTGTAATTTCTTTGTTTTTATCTATTGTAATATTTTTTGAATTTATTTTTAAGTTTTCACCAAATAAAACCGTATTAAAAAAAATTGTAAAACAAATTATTAATGTTTTATTTTTCATTAATTTGTAAAACTCCTATAAATGTAAAAAAACCTAATGCAATCACTGGCGCCCAAATAGCAAGGATAAGTGGAATTCTATTGGTTTGTCCTAAAGCTAAAGAAAGATCTTTTAAATAAAACGTTAATATGCACGTGATAAAACCAAGAAAAATTAATCTAAAATTATCTGATTTTTTTAAAGTATTCATTGTAAAAACTGAGGCTAGCGCAGTCATTAGAAATAAAAAAAAGGGCAAAGAAAGCATCGAGTGCAAGCTTTGATTAAGAAATATTGCATTATATCCGTTATTGATTAATTGTTCATAATTAAAGATAAGGTCAGTGAATGAAAGTGTGTCAAAATTTTTAAATAAACTATTTATTTTCTCGTAATCATAAGTTGAATTAATTCTATAATTATTTAAGTTTCTAGATTTAAAAATTCCATTTTTTTCCTCAAAAATTACCACTTCATTCATTACCCAGTCATTTGACTTTATATCAACCTCTTTAGATACAATTTTATTTAAGAGTATAGAGTTATTATCTAAATGAAAAATTGTTACATCTATTAACTTAAAACCCTCTGGTTTTGCAGCAGCAATTATTCTTTGTTTGTCATTTAAATTTTCTTTAATCCAAAGTCCATTTTTATTAAAAGAAATAAGATGATCAATATCTTTAGAATAATTTGATTTTGTTTTTTCATAATATTTTGACATTGAAGAAGTTATTGGATTAGCTGCTATCAGAACAATCCACCCAATAAAAAATGAAGTAATTGCAAGAATAAAAAAAATTTTTAAATTAGAAAATCCAAATACTTTAAAAGTAAGAAGATCCTTTGAATTTCTAACCTTCATCATATACCACATACTTGAAATGAAAATGATAAATGGTAAAATTTTAATAATCATACTTGGTATATAAATACTTGTAAGCATTAAAGGTAATAAAATACTAACATCAATATTTTTAAAAAACTCTATTTCCTCAAATAGATTTAATATTAAACCAAAACAATAAGCGATTATTACAACTAAACCGAAAGCTTTCAAAAAATTTTTTAAAATGTAATTAAAAATTATTTTATTCATATCAATTTAGCCTCTTGTGAAAACTTAAATGAAAGAAAAAAATAAATTATTAAAAATAATAAAAAAGGGATAGTTACAAATGCTACAAGTACAAAATTATTTATACCAGTGTATCTAACAGCCAACTCTGTAAATAATAGCAATAGAAAACTATATAAAAAAATAATTGCTTTATTAAAATATATTTTTTTTGATTTTATTAATAATAACGCTGATATCAATGACAAAACAGGTATATAAAATGGAATCATTATTCTTCTATTCAAAGTAGGTAAAATTTCTTTTTTAAAACTTTCATTGCAATATTTTTGCTCTATACTCTCAGAAAAAAAACATTCTACTAATTTTAAAGTGGATGTCTCTTGAATTTTAGGTTCTTTAATGGTGTTAGTATTCAGATCGCCTAAATCAATATTTAATCTTTCAAATCTAATAATTTCGGTGTCCAAATTCTTTTTCGTAGAAATTATTTGACCATTAAGTAATAACATTCTTTTATCATTTATAACTCCACTCTTAGCCAAAATAGTGGTTGAGCTTGTTTCAGAAATATTTGAGGATAGGTTTTTAAGATTATTTCCTTTATCGTGTAAGAAAATATTTTGAATTTCATTATTTATTTTTTTCTCTACAATGAATGTAAAACCCTTAAAAGTGTCACTGAATTGTTGAGTCTTAATTGTTGGAAGAAAAAGGTTTAAGCTGTCATTGCTCATAAGTTGTCTAGATTTATTTAAAACTTGAGGAGTAACTAAAGTTGTAAGTATTAAGTAAAAGGATAAAATAATTACTGATGAAAAAAAGAATAAATTAACTATATAAATTTTTTTAACTCCTGAAGTCCATAAAATTATAAATTCGCTGTCCTGGAGATGTTTTAAAATAAATATTGTTATTGCCAAAAGAAAAGATAATGGAATAAATTTTGGAGCTATACCAAATAGATTAAAAATAGAGTATTGAAAATATGTAGTTACAGAATATCCGCTTTCAACAATTAGGTCTAAAAAAGCAACTGCTCTTACTGTTAACGCAATTAAAGAAAGTCCAAATAAAATCATTAAAAAGGTTTTTAAGATTTCTAATAAAAAGTTCTGATAAATTTTGTTTTGAAGCATGGGATATATCGTATATAAATAAAGCAACCAAAAATTAATTTCAACTAATGGTTTAAATATGACTAATTTTACATTGAAAATAGATATATTTGTGCATATATCACTCATTTCTAAGAGAATTTTAAAAAAATTATGTCTATTAAAATAACCTACTTAAAAAGCTCCAAAGCTAAGTCAGACGCAAATTTAGTATTATTTTCTAATGACAAATTTAATATTAAAACTTTAAAAAGATATCTCTCTGTAAACGAGTTTTCTTATATTAACGATTTATTGAAAACTAGTGATTTAAAAAAAAATTTGTTTCTCTTCGACGTTAGCTCAAAAAAAAAAATTGTAATCATATCTATCAAAAATAATATCAAGTTATCAGATATTGAAAATTTAGGAGCTGAGTTTTACGGAAGTGTCAAAGGTAAAAAAGGAGGTGAATATTTTCTTAACTCAGATACCATAGTTGGAAATAATGAAAATTTTTTAGGACATTTTTTGCATGGTCTAAAATTAAAATCCTATGAATTCAAGAAATATAAAACTAAAAAAGAGGCAAATATTATTTCAATAAATGTAATTGGTAATAAAAATAAACCTTCAGTTCTTAATCAATTAAAATTTAAATCTTTAGAGGAAGGAACTTTTTTTGCTCGAGATTTAGTCTCAGAACCAGGTAATGTCCTTCATCCAGATGAATACGCTAATAGATTAAGATCTCTTAAAAAAATTGGACTTAAAGTAATTGTGTACGATAAAAAAAAATTAAAATCTCTTGGCATGCATGCATTGCTAGGAGTAGGTCAAGGGAGTGTAAGAGGATCTTATCTCGTAACTATGGAATGGAATGGAACTAAAAATAATTCGAAACCTCTAGCTTTTGTGGGAAAAGGAGTTTGTTTTGACACTGGTGGCTACTCGCTTAAACCAGCCAGATTTATGGAAGATATGACATACGACATGGCAGGTTCAGCAGCAGTAGTAGGCTTAATGAAGAGTTTGGCTTTAAGGAAAGCGAAAATTAACGCTGTTGGTGTTGTAGGACTTGTAGAAAATATGGTAAGCGGAAATGCTCAAAGACCTGGAGATATAGTAAAATCTTACAGCGGAAAAACTATAGAAGTATTGAACACAGATGCTGAGGGAAGATTAGTGCTTGCAGATGCACTAACTTATACTGAGAAAAGATATAAACCAAAATTTATTGTAGATTTAGCTACTTTGACAGGAGCAATAATAGTTTCATTGGGATCAGAGTATGCAGGACTATTTTCTAACGATGATAAGTTATCAAATCAAATTTTAAATGCTGGTGAAAAAGTTGAGGAAAAAGTATGGAGAATGCCTCTTCACAAAAATTACGATAAACTAATGAACTCAAAAAATGCAGATATGCAAAATATTAATTATGTCGGAGGAGCAGGATCAACAACAGCAGCCCAATTTTTGCAAAGGTTTATAATAAATAAAACGCCATGGGCTCACTTAGACATTGCAGGGATGGCATTTTCAAAATATGGAGGAGCGTTAAATTCAGGTGGAGCAACAGGATTTGGTGTAAGGCTTCTCAATGAATTGATAGAAGAAAATTATGAGTAAACTACAACAGACACTCTCAATTATTAAACCTGATGCAATAGAACGGAACTTGTCGGGAGAAATTAAATCGATTTTTGATAAAAATAATTTAAAAGTAAAAGAGTCGAAAAAAATACATATTACAAAAGATGAGGCTGCTGAATTTTATAAAGTCCATCAATCCAAACCATTTTATAACGATTTATGCACATATTTATCTTCTGGACCTATAGAAGTAATGATTTTAGAAGGTGAAAATGCTGTTTCTGAAAATAGAAGATTGATGGGAGCAACTGACCCAAAAAATGCAGAAGAAAATACAATTCGAAAATTATATGGTATTTCTATTGATAAAAATTCAGTTCACGGCTCTGACTCTATGGAGAATGCTGCTAAAGAGATTGATTTTTTTTTTAAAAATTAATTATTTCTAAATATTTTTATTATGGCTTCTGGGAAAGCAAGATATTCGAGTCTTTGAGTTTTAATTTTTAAAATTTGCTCGTCATCTTCTCGATTAATGAAAAAACTTTTCCGATAAATTATTGCACCCCCATCTAGTTTTTCATTTACAAAATGCACAGTACACCCTGTTTTTTTTTCTTTATTTTTCAAAATTCTTGAGAAAGTATTTAACCCCTTGAACTTTGGTAATAAAGATGGATGAATATTTATTATCTTTTTTCTATATTTTATTAAAAAGTTTTTTGAAATGATTCTCATATATCCTGCTAAACAAATAAATGAAATGTTATACTTCTTCAGATTTTGTAAAATTATATTTTCGTAATTACTTGATTTAGTATTAACTATTAAAAAAGGGATTGAATTTTTTTTTGCATAATTTAAACCTAAAGCTTCTTTATTATCACTTACAACTAATTTTATTTTAATTGGAAAGTTATAATCCCTTGACCTTTTAATTAGATTTTTCAGATTTGAACCTTTGCCAGAAATAAAAATACAAGTATTTTTTTTCACCATTCCAAAAAATTGATTAAATTTACAGGTTTTTTACTTTTGACGACATCACCAATTTTATATGGCATATATTGCTTAGAAAAAAATTTTTTTATTTTATATTCGTTTTTTTTTGGCAGAACTATACAAAAACCTATACCACAATTAAAAGTATTTAACATTTCATTGTCTGAAATATTATGATTTTTTATCCATTTAAATATTTTGTTTATTTTAATTTTTGATAAATCAATATTAATTGAAAGATCTGAAGGAATCGAACGCATTAAATTTTCCACTAAACCTCCACCAGTTATATGAGCAGCCGCATGGATCAAATTTCTCTTAGTCAAGTTTAGAATTTCATTTGAATATATTTTTGTTGGTTTAATTAATTCTTTTTTTAAGTTGGGATTTATTCTCTTATTTTTAATTATTGATCTTACCAAAGAGTAACCATTAGAGTGAATACCATTAGACGGTATTGCTAGGATTACATCATTCTTCCGGACATTCTTTTTACTTAAAATTTTTTTTTTTGAAACTATTCCAACACTAAATCCTGCCAAGTCAAATTTATTTTTTGAATAAACACCTGGCATTTCAGCTGTCTCACCCCCAATAAGACTGCAACCTGAGATATTACAGCCTTTAAAAATTCCATTTAAAATTTTTTTTGTTTTTTTTAAATCTAATTTACCAACAGCAATATAATCTAAAAAAAATAATGGTTGAGCGCCTTGTACAATCAAATCGTTAACGCACATCGCAACTAAATCGATACCGATTGTATCAAACTTTTTAAAATTATTGGCTAACTCTATTTTAGTACCTACACCATCAGTGCATGCAACTATTACTGGATCTTTTATATTATGTTTACTTAGGTCATAGAGAGACCCGAAACCACCTATTAAATCTTTATTAAAAGAACTTTTCCTTTTTTTGACAATTTTATTAGATATATTTGATATATATTTTACCAAGCTATTTGCTAATGAGATATTTACACCACTTTTTTTATAATTATTTACTATTTTTTTCATTAATTAAAATGATATTTAAATTTATGGATCGTTATAAATTTACATTTGTTATTTTAGTTATTTTTTTAAAAACTGGAAATGTTTTATCTGAAAATAATATTTTTAATGTTAATAATATTGAATTAACTAAAAAAACAATTATTTCAAATGATGATTTAGCTAATCAGGCAATTAAAAAGGCATTTAAAGAGCTTACACATAAAATATTACTTAAAGAAGAAGTTAAAGTTTTATCGGATTTAACATTAATTGATATTAAAGATTTAGTAAAATACTATCAAGTCCTTACAAATGAAAACTATGAAGACATTGATAAAATCAAATTCAATGTGTCTTTCGATAGAGATAAACTTCATGCTTTATTTTATAAAAAAGGCATTTCTTACTCTGAAATAATTAATAAAGAATTATATCTTCTGCCAGTAATTAGAAAAAAAGATAAAATTTATATATTTAATAATAATTTCTTTTATACTAATTGGAACGACATAACTAGAGATGACCTAATAGAATTTATACTTCCTGTAGAAAACATTGAAGTGATACAAACTTTTAGTCTCAACAAAGATAATTTAATTGATATAAATTTAGATAATTTATTTAAAGAATATAGTAATAAAAATGTATGCCTAGTTTTAATTGAGGAAAAGAATTTGGATAAAAAAAAAATTTTTCTAAAATCTAGAATTCTGGGTAAAAACATTGACAAAAATATTATTGTTGAGAGAGAAAATTTAAATCTTAATCAATTTAACGAAAAAATTATTTTTGAAATAAGTGAAACAATTATTAACTTAATTAAATCACAAAATTTGATAGATGTAAGAATTCCGTCTTTTTTGAATACCAAGCTTGTGCTAAAAAATGAAAATGATTTTGTAGAACTAAATAGGAGATTAGCAAAAATAGATCTTATTGATAATTTATTTGTTCAAGAATTTAATAATGAATATATTTTGATAAAAATAAAATATCTTGGTAAATTGGAAAAAATAATAAATCAGTTGAAAGATCAAAAAATTATTCTTAATTTTGTAAATGAACAGTGGAATATTAAAATTTTATAATGAGTCAGCTGATTTTTAAATTTCCTTTTAAAACAAAATATTATGAACAAGATTTTTATGTCTCTAGTAACAATTTCCCTGCGTATAAACTGATCGAAAGTTGGCCAAAATGGCCAGGGAAATGGCTAAATATATTTGGTGCACATGGATCGGGAAAAACTCATTTATCAAAAATTTTAGAAAAAAAAATAAAAAGAACAAAAATAGTAGATGAAAAAAATTTAAGCGACAAAACTGTCCAAGAGCTCAATGTTCTAGATTGTCTTATAATAGATAATTTTAATAACAAAGTTGATGAAAAATTATTATATTCAATATTTAATCAATCTAAACAAATTGAAAATTTTATAGTTATTAATAGTGTTCATTCAATAAAAAAAAATTCATTTCAATTAAAAGATTTAAAATCCAGAACTGATAGTTTTTTATTCATCGGCATCGATCTTCCAACTGATGATTTGCTTAAAGTTATTATTTCAAAGTCTTTTTCAGATAAGCAAATAAATATCGATCCAAAAATCACCGAGTATATAATTAAGAATATTGATAGATCTTATGAAAAAATATCTGAATTTCTTAAAGATATTGATGAATTTTCTTTGTCTTCTGGCAAATCTATTAATATAAATTTAATAAAGAAAGTTTTAGAAAAGTGAAAAAATATAGAACGCATAATTGTGAAGAGCTTAGAGAAAAAGATATTAACAAAATCATATCTCTTTCAGGATGGTTGCATAGAAAAAGAGATCATGGCAACTTACTATTTATTGATTTAAGGGACCACTATGGAATTACACAATGTGTAATAGAGAATGATAATAAATTTTTTTCTTTACTTGAGAATACAAGACCTGAGTCAGTTTTAAAGGTAGATGGTAAAGTTGTTAAAAGATCAGAGGGTACAGAAAATCAAGATTTACAAACCGGAAAAATTGAAATTATAATTCAATCAGTTGAAATTTTATCTAATGCTAAAGAATTACCAATACCAGTTTTCGGTGAGCAAGATTATCCCGAAGACATAAGACTTAAATATAGATTCCTTGATTTAAGAAGAGAAGAAATGCATAAAAATATAGTTCTTAGATCCAAAGTGATATCATTTATTAGATCTGAAATGTCAGCACTCGGTTTTTTAGAATATCAAACTCCGATTTTAACATCATCAAGCCCTGAGGGCGCTAGAGATTTTTTAGTACCGAGTCGATTAAATTATGGAAAATTTTATGCTTTACCTCAAGCACCACAACAATTTAAACAATTAATAATGGTATCTGGATTTGACAAATATTTTCAAATAGCTCCTTGTTTTAGAGATGAAGATGCACGAGCAGATAGAAGTCCAGGAGAATTTTATCAATTAGATATAGAAATGTCATTTGTCAATCAAGAGGATGTATTTGAAGTAGTAGAGAAATTGATGGTAAAACTTTTTAAAGAGTTTTCAAATAAGGAAATTTTAAACAAAAAATTTCCTAGAATTTCTTTTAAAGAAGCAATGGAAAAATATGGTACTGATAAACCTGATTTAAGAAATCCATTAATGATACGTGATATTACAAAAATTTTTTCAAGAGATGATGTAAAATTTGATATTTTTAAAAAACTTGTAAAATCTGGAGCAAATGTGAGAGCTATTATTACAAAAAATACGCATGACAAGCCAAGAAGTTTTTTTGATAACATAGATAAGTGGGCAAAAGAACAAGGGGCGTCTGGTTTAGCTTATTTTACTTTCGAAAAAGATAAAAATATTAAGGCCAAAGGTCCTATTGGAAAATTTTTTAGTGAAGACTCGCTGAAAGATCTCTTAAAGTTATGTGAAGCAGAAATAGGGGATAGCATATTTTTAAGTTGCGGAAATAATAAGGAGTTAGATAAAATTTTATCAGCAGCAAGAGAAAAAATTGCAAAAGATTTAAACTTAATAGATGAAAATAAATTTGCCTTTTGTTGGATTGTAGATTACCCGATGTATGAAATTGATGAAAATACTAAAAAAATAATTTTTAGCCATAATCCCTTTTCAATGCCCCAAGGAGACTTAAATGAATTAGATTTTCAAAAACCGCTTGAGATAAAAGCTTATCAGTATGACATTGTTTGTAATGGTGTCGAATTATCTTCTGGAGCTATAAGAAATCATGTCCCTGAATTAATGTATAAGTTATTTGCTATAGCAGGTTACAGTCATAAAGAAGTAAATAAAAAATTTAGTGGAATGATTAATGCTTTAAGTTATGGAGCTCCTCCTCATGGAGGTATTGCTCCAGGAATTGATAGAATCGTAATGTTATTAGCTAATACAAAAAACATAAGAGAAATAACCTTATTTCCAATGAATCAAAATGCTCAAGATTTAATGATGAGTGCACCATCTGAAGTTGATGAAAAACAATTAAAAGAGCTTGGAATAAAAATTGAAAAAAAAACTAAGTTTTAGTTTTCAAATTAATTCTTACATTTGATAGATCTACTAACTTTTCCTCAAGATTACTTCTGACAAAACCTTTAGAAGTAATATTTTTGACTATTTTTAAAAACTTATCATCTCCAGTATCTTCAGTTAAATTTTTTGAGTTTGCTATTGAAGGAGTGTGGGCTAAATCTTCTTTACCCAGATATGAAATAGCTAATTCTCTAAATACATAGTCCAAGATTGATGAAGCACTTAAAATTCTATCGTTTCCTAATACATTACCTGATGGTTCAAACTTTGTATCTATATACGCGTCAACATATTCCTCTAGCGGAACTCCATATTGTAAGCCTAAAGAGATAGCGATAGCAAAGTTGTTCATTAAGGCTTTTACCAACTCCCCTTCTTTGTTGGTGTCTATAAAAATTTCTCCAATTTTACCATCGTCATATTCCCCAGTATGCAAATAAACTTTATGATCTCCAATTTGAGCTTTTTGAATATATCCTTTTCTTCTATCCGGCATCTTAAATCTGGCTTTATTTTTTACCTTCAATTTAGACTCATTCTCAAGTTTATGTAATTTTTCAGTATTAATTATTTTATTAGATATTATTTGTTTATCAGATTTGTTCTCCTTTGATTCAGAGGATTTATCTTTGACAGCATCACCTATCTTTTTAGTTTTTCTGTTATTTAATTTTACGTCTATAACCTCAACGTTTCCATCATTTCTTTGATCAATATCAGATAGAGTTTTTTCATTAAGATCATTAATTTTGTGAACCGTTTTAAAGGTACAGGTATAGTAAGTTTCTACGATAAATTTTTTCATATTTAAATGGAATCTAATTAGTTAATGATATATAAAAATAATTAACTGTCTATTTTTAAATAATGCAATTAAAAATTGTGTGGATTTAAAATTCCAAGATTAGGTTTAAAATGATTTTTACATGGTGGAACAAAACAACTCTAGCAACTTTTTTTAAAACTTTTTTTACCGGAAAATTAGTAGGTAAAGATGAATTTGGGAACAAATACTATAAAAATAAAAGAGATGAAAGATGGGTAATTTATTCTGGAAATATTGAAGCGACAAAGATTACTTCAGATTGGTATCTATGGATGCATCATACAGTTAATAAAATTCCAGATCAAATAGATAAGAAAAAAAAATACACTTGGCAAAAAGAGCACACAGAAAATAAGACTGGAACAAAAGATAGTTATAAGCCTGTCAAAATTAGAAAAAATTCTTTAAATAAAAAATATGAAACTTGGAAATAAACTTACATTTTTTTGCATCATTTTTTACTTAAAATTAAACATGATTTCTGTTTTTGCAGAAGATAAGATTATCTCAACACCTCTCCTAAATATAGAGGAAATTAAACCAAGTTTTGAAGTTTATGATGAGAAAAGTGAAAATTTAACTATTCAAAATCTTAAAAATAAGAAAAAGAAAAATAAAAGTGATTTGAAAGATTTACCACATGCAATACTAATTGGTCTTGATAAAATAACTGCAAAATCAAGTGAGATTAAAGTTAATTTTGACGAAATAAAAAAATTTGGACCGCTTGAAATTAAAATTTTAAAATGTGGTAAAGTAAAAATTAATAATAAGACTAATGATATTGCTTATATGCAAGTTAAAGATTTATCAAAAACTGATAATGAGAAAGTATATATTTTTAATGGCTGGACTTTTTCTTCTGATCCCGCTTTAACTCCATTTGATCATGCAATATATGATTTACAATTATATGGGTGTTTTAACGTTTAAAAAAACTTTTCCTTCTCAAGCCAATTTGTGTCAAATGTAGAATTTAAAAATTTTTTATGATTTAAAATTTTTTTGTGTAAATCTATAGTTGTAGTTATACCCTCTAAAACAAACTCATCCAAAGATCTCAAAGTTCTTTGAATAGCTTCAGTTCTATTTCTTCCTTTACAAATAACTTTAGCAATTAAGCTGTCATAATAAGGGGTGATTTTACAGCCTTGAAATACTGCTCCATCAACTCTAGTTCTAAAACCCGAAGGTTGATGGCAAACACTAATTAATCCTGGACTTGGTTGAAAATTTTTTGCTGGATTTTCTGCATTAATTCTACATTCAATTGAATGTCCTCGTGGTTTTATATCACTTTGATTTAGTGCAGTTTCTCCAGTGTAAGCTATCCACAATTGTTCTTTCACAATATCGATACCGGTTTGAACTTCCGTTACGGGGTGCTCTACCTGAACTCTTGTATTCATTTCTAAAAAATAAAATTTTCCATTTTCGTATATAAATTCTACAGTTCCTGCTCCCTCGTAATTTATTTGCTCTACCATTTTTACAGTTTTATTCAAAAGATCTTCTCTTTGACCCTCTTTTAAGACAGGGCTGGGAGTTTCCTCTATTAGTTTTTGGTGTCTTCTTTGCACTGAGCAGTCTCTTTCACCTAAATGAACTGTTCTATTTTTTCCTGACATTATCTGAACTTCAATATGTCTTGGATTTTTAAAATATTTTTCAATATACAATTCGTCGTTTCCAAAAAATTTTTTTGCTTCACTTTTAGCTATTAAAAAAAGGTTTTCTAATTGTGACTCTTCTTCAACAATTTTCATACCTTTTCCTCCTCCGCCCCCAGCAGCTTTAATTAAAATAGGATATCCGATTTCTTTACATATTGATTTAGCCTCTGTAATAGATTTTACCCCTCCTTCAGATCCCTCTATTACGGGTAATCCATATTTTTTTGCAATTTTTTTTGCTTCTATTTTATCACCCATTTTTGAAATTATATCAGCGCTCGGTCCAATAAATTTTATACCGTGCTTGCTTACAATTTCTGAAAATTTTGAATTCTCTGATAAAAAACCATATCCTGGATGGATTGCTTCAGCCCCAGTTAAATCAACTGCAGACATTATAGATGGAATATTTAAATAACTATTTTGAGGTTGATGAGAACCAATACAAACACTTTCATCTGCTAATCTCACATGCATAGAGTCCGAGTCTACATCAGAGTGAACAGCCACTGTTCCAATACCCCATTCTTTACAAGCTCTAATTACTCTTACAGCTATCTCTCCTCTGTTAGCTATTAAAACTTTTTTGAACATTATTATTTATTTTAAAAGAACTAGAGTTTGGCCGAATTCAACTGGTTGGCCATCTTGTACTAAAATTTTTATTACCTCACCGTCGTTTGTTGAAGGAACATGATTCATTGTCTTCATTGCCTCAACAATCATGACTGTCTGGCCCTTTTTTATTTTATCTCCAATTTTTACAAATTTTTTAGCCCCAGGTTCAGGCGCAAGGTAAGCAGTGCCAATAATTGGTGATTTTATTCTAATATTGTCATTTTGGATTGAGTCTTTCAACACAGCTTTATTTTGAGGGGCTACTGCGCTAGTTTTAGAGTGCTCCATCGCTCTGGCAGCTCTTGAAACTTTTATTTTAGTTTGACCTTCTTGATATTCTAATTCAGTTAAATTGAATTCTTTTAAATTTTCAACTAATTCTTTTATTAATTTTTTTTCAATCTTCATTTTTAAAATAATTTTTCATCGCGTCTAAGGCCATAACATATCCTTTAGCACCAAAGCCACAAATTACTCCTCTAGCAACTTTGCTTATTAAAGATTTGTGTCTGAATTCTTCTCTATTATAAATATTGCTTATATGCAATTCAATTATAGGTATTTTTAGTATTTTTAATGCATCGTGAATTGCAACTGAAGTATGGGTATATCCACCTGCATTTATTATTAAACCATCTTTATTTTTTCTTGAATCTTGAATTTTTTGTATTAACTCACCCTCTATATTAGACTGAAAGAAGTCAATATTTAAATTGTTCTTATTAGCAAACTCTTTACAAGTTTTTTCAACATCTGTTAACGTAAAACTACCATATTGGCTTTTTTCTCTTTCTCCTAAAAGGTTGAGATTTGGACCATTAAGAATTATAATTTTTTTCATCGTTAATTTTTACAATCACTGATTAACTTAATTATGGCAAAAATACAATTAAATGGAAAAAAAATAACAGTTAAGTCAAATTTTTCTATATTCGACTTATTAAAAAAATATAAATTAAGACATAAAAGAATTGCAATTGAATATAACGGTGAAATAGTTGCTAAATGTGATTACAAAAAAAAATATTTAAAAAAGAACGATAAATTAGAAATTGTACATTTTATTGGTGGTGGGTAATTTGAAAAAAAAAAGTGATAAACTCAAAATTGCAAACGTAAGTCTAAGATCTAGATTAATAGTAGGAACAGGTAAATATAAAAATTTTCAAGAAACTGCTAAAGCTGTTGAAGCTTCTGGAGCTGATATGGTTACGGTTGCAGTAAGAAGAGTAAATATTTTAGATAAAAAAAAACCGATTTTAACAGATTTTCTAAATCCAAAAAAAATAACACTATTACCAAACACCGCGGGTTGTTTTAACTCCATTGAGGCTCTAAGAACTTTAAGGTTGGCCAGGGAAATTGGTGGTTGGAAATTAATTAAACTAGAGGTTTTAGGAGATAAAAAAACTTTATACCCAAATATGATTGAAACTATTAAATCTACTAAAATATTAGTTAAAGAGGGCTTTAAAGTTATGGTTTATTGTACAGACGATCCACTGCTCGCAAAAAAATTAGAAGATTGTGGAGCATCTGCTATTATGCCTTTAGCCTCACCAATCGGTTCAGGCTTGGGAATCCAAAATAAAATAAATATCTCTTTAATAAGAAAGCAAACTAAAGTTCCTGTTATAATAGACGCTGGGATAGGGACTGCGTCAGACGCGACAATCGCAATGGAATTAGGTTGTGATGGAGTATTAGTTAATAGTGCTATTGCCAACTCTAAAAAACCAATTTTAATGGCCAAGGCTTTTAAAGACGCTGTTATCTCAGGGCGCAATTCATTTTTAGCTGGTAGAATGAAAAAAAACTATTTTGCATCTGCTAGCTCACCGCAAAAAGGGTTAATTTAATTTCTTTTTTCTTCTAACCCATAAAGTTCTTAGTTTCTTTTTAGTTTTTATTTTTTTTGTATCTCTTTTAATTTTTTTGTTTTCTTTTTTTTTAATTAGTTTGTTATTAGAAATTTTATTTATTTTGGGAATTATGTAATTGAATTCAACTACTTTTAAAACTTTTTTAGATTTATTTAGTAATTCAATTTTATACTCGGGAATTATTAATTCGTGATTTGAATATAATTCAATCTTTAACAGATATTTTTTTTGAAAATATTTTAATTCTTCTAAAAAGTTTTCTTCTATAAAAATTTTTACTTTCTCTGGAATATGTGATTTAATTAATTTTACTTTATCAGTAAATGCCAAATGTTGTATCTTTTTTAAAATTTTTTGAGCAAATGACCCTAAGGAAAGCTGAGTTTCCCATTTGATCGAGCCCTCTCTTAATCTCTGTCTCGTCATTTCTAATAACCCAAAATTACTAATTCGACCCAATTGAATTCTAGCCCTATCTTTCCTGATACTTTCTCTCATCTTTTTTTCAACTGTCCGTCTATTGTAAAAGTTCATCATATCAATAAAATCAATAACGATTAGCCCCGAGAGATCTCTAAGTTTAATCTGATGAGCAATTTCTTCAGCAGCCTCTAAATTAGTATTTAGAGCAGTTTTTTCTATATTAATTTGTTTTGTTGATTGTCCAGAGTTTATATCTATTGAAACCAATGCTTCAGTAGGATTAATAACCAAATAACCACCTGACTTTAGTTTTACAGTAGGCTCAAAAATATTATTTAGTTCCTTTTCAATATTTTCATCATAAAAAAGAGGAATTTTTCCTCTATATTTTTTAATATTTTTTAAATTTTTTGGCATTAATTCTTTCATAAATTTCTTTGCTTTCTGATAAGCTTCGTTTCCTTCAATATAGACGTTTTTAGTATCGTTATCGTAAATGTCTCTTAAAGTTCTTTTAATAATATCTCCTTCCTCGTAAACTAATGACGGAGCATTTGAATCCAAAGCCTTATCTCTAATATCTTCCCAAGTTTTAAGCGTATTTTGAAAATCTTTTTCAATTTCATTTTTAGTTTTGTTAGCACCAGCGGTTCTAACTATTACCCCCATACTTTTAGGTATATTAATTTCATTAAGGATTGCTTTAATTGTTTGTCTATCTGATGAATTAAATATTTTTCTAGATATCCCCCCACCTTTCGGAGTATTCGGCATTAAAACAATATATTTACCAGCTAATGAAATGAAAGTGGTTAGAGCTGCACCTTTTTGACCTCTCTCCTCTTTTATTACTTGTATTAAAACCACTTGACCTGGTTTTATAACTTCTTGAATTTTATATCTTTTAATACCAAACGAACTTTTTACTTCTTCTCGATATTCTTTTTTCTCAACCTCATTATTTTTAATTGAAATATTATTTTCAAGGTTTTCTTGTTTAAGCTTTTGGTTATTCTCAGTTTCAATTTCTTCAGAACTATTTTCTTGATTAATTTCTTCAGTTTTATTCTTTAAATCCTCTCTTATTTTTTCTTCTGCAATTTTTATTTTCTCCTTATCTTCTGATGGAATTTGATAATAATCTGATTGAATATCGTTAAATGCTAAAAAACCGTGTCTTTCTCTTCCAAAATTTACGAACGCAGCTTGAAGAGAAGGTTCGACTCTACTTATTGTGCCTAAATAAATATTATTTTTAAAAGTTAGATTATTCTTATCTTCAAATTCATACTCTTCAATCGCATTATTTGATTTGAGTACAATACGTGTTTCATTTGGATGCGAGGCATCAATATATAAATTTTTTTCCATTTTAATAGAATTTCCTTCAATTTTGTGAATTTTTTTGTTTTAAAACTTTTCATATTTTAACTTTATACGATTTTTATAATAAATATACATAATTTAGATCATTAATGCCTAAAGATAGTCAAATTTATTATTAAAAATAGCAAAATGTTCAGATTTCTCAATTTTTCATTGAAGTTTATCATAATCTTTTTAGCAGTATTAATTTTTTTTAGTTTTTCAACACTTTGGTATTTTTCGATAGGCTTACCAGACTACAAAAAATTATCTAACTATCAACCTCCTATTTCTAGTCGCGTTTATTCTGAGGACGGTAAACTTATAGCAGAGTACGCTTTACAAAAAAGGCTTTTTGTTCCTTACGACTCTATTCCAGAGGTTGTTATCAACTCATTTCTTTCTGCTGAAGATAAGAATTTCTTTAAACATCCGGGCATTGATGCAAAAGGCATCGTTAGGGCAACTATTAAAAATTTAAAAAATATAGCACAAAATAAAAGACTTGAGGGAGCCTCAACAATTACTCAGCAAGTTGCTAAAAATTTTCTCCTTACTAATGAAGTTTCATTAAAAAGGAAAATTAAAGAGGCTATTTTAGCTTTTAGGATAGAGAGAGCTTATACTAAAGAAAGGATTTTAGAGTTATATTTAAATCAGATTTATTTAGGTCAAGGAACATACGGCATAGCAGCAGCAAGTTTAGAATATTTTGATAAATCAATAAAAGAGCTTAATTATACAGATGCAGCATTATTAGCAGCATTACCAAAAGCACCAAGTAAGTACAATCCTTATAAATACCCAGAGCTAGGAAAATTTAGAAGAAATTTAGTTCTCCAAAATCTTATGGATAATAATTTTATCTCAAAAAAAGAACTTAAAGAATTTAAAAATACTAAATTAAATTTAAAAAAAAGAAAAATTGAAATTTTAAATGAAGCCAATTCTTATACCGAAGAGGTAAGACGATCAGTTAATGAGAACTATGGGTTTGAAAAACTTTACTCTCAAGGATTAAGCATAAGAACTCCTTTAAATATTAATTATCAATTACAAGCTATAAAATCTTTAAGAAAAGGTATTGAAGAATATGACCGTAGACATGGATGGCGAGGACCAATAACAAATAAAAATAATGATATTAATTGGAAAAATAGAATTAATGAATTTAAATTGGACCCCACGTTAAACTGGGAAATAGCAGAAATTATAGATCATAATGTAGATGGTGAAATTAAATTTAAAATTTTAAATAAAAAAAATGAAAAATCTTTGAAAACTTTAAAAAAAAAAGCAATTAAATGGACAATAACAAAAAAAAAACCTTTAGCTAAAACGCACAAAATTGGTGATATAATTTTCGTTAAAAAGAATAATGGAATTTGGGAAATTAAACAATACCCTAAAGTAAATGGTGGAATAGTTGTTATTGAGCCTTTTACCGGAGATGTAAAAGCCCTAGTTGGAGGTTTTAATTTTAAATCAAGCGAATTTAACAGAGTAACTCAAGCAAAAAGACAACCTGGCTCTGCATTTAAACCTATTGTATATGCAGCTGCATTAGAAAATGGTTTTTCTCCAAACTCAATTATTTTAGACGCTCCTTTTGTCGAGAGTCAAGGAGAGGGTTTAAAAAATTGGAAACCAGAAAATTATGGTAAAAAATTTTATGGTCCTTCAACATTAAGAAAAGGAATTGAATATTCAAGAAATTTAATGACTATAAGAATAGCAAAAGTTTTAGGATTAGATAAAATTTTAGATTTATCTCAAAAGCTGAATATATATGATGATGTACCTGAACTTCTTTCTGTTTCACTTGGTGCAGCCGAGACCTCACTTATTAATTTAACATCTGCTTATGCATCTTTTGTAAATGGTGGAAATAAAATAGAGCCTAACCTAATTTCAAGAATTCAAGACAGAAGAGGAAAAACAATTTTTAAAATAAAGAATAGAAGATGCAGTGGATGTGATAAATTTGTTGCTGAGTCAATTAAAGATTATCCTAAAATACAAAATACAAATGAGAGAATTTTTAGTGAGGAAACCGCATACCAAATGACGACAATATTGAGCGGTGCTGTGGAAAGAGGAACAGCAAAAAAATTAAGAACGTTGGGCGTACCTTTGGCGGGAAAAACAGGAACAACAAATAATAACTATGACGCATGGTTTATTGGCTTTTCGTCAAATCTAGTTATAGGTGTTTATATAGGTTTTGATAATCCAAAAACTTTAGGAAAATATGAAACAGGATCTAAAGCTGCTTTACCAATATTTAAAGATTTTATTGAAAATGCATTATTTAAAGAAGATTTTAATGATTTTAAAATACCAAAAAATATTTTTTTAACTTCATTAAATTATGACACTGGACTTAAATCTTCTCCAGGAGATAAAAAAACAATTATTGAGGCTCTAAAAAGAAAAGATATTAACAATTTAAATAATAATAATTTAATTTTAATCAATGATCGTGATAACTTAGTTAAATTAAGACAATTTTATTAATGCAAAAATTTGATAATAAAATAGAAAATATCGAGAAGGTACTTAATAATATTAGGGGGTATCTTTGATAAAAATGAGGTTAATAAGAAATTAAAAGATTTTGAGCAAACTTTACAAAAAGATAATTTTTGGAAAGATAAAAATTTAGTAAAAAAAACAGTTAAACAAAAAAAAATCTTTGAAGATATTTTAAATTCCTATCAACATTTCTCTAAAGAACTTCTCAATATAAAAGAGTTAAATAATTTAGCTATTTTAGAAAAAAATGAGGAAGTAATTTCAGAGTGTAATGACAAAATTGATCAAATACTTAAAAGTGTCAAAAAAAGTGAAATAAATTGTTTCTTATCAGGAGAAAATGATGATTTAAATATTTATCTTGAGATACACGCGGGTGCTGGCGGCACAGAAAGCCAAGACTGGGCTGATATGTTAAGACGAATGTATTTTAAATGGTTCGATAAAAAAAAATTTAAATACCATTTAATAAGTGAACATAAAGGTGACGAGGCCGGTATCAAATCTTCAACTATCAAGGTCGAAGGAGAATATCTATACGGCCTAATGAAATCAGAGTCGGGTGTTCACAGATTAGTTAGGATATCACCTTTTGATAGTGGCGCTAGAAGGCATACAAGTTTTGCAAGTGTCTGGGTTTATCCTGCAGTTGATGATGATATAAATATAAAAATTGATGATAAAGATTTAAGAATAGACACATATCGTTCTAGCGGAGCTGGTGGCCAGCATGTTAACACAACAGATAGCGCGGTGAGAATTACCCATTTACCATCCAAAATCGTAGTTCAATGTCAAAATGAGCGCTCACAACATAAAAATAAAGAGACTTGTTTTAAAATGTTAAGAGCAAGGCTTTACGAACATGCGATGCAGAAAAAAGAGGAAGAAAATCAAAAGGAAGCAAGTATAAAAACAGATATAGGATGGGGACATCAAATAAGATCTTATGTACTTCAGCCATATCAACTAGTAAAAGATCTTAGAAATAAATTAGAGAATACAAATCCCACAAGTGTATTAAACGGAAACATTGATGACTTTATAGAAGAGGGGATTAAAAATAAATAGTGAAAAGACTTATCTTTACTTTTTTTTGGGTAATTTTTATAACTTTTGTTATTGCTTTAACTTTTATTTCAACTATTGGCATAGAAACAAAAAAATTTAATAATCTATTTTCACAAAAAATAAATGAAAATTATAAACAAATTAGTCTCGAATTAAATACTATTCGATTTAAACTCGACATAAAAGAGTTAAGCTTATTTTTAGAAACTAATAATCCAAACATAGATTATAAAGATATTAATATTCCTGTAAAAAATATTAAAGCTTATGTCGATTTTATCTCACTATTGAAAACAGAAATAAAAATCTCAAAAATTAATATATTTTTTCCTAATATTAATCTGAACCAAATTAAAAATATTTCTACATTAATGAAACCTTCTAATTTTATAAGTTTTGTTAATAATAAAGTAATCAAAGCAAATTGTGACTTAGAATTTGAGATTTACTTACAAAAAGATAATGAAATTGAAAACTTTATCACACGAGGATCAGTATCAGATTTTGAGGTCGAGGTAATTGAGGGTTTTAGTATAAAAAAAGCTTCTTTTAATTTTTTTGGTGATAAAACGGATATTCTTATTAAAAATATTTTTGGTAATTCAATCTTTTTTGACATAAAAGATGGTGATATTAGATTAAAATTATCTCCCGAATTATCATTAGTTTCAAATTTTAAAACAAAAATAAATTTTAATAATGAAATAGATATAAAAAATAAATTTCTTGATAATTTAAAATATCTGAAAAACTTTAAAAATCTTCAAGCAGAAATTAATAACTCTTTTTCAATTAATTTTGATAAAACTTACAAAGTTAAAAGTTTTGATTATAAAAACTATGGTAAAGTTTTTTCAGCTACATTTAACCTAGACAATCAAATTAATGCTTATTTTTTAAAAGAAAAAATAAACCTCTTATCTTTAACTGACTCGGATGTAAAAATGAGCTTTAATAAAAAAAATAATAGTTATGATATATCGGGCAAATATTCTTTAAATGATGATCTTCCTTCAAATTTTAAATTTAAAAATATTATTATTGATGGACTTTCAAAAATAAATTTAGAAGCAGAATTTACCAAGGGATTATATTTAGATTTTTTGAATTATGAAAAATTAAATACTACAAAGTCAAATATTAAAATTGATATAAATAAAAAAGGTAATTCTTTAAAGGTAAATGAATTTACTTATAAAGAGGGAAAAAATTATCTGTTTTTGAAAGGACTTAAAGTAATTGATAATAGATTTTTAAATTTAGATAAATTGTCTATAAAAACTTTCAACGAAGGTGTAAAAAATAACGATTTTTTAATTATTTTTGACAAAAAGATTAAGATATCAGGAGAAAAGTTTGATGCAAATAATTTACCCAAGATATTAAAGAATAAATCTAAAAATAATTTTTTTTCAAAAATAAATAGAGAAATTGAAATCGATATCTTGAATATTAATGTTCCACTTTCTGAAAAACTTGAAAATTTTAAATTAATTGGAAAAATAGAAAATGGAAAATTTAAAAGTATTTCATCTAAAGGAGAGTTTGATAAAAAAAATTTCTTAGATATTTCTATGAAAAACGACGATAAAAGTAAGAAAAAATATTTAGAAATTTACTCAGATCTCACAAAACCACTCTTGACAGAATATAATTTTTTTAAAGGTTTAACAGGAGGAAAATTATTATATTCCTCTATTATTTACGGCAACATATCTAAATCCAAATTAAGGATTGAAGATTTTAAAGTGGTAAATGCACCCGGCATGGTCAAACTTCTTTCTTTGGCTGATCTAGGGGGTTTGGCAGATTTAGCAGAGGGAGACGGAATTACATTTGATTTTTTAGAGATAAATATGGAGAAAAATGAGGAATTATTAAAATTAAATGAGATAGTTGCTACTGGTCCCAGTATTTCTGTTCTGATGGATGGTTATCAAGATTCTAAACTAACAAGTATAAGAGGCACTTTGGTTCCAGCAAAAACTTTGAACAAGATCATTTCAAAAATACCATTGATTGGAGAAATTGTTATTCCAAAAGAAATTGGAGAAGGTTTATTTGGTATTAGTTTTAAGTTAAAAGGCCCTTCAGGAAACGTTAAGACTACAATTAATCCGGTCAGGACTATTACACCGAGATTTATACAGAAGATAATAGATGGAAAAAAAACAGTTAAATAATTTTAACTACATAATGTTTTTTTTTACCATAAGAAATTTTTAAAATTTTGTTATTGAAATCCTTGAAATTAATAATTTTTTTTTCATCTATCACTAAAATATCATTTATCTTAAGCCCTCTATTATTTAATGCTCTTCTTGCTTCACTTTTGGAAGATAAAATATTATTGGTTGACAAAAAATCTAAAAAACTAATACCTTTTTCTACTTCACTTGAATTCACTTTGATCTCCGGAAGGCTTTGTCCCAATCCTGTACCAGAAAATGTATCTTTTGCAGTTTTCTCAGCTTTTTTAGAAACTTTATCACCATGTAAAATTTTTGTCGTTTCGTTTGCTAGTATAATTTTTAATTTATTAATATCTTTTTCATTTTCACAAAGATGTTTAATTTTATTTGGTTCAATTTCAGTAAAAAAATACAAAAATTTTTCTATATCACGGTCGTCAGTATTTCTCCAAAATTGCCAATAATCATATGGCGAAAGTAAATCTTTGTTAAGCCATATAGCTCCTCTCTCAGTTTTACCCATTTTAGCTCCAGAGGCTAAAGTAATTAATGGAGTAGTCAAACCGTAGGCTTCCTTTTGCATTATTCTTCTAATGAGCTCCACTCCATTAATGATATTTCCCCACTGGTCTGACCCACCTATTTGTAAAACACAACTATCATTTTTAAATAATTGATAAAAATCGTATGCTTGTAAAATCATATAGTTAAACTCCATATAACTTAATGATTGCTCTCGTTCTAACCTCAATTTCACGCTATCAAAAGTAAGCATTTTATTAATTGTAAAATGACTTCCGATATCTCTTAAAAACTTAATGTAATTTAACTTTGTTAACCAGTCTGCATTATTTACAAAAATAGGTTTTGTTTTTTTATTTTTAAAGTTTAAGATCTTTTTGAAAATTTTCTTGATACTTTCAATATTTTTTTTTATTTCTTTTTGATTTAAAATTTTTCTAGTCGAGTCTTTTCCAGATGGATCACCAATTAATGTTGTTCCGCCACCTAATAGGATAATTGGTTTATGACCGTGTTTTTGCATTAGTTTTAAAACCATAATCTGTAAAAGACTGCCTACGTGGAGACTTTTAGCGGTGCAATCAAAGCCTATATAGCCTGAAATTGATTTTTTATTGCAAATTTCATTAAGTTTAGCCAAATTTGTGCATTGACTCAGATATCCACGCGCCTGCATTTCACTTATTAATTTATTTTTCATAGCACAATTTGATTAAAGCACTATTATACAAAAATTATTATAAATAAATATAAATATGCAAAAAAAATATACCGCTTTAGGCTTAATGAGCGGAACTTCTGGTGATGGAATTGATGCATCTTTAGTATATTCTAATGGTACAGACCATCTGGAAGTCATTAAAGATAAGTATTTTGAGTATGATTCTCCTATTTACAAAAAAATACATTCTTTAAAAGAAAAAATTTTTAATTCTCAAGACTTAAGCAGACTTTCAAAAGAGCTTAAAGATCTTGAAAGAAAAATAACACTTTTTCATGCAAAAGTTGTAAATGATTTTCAATTTGAGGAAGATCCGCTAATAGGTTTTCATGGTCAAACTATATATCATAATTCAAATGAGAAAATTTCAATTCAGTTAGGAGATGCAAAATTACTTTATCAATTAATTAAAAAAAAAATAATTTTTAATTTTAGAAAAAACGATATTAAAAACGGTGGAGAGGGAGCTCCCTTAACACCAATTTTTCATCAACTTATCGCAACACAAATAAATATCAAAATGCCAGTTTGTATTTTGAACATTGGTGGTATTTCTAATATTACTATCATAAAAAAACCGATAGGCTCTGATGAAATATTCAGTAAAGATATAGGTCCAGGTAATTGTTTGATCGATACATGGATAAGAAAAAATTCTAATGAAAAATTTGATTTAGACGGTAAATTTGCAACGAGCGGTAAAATTAATAAAATTATTTTGGAACAAGCTCAGGAACTTTATTCAAATAGAGAAAATAAAAAAAAGATATCATTTGATACAAGTGATTTTGACATCTCATTTTCACGGGGTCTATCTCTAGAAGATGGTTCAGCAACACTAACCGATTTTACAGCATCGATATTAAGCGAATCACTTTCAGATTTATTAAAAAAAGAACATAAATTAGACACCATATTAGTTTGCGGCGGAGGAAGAAAAAATAAAACCTTATTGAATGCTATTATTGACAAACTTCCAAAAAATTTAAGTTTAAAATTTATAGATGATTTTAATATTAATGGCGATTTCGTTGAGTCTCAAGCGTTTGGATATTTAGCAATTAGATCCTTAAAAAAGCTACCAATTACATTTCCAAATACAACAAATTGTAAAATTCCAAGCACCGGTGGTGAGATTATAGAAAATTAAATCAAAGCTGTTTTTTCTTTTAAATATTTTTCAATTTCTCCTGATAACTCTTTTTCTTTATTCTTAAAAAAATGATTAGAATTTTTTATTTTAGAAAAAATAACTTCTACTCCTTTTTGGTTTTTAATTCTATTATCTAACTCTACTATACTCTCTTTAGTAACTAATTCATCGTTTTCACTATAGATTACTTGTCCAGAAGTTGGACATGGAGCAAGAAATGAAAAATCGTAAACGTTCGGTTGAGGGGAAACTGCTATAAAGTTATTTACTTCTGGTCTTCGCATAATTAGTTGCATACAAATTAATGAACCAAAAGAAAAACCGGAGACCCAACACTGACTGTAATCTAGATTTTGTCTTTCAATCCAATCTAGTGTGGCAGCTGCATCAGATAATTCACCTTGTCCATTATCAAAAACACCATCACTTTTTCCAACACCTCTGAAATTTACCTTTATAACCGAAAAACCGTTTTCTAAAAAAATGTTATACATTAGTTGAACTATTCGATTGTTCATTGTTCCTCCATATTGAGGATGTGGATGAAGCACTATTGCTACAGGAGAGCCAAATTTTGGGTTCTTATAATATTTAGCCTCAAGTCTTCCGGCAGGCCCAGGTATAAAAATTTCTAAACTTTTTGGTTTCATACTTGATAATGATTATTATTAAAAAAAAAAGTACAGATTTATATCACGTTTTTATGCGACAAATATTTTTTTTTAATCCCTACTAAAATAGTAGGAATTCTATCAAAACTGTTATAATACAACACAAAATTATGAAACTAACTAATAAAGGTAGATATGCAGTTATGGCTATGGCTGACTTGGCATCAAATGCTAAAGACGGACCTATAAGTTTAACAGAGATCTCTTTAAGACAAAACATTTCCTTAGCTTATCTAGAGCAAATTTTTTTAAAACTTAAAAATAATAAGTTAGTAAAAAGTTCAAGGGGTGCTAATGGAGGTTATGTTTTAGAAAAACCGGCATCTGAAATCAAATTATCAAATATTATTTATGCAGTCGATGAGGAAGTTAGGACACTTAATTGTAAAAAAAATTCAAAACGAGGTTGTAATAATAGATCAATGAAATGCATAACGCATAATTTATGGGATCAATTAGATCAACATATAAATGGTTTTTTTGAAAAAGTGAAATTACAAGATTTAACAAAAATAAATTAAAACATGAAAAGTGAAGAATTAAAAAATCAGGAATATAAATATGGTTTTACAACCGATATAGAAAATATCAAAGCTCCTAAAGGGCTTTCTGAAGACACGATTAGATTTATTTCTAAAATTAAAAAAGAACCTCAGTGGATGCTAGACTGGAGATTAAAAGCTTTTAACAGGTTAAAAGTATTAAAAGAGCCTAATTGGCAAAAACCTAAGTATCCAAGAATTGATTATCAAGACCTTTATTACTACTCAGCACCAAAAAGTATGAAAGATAAACCAAACAGCTTAGATGAAGTTGACCCAAAACTTATTGAAACTTATAATAAATTAGGAATCCCGCTGAATGAACAAAAAAGGTTAAGTGGAGTTGCAGTAGATGCAGTTTTTGACTCGGTTTCTGTTGCAACAACTTTTAAAGGTGAGCTGGATAAAAAAGGTATAATTTTTTGTCCAATATCCGAAGCAATTATTAAACACCCTGATTTAGTTAAAAGATACCTTGGATCTGTAATTCCAATTAGTGATCATTATTTTGCTACACTAAATTCTGCGGTATTTACCGACGGTTCTTTTGTTTATATTCCGCCAAACACAAGATGCCCTATGGAGCTTTCAACGTATTTTAGAATTAACGCTTCTGAAACAGGCCAATTTGAGAGAACTCTCATAATTGCAGATAAAGGTAGCTATGTAAGTTATCTTGAGGGCTGCACAGCTCCTATGAGAGACGAAAATCAATTACATGCAGCAAATGTAGAATTAGTTGCACTGGACGATGCGGAAATAAAATATTCAACTGTACAAAATTGGTATCCTGGAGATAAAGATGGTGTAGGAGGAATTTATAATTTTGTAACTAAAAGAGGAGCATGCAGAGGTAAGAATTCCAAAATTTCATGGACACAAGTCGAGACAGGATCGGCTATTACATGGAAATATCCAAGTTGTATATTGCAAGGTGAAAATTCAGTAGGTGAATTCTACTCTATAGCTATTACAAATAACCATCAAAAAGCAGATACAGGTACAAAAATGATTCACTTAGGTAAAAACACAAAGAGTAAAATTATATCAAAAGGAATTTCAGCGGGCAAAGCTGATAATACTTACAGGGGACTTGTGGACATAGGACCCAAAGCATTAAATTCTAGAAATTATACGCAATGCGATTCATTACTAATGGGTAATAAATGTGGTGCTCATACAGTGCCTTACATTAGAAGCAAAAACTCGTCCTCTACAGTTGAGCATGAGGCAACGACATCAAAGATTAATGAAGACCAATTATTTTATTGTAATCAGAGAGGACTTAACCAAGAGGAAGCTGTTAGTCTTATAGTTAATGGTTTTTGCAAAGAGGTACTTCAACAACTACCAATGGAGTTTGCAGTTGAGGCTCAAAAGTTAGTTTCTATCAGTCTTGAGGGGAGCGTTGGATAATGCTCAATTTGCAAAATTTAAAAGCTTCTGTTGATAATAAATCAATCTTAAATGGTTTAAATTTAGAAATTAAACCAGGCGAGGTGCATGCAATTATGGGCCCTAATGGATCAGGAAAAAGCACTTTGGCTAACATACTTTCTGGAAAGAGTGGTTATAATATTAGCGGGAGTTTAAAGTATGAAGGAAAAAATTTACAAGATATTCCAATTGAAGAAAGAGCACAAAAAGGAATATTTTTAGCTTTTCAATATCCGTTGGAAATTCCAGGTGTAAACACCACTAACTTTTTGAAAACTTCATTGAACACTATTAGAAAAGCCAAAGGTGAAAAGGAATTAGACACCATTTCTCTTTTAAAATTAATCAAGGAGAAAGCTTCAGAGTTAAAAATTGATGAAAAGTTTTTATCTAGACAATTAAACGTTGGTTTTTCTGGTGGAGAGAAAAAGAAAAACGAAATACTTCAAATGAAACTTCTGGAACCAAAGTTGGCTATTTTAGATGAAACTGACTCTGGATTAGATATAGATGCGCTTAGGATTGTTGCAGATGGCGTTAATTCTCATAAAAATAAAAACAATGCATTTTTAATAATCACGCATTATCAGCGTTTGCTTGATTATATTAAACCTGATTTTATCCACGTCTTATCTAATGGTAAAATTGTTAAAACTGGATGTGCTGATTTAGGTCAAGAATTGGAAAAAACAGGGTATATAAATTTAAGATAATGGAACAATTATTTGCTATTGATTTAGAAAAGATATCTGTTGCTTCTGAGCAAGAAAAAAAAGATCGAAAAAAAAATTTGCAATTGTTTTTTGAGACTGGTCTTCCAAACAAAAAAAATGAGGATTGGAAATTTACAGATTTAAATTCAATTATAAAAAAAAATTTTAAAAGTGTTAAAAATAACTATGATTTCAATTTTGATAAAAAAATTGATATAATCAATGAGTTTGAGCACAATTATATTTTACTAGTAAATGGAGTATACAAATCTAGTGATATAAAATTTGAGGAAGACGAAAAAGTTAAAGTTCAAAGTTTAAAGTCAGAGGATAATCTAAGAAATTATTCAAAAAACAACCTTTCAAATTTAAACAAAGCTTTAACTTTAGGTGGGCTCGATTTAGAGATACAGGAAGATTACAAATGTAAAAAACCAATAGTAATTTATAATTATTTTACTTCAAATTTAGATAATAAGATTATCAATAATTCGAATAAGATTAAATTGAATCAAAATTCAGAATTAATTTTAATAGAATATAATGTTGATCATAAAAGTAAATATATCAAAAACACCTTTGAAAATTTAGAAATCAAAGACAATTCAGTTTTGAAAAATATTGTAATCCAAAAAACAAAAAGTAATGGTTATTTTTATAAAAGTATATTTGGATCACAGGGATATAATTCAAGCTATCAAAATTTTATTTTAACCTCTGGGCTAAAATTTAACAAAGTAGATTTAGATATGAATTTGAATGAAGAGAAAAGTAATTGCTTTATTTTATCAGGACTAAGTTTAGGTAAAGATGAGCATCAAGAAATTAAAACTCGAATAAATCATTTGGCTCCTAATTGTAAAAGTTATCAAAAAATTAAAAATGTTTTACAAGAAAATAGCAATGGAATTTATCAAGGCAAAATATTTGTTAAAGATATTGCACAAAAAACAGATGCATATCAGTTGAGTAAAGCCTTAATTCTAGAAAACCAAGCTGAATTTAGCGCTAAACCAGAGCTAGAAATTTATGCTGATGACGTGAAATGTTCACATGGTTCTACTTCAGGGAGCATTGATGATGAGGCTATTCATTACTTGATGACAAGGGGGATCAAAAAAAAAGCTGCAAGAAAACTTCTTATAAATGGTTTTCTCAATGAGATTCTTGAAAATATATCTGAAGAAAAAATAAAGTCTTTTCTTGAGTCTAGGATAGGGGAGCAAATTGATGCAATTTAATGATATAAAATCTAAATTTCCAATATTTAAACAAAAAATTAAAGGCAAATCATTAACATACTTGGATAGCGCTAATTCTTCACAAAAACCGAAAGAAGTAATCGATGAGATTTCCAGGTTTTATGAAACTGAATTTTCAAATGTTGGAAGAAGTGTTCATACGCTAGCTGTTAAAGCTACAAATAAATTTGAAGAAACAAGAGATATAGTTAAATCTTATGTTAATGCTAAGCATAGAGAAGAAATAATTTTTACAAAAGGAGCAACTGAAGCAATAAATTTAGTGGCAAGTACGTATGGAGAAAAATTTATAAAAGGAGGCGATGAAATTCTCATTACTGAATTAGAGCACCATTCAAATTATGTACCATGGCATTATTTAAGGGAAAAAAAAGGAGCTGTAATAAAATTTGCGACAATGAATGAAAACGGAGAAATTAACATTGATGAATTTAAAAAACTAATTACTGAAAAAACCAAGATGATTGCTTTTACACATATTTCAAATGTAACGGGTACTATAATGCCAATTAAAAAAATTATTGATTTAGCCAAATCAAAAAATATTCCAGTATTAATTGATGGTACACAAGGCGCTCCTCATTTAGTTATAGATGTACAAGACTTAGATTGTGATTTTTATGCAATTTCTTGTCATAAAATGTACGGTCCAAACGGACTTGGTATTCTCTTTGCTAAAAAAAAATGGATTGATGAATTGCCACCATATCAAGGAGGGGGCGGAATGATAAGTGATGTAAGAAAAAATAAGATAACTTACGCAGAGTCGCCTACAAAATTTGAGGCAGGAACAATGCAAACCGCGGAGGTCGTAGCATTTGCTAAAGCTATAAAATTTATCCAAAAACTAGGAATTAAAAATATAGAGCAACATGAAAGTCAAATACTTGAGTATGGTTTAGAAAAATTAAGGAAAGACAACTCTATCAATATTATCGGTAATCCTAAAAATAGAGCGTCAATAATATCCTTCACAATGAAAGGAATTCACCCACATGATATAGCAACAATTTTAGATGATGACGGAGTAGCTATAAGAGCGGGACATCATTGTTGTCAAATCCTACACGACAAACTCGGGATCGCTGCTTCAGCAAGAGCTTCGCTTGGAGTTTATAATAGTAAAGAAGATATTGATATTTTAAGTGAGTCAATAAAAAAATGTAAAAAAGTTTTTCAAATTTAGATGGAATTAAAAGAACTATACCAGGAAATTATTTTGGATCACGCAAAAAATCCTAGAAATAAGGGTAAGTGCAAAGGATATAATCATGATGCAAAAGCACATAATCCTTTATGCGGAGACAAAGTTCATATTTATTTAAAATTAGATAAAGATAAAAATATTTCAGGTTTAAGTTTTGAAGGTGAAGGGTGTGCAATATCTTTAGCATCAGCTTCAATTCTCACTGATACATTAAAAGGGAGAGATATACAATTTTCGAAAAAAATTACTGATGATTTTTTAAATATGTTAAAAAATAAATCCAAAATCACTTTAAATAGCTTATCCGAGGATCAAATAACAACAATTTCCTCATTATCTGGTGTTCAAGAGTTTCCAATGCGTATTAAATGTGCAACCATGGCTTGGCATACACTTTTATCAGCGTTAGAAAATAAAAATTAATTTTATGACTAGCTTAAAAGAAAAAATAATATCTGAAATTAAAAAAATCTATGATCCAGAAATCCCAGTTAATATTTTTGAATTAGGTCTCATTTATAAGATTGAGATAGTTAATGATAATAAAGTGATAATAGAAATGACTTTAACCTCACCAAATTGCCCAGTAGCTGAAAGTTTGCCTAATTCAGTAAAAGAGAATATATTAAAAATTGAAGGGGTTGGGGATGTCGATTTAAAACTAGTTTGGGATCCACCTTGGACTAAAGATAAAATGTCAGAAGCAGCTAAATTAGAGTTAAATTTATGAGTGAGCAAATAATTAGATTAAGTGATAATGCGGCAAATAGAATAAAACAGATCATGTCTAAAGCTGAGAGCTCCGCTATAGGTGTAAGAGTGGGAATAAAATCTGGAGGTTGTGCGGGAATGTCATATATTATGGAATACGCGAGAGAAATTAAACCAAATGAAGAAGTTATCGAAGAAAAAGGTGTAAAGGTATTTATTGACCCTAAAGCAATCATTTACTTACTAGGAACTGAAATGGATTATAAGCAAGAAAAATTTTCCTCTCAGTTCATCTTTAAAAATCCGAATGAAACTGAGCGATGCGGTTGTGGAGAGTCCTTTAAAGTTTAGCCACTATAGTACATCTCAAATTCAATGGGATGAGGTGTATGCTCAAAATTATAAATTTCTTGAAATTTAAGCTCAATATAGGCATCTATTTGATCATCAGTAAATACTCCACCCTCAGTTAAGAATTTTCTATCTTTATCAAGGTTTTGCATAGCTTCTCTTAAAGATCCACAAACTGTCGGTAATTTTTTTACCTCCTCCTCAGATAAAGAGTAAAGATCTTGATCAAAAGGTTTACCCGGGTCTATTTTATTTTTGATACCATCAATCCCAGCCATAAGCATAGAAGCAAATGTTAAATATGGATTACCCGCGGCGTCCGGAAATCTTATCTCCATTCTTGCAGCCTTTGGATTCATTATCACAGGTATTCTACATGATGCGGATCTATTTCTAGCAGAGTAAGCTAAAATTACTGGAGCCTCAAAGCCAGGTATTAATCTTTTATAGCTGTTTGTCGTTGCATTTGCGAAAGCGTTTATCGCTCTAGCGTGTTTAAGAATTCCACCAATGTAGTAAAGTGCTTCCTTTGATAATCCGGCATATTCTTTACCCATAAAAAGTGGAGTGTTTCCTTTCCAAATAGATTGATGACAATGCATACCTGAGCCATTATCACCCTTTACAGGTTTTGGCATAAATGTTGCTGTTTTCCCAAAAGAGTTAGTAACCATTTGCACAGCATATTTATATAATTGAACGTTATCAGCTTGATTTGTTAAAGTTCCAAAATACATACCTAATTCATGTTGACTCGGAGCTACTTCGTGATGGTGTTTTTCTACTTTAACACCCATATCTTTTAGTGCTTTTAAATACTCTCCCCTCATATCTTGGGCACTATCGACTGGAGGAACAGGAAAATATCCTCCTTTTATACCTGGTCTATGACCTAAATTTCCATTCTCATATTTTTTCCCAGTATTATAAGGGCCCTCAGAACTATCAATATTAAAACTTGTTTCATTCATATCATTTTTAAACCTTACATCATCGAATACGAAAAATTCAGGCTCTGGGCCAAAATAAGATTTATCTCCTATTCCAGTTTTTTTCAGATAGGCTTCAGCTTTTTTAGCAGTTCCCCTCGGATCTCTTTCATATGGATCTTTTTTTACAGCATCTAAAATATCGCAGAAAATATTAAGTGTGGTATGCGAGTTAAACGGATCAATTATTGGTTTTTCTAAATCTGGTTTTAAAATCATGTCAGATTCGTTTATTGCTTTCCATCCTGCAATTGAAGAACCATCAAAAAATACTCCCTTATCAAGCATATCTTCGTCTACAACAGTTGCGTCCATTGTTAAGTGTTGAAGTTTCCCCTTGGGATCTGTAAACCTTAGGTCTACAAACTCTACTTGCTTATCTTTCATAAGCTTAAGAATATTTTTTGAACTCATTAATGCTCCATAATATTAGTTTTAATTTTGTTCCGAACATATATAAGGAACCTTTTTAGAGTATAATTAAAAATATATATCAGCTATGCATTTATTACATACGTACAATATAAAATTGAGATGAAAGAGGCGAATACCTTAGATTTCTTACTATTAATCCTATTGGCAATTATATGGGGTTCATCTTTCTTTAATATTAAAATTGCCACTTATTCTTATGAACCTTTTACACTTGCTTTAGTGAGAGTGATTTTTGCAAGTATACCTTTATTAATCCTATGTAAAATTAAAAAAATTAAAATTCTTGCATTTAATAAAAATTGGAAATGGTACGCACTTATTGGGTTGTGTAATATTGCAATACCTTTCGTGCTAATAGCTGTAGGCACATCAAAGATAAATAGTTATCTTGCCGCGATATTAATGAGTACAACGCCTTTAAGTGGATCTATTCTTGCACATTTTTTTACAAAAGATGAAAAATTGTCTTTTTTAAAATCAATTGGAGTTTTAATTGGATTTAGCGGAATTGTATTTTTATTTTTTGACAAGGTAATTATCAATAACGAAAATATTATTTATGTCCTAATAACTATTTTAGGATCAACATTTTACTGTGTTGGAGGTTTATTAACTTTGAAACTTAAAAATCAAAAGAACGAAAATGTTACTACATCCACAACATTATGGTCTGTTATATTTTTACTTCCTTTTTCTTTAATTTTTGAAACACCTTGGAATTCTGACCCAACTTTCGCGTCGACACTTTCTTTGTTATACCTAGGCATTATTGCAACCGGATTTGCATGGTTAATTAGATTTAGAATTCTAACAGTTAATGGTTTGGTTTTTCAAACCCAAGTAGCTTATCTAATTCCAATTTTTGGAATTATTTTTGGTTATTTTTTAATGAATG
>CACNFS010000007.1 GCA_902619835.1 uncultured Pelagibacteraceae bacterium | reverse complement strand
TGACATTGTAACTACCCTTTTATTTTTCCTTGCAGCTAGTAATGCTGACTCGTTTATAAGATTAGCAAGATCAGCTCCGGAGAAACCTGGTGTACCTCTAGCTATTGTTCTTAATTTTACATCTGGACCAGTATTTATTTTTTTAACATGGACTTTCAGTATTGCTTCTCTGCCTATAATATCGGGATTACCGACAACAACCTGTCTGTCAAATCTTCCAGGTCTTAATAATGCTGGATCTAATACATCTGGTCTGTTAGTTGCTGCAATTAAAATAATACCTTCATTAGTATCAAATCCGTCCATTTCTACTAGAAGCTGATTTAAAGTTTGCTCTCTTTCATCATTTCCACCGCCTAACCCAGCACCTCTACTTCTACCAACAGCATCTATTTCATCAATAAATATAATACATGGTGAGTGTTTTTTTCCTTGTTCAAACATATCTCTTACTCTTGAAGCACCTACACCAACAAACATTTCCACAAAATCTGATCCCGAGATTGAAAAGAAAGGAACATTCGCTTCACCGGCAATAGCTTTAGCCAAAAGAGTTTTTCCTGTACCAGGCGGTCCTATCAGAAGTGCTCCTTTTGGTATTTTACCACCAAGTCTACTAAATTTTTTTGGATCCTTTAAGAATTCAACTATTTCCTCTACTTCTTCTTTAGCCTCCTCAACACCAGCAACGTCATTAAAAGTTACTTTTCCCTGGGCTTCGTTTAAAAGTTTTGCTTTTGACCTTCCAAATCCCATTGCTCCACCTTTGCCGCCTTGCATTTGACGCATAAAAAAGATCCAAACACCAATTAATAAAAGCATTGGGAACCATGAGAGTAATATGCCTAAAAGAGAGGGCATTTTATCTTCTTGGGGAGTTGCGACTATACTTACATTGTTAGAAGACAATTTATCTACCAGTTCAGGGTAGTTAGGAGAGAAAGTAGAAAATTTCTCACCGTTTGCTAAAATTCCACTTATATTGTTTCCTTGTATTTGAACCTCAACAACTCTTCCTGCTTCAACTTCATTTAAAAAATTTGAGAAAGGGAGAATATTCTTCTCGGAATTAATTTTTGTTGGATCTTGAAACATGTTAAATAATCCTACGGATAGAAGGATTATGATTATCCACATTATAAGGTTTTTTAAATTCATAATAAATAAATAATAATTCTTAAAAATATAACAAGTATATTTAATAAAAAAAATGGGTTGTAAATAAGACAAATTATAACGAAAATGTCCTAAATTTTAATTTTTCTCAATTTTAATGCATAATTTACCATTTTTTCTCATAAATATGCATCCTCCAAGTGTAGAACTAATGAATTTTTTGCTTTTTATGGCCTTTAACAAATAAACTACTTTTTTTGACCTTGGATTATAATAGTTTTTTTTAAGTTTTCTTATAGACTCGTTGATTGCCCTGATTTTTGTTTCCTCGTTTAAATTATTAAAATTTTGTAAATTAATTGAAATATTATTCCCTGTTTTTACAATTAAATCTTTTAAAATTTTTTTAATGAGATTATCTAAAGTTTTTTTGCTTGATGCTAAATTATTAATTGATTTTATAATTTGTTCATAGTTTAAACCGCTGTCTTGAAGTGGTTTTTGTAAATTTCTGATTCTAGTCCTTAAATATTTCTTATTTTTGTTTGATGGATCAATAAAATATTTTCCAAAAGCAATTTTTGAGCACTTTATTAAAAATTTTTTCTTCACATCTAAGAGAGGTCTCAGTAATACCACTTTATTATTCAATTTATTTACTGGACTCATTGATGATAGCCCAGTTAACCCGCTACCTCTTGATAGTCTAATAAAGAAAGTTTCGACTTGATCCTCTAAATTGTGAGCAGTGAGCAATGTATTAATTTTATTTTTTTTACAATAATTTTCTAAAAGCTTGTACCTTATTTTTCTTGCCTCACTTTGAATGTTTTTTTTAATTTTTACTTTATTAACGATAATATCTATATAAATAGAATTTTTTTTAAGTAAGTTTTTTACTTGTTTTGCCTCGTAATTTGATTTTTTTCTAATATTATGATCAATTAAAACATAGTAAAATTTTGAATTATTTTCATAACTGTAAGCTTTCGTTAGAGCTACTAATGCCAAACTGTCCGGCCCTCCTGATACCGCAACTAAAAAAGGCTTACTTTTATATTTATTGATTTTTTTTTTGAAATCTAAATAAATTTGATAAAGATCTTTTGAATCTTTAAATCTATTTTTAAGAATTGCATTTGAATTTTTTTTGCTCATACTGAGCTTTTTGTAGCACAGACTTGCTTGCTTTTGGGTATTCTTTTTTTAAACCTGAAATCATTTTGCATCCTTGGTCTTTTTCACCTAACTGAACCATTGTGATGCCTAATTTTAGAAGATTATCAGGAGCTTTTTTGCTTTTGGGATAATTTTGATATCCGTCTAAATAAGCAGTCGCTGCGTCTGAATAAAGTTGTCTAATTCTAAAAGTTTCGCCATACCAATATTGTGCACTACCGGCTAAATCATGTTCTTTATTTTTATCAATAAATTCTCTTAGAGCAAATTCAGCTGTTTCATAATCTCCAATCTTCATAAAACTAACTGCAAATTCATATTGTTGCTCAGCAGGTTTATTGGGTAATAGAGACTCTTTTTTTTCAGGTTCTTCAGCAATAACAGTTTTGGCACTTTCAACGGAATTGATGCTTTGTTGTTTAGGCAAATTAGTTACGTTGTATCCAGGATTTGCTCCAAAATCTTGAGGTTTACTTGTGCCTGGAAGATTTGCTTGATTAGTAGTATTAGAATTTATAGGAGTTCCAGTTTCAAGATCTGAAAATCTCAATTGAGTATCAGATTGAATTTTTGTAACACGCGTTGATAGTTTGTCTAGCTTAAAACTTACTTCCTCAAATTTATTAGTAAGTTCTCTAAATTGATCTTCAATCTCATTTAATTTAAGTAAATGTTTTGTCAAAACATCCTCGCTTAGTCCGTCTGATTTAATTTTAATTAACTCATTGGCTGAGGCAAGATCTGATTTCTGATAAACAGCTTTTTCTAAAGTTTTGAGATCTTTCGTAATTACTTGTATTTGATCAGAAATTGATTTTAAATAAATTTCTTCCTCTTCTGCATTTACTGAGGAAAAAAAAACTATAGTTGTAAAGATCACGCATTTAATCAAACTATTTTTTTTTAACATGATTCTTTATTATTTACATAAAATGGCAAAAAAAAGACCCTTTGACTAATACTTTCAAAGGGTCTTTTAAGAAAAGATATTGATTAATTTACTTTAACTGTGACTGATCTCCTGTTTTGAGACCAAGCTAAAGGCGATGATTTTGGATTTACAGGTTTCTCTTTTCCATAACTAATTACAGATATTCTTTTTCCTGAAATTCCATAAGTCATTAAATAATCTTTTGCTGCGTTAGCTCTTCTTTCACCTAATGCCAAGTTGTACTCTCTTGTGCCTCTTTCATCAGCATGGCCTTCAATAGTCACGTTAAGATTTTTATTTTTTCTTAAAAAAGTTGCTTGCTTTCTTAAAGTAGCACGTGATGCGGTCGTTAAAGATGATTTGTTCGTTGCAAAAAATACTCTGTCCGGAACTCCAGCTGCAAGATATTCTACTGTTTCTTTTCCAGTATAAACATCACCTTCAATATCTGCAGATTTTTTAGCAGTAGAACACGCACTTAGAATTAAAGTTGTAAAGATAACTAAAAATATGTTTTTTAAATTCGTGTTTAATGTCATTTTTTCCCCTAGGTTTACTGTTTTTATTTCAAATTATTAGTGGTTATTCAAGTATATTTTACATAAAATTCAACCTCACTTAGATAATAATGAAGACCAAGATGGGTCTGAAGCGTCAGTTTTCGTAGAAAGTTTTCTCTCATTATAACCAGTAATATCTATAGACCATAATTTTGCAGTAAATCCCTCACCTTTTTCTCCTGCTTTTGTCTCTCTGTAAAAAACTAGGACTCTTCCATTCGGGGACCATGAGGGGGCTTCCTGATAATAATTCTCCGTGAGTAGTCTTTCACCAGTTCCATCAACTCTCATCACTCCTATATAAAATTTGCCTTTGTGCATTTTTGTAAAAGCAATTAAATCTCCTCTTGGGGACCAAACAGGTGTGCCATAAATTCCTTTACCGAATGTTATTCTCTTCACTCCGCTTCCGTCACTTCGCATAACGTATATTTGTTGCAGTCCACTTCTGTCTGAATTAAATGCTATATATTTTCCATCTGGTGAAAATGATGGTGAAGTGTCTATAGAGGAATGTTCTGTAATTCTTTCAACAACTCTTGTCTCTAAATCCATTGTAAAAATATCTGAATTACCATCTTTTGCAAAACTCATTATTATTTTTTTTCCATCAGGTGAAAATCTTGGGGCAAAAGTCATACCTGGAAAATTTCCTACAACTTCTTGGGTGCCTGTTTCAATATCAAGCAAATAAACTCGGGGCATATTTCTAAAATAGGACATATACGTAACCATTTGATTAGTTGGATTAAATCTTGGAGTTAAAACTAATTCATTACCTAATGTTAGATACTTTGTATTAAAGCCATCTTGGTCCATTATAGCCAATTTTTTTATTCTAAGGTTCTTTGGTCCGCTCTCTGCAACATAAATGATTCTAGTATCAAAATAACCTTCTTCACCAGTTAGACGCTCGTAAATTTTATCAGAAATTATATGTGCTACTCTTCTCCAATTAGACGGAGTAGTAGTGAAAGCTAAAGCTGTCATTTCTTGAGCAGCTGCTAAATCCCAAAGTCTAAATTCTACTTTTAATTTTTGATCTTTAATCAATAATTTCCCAGTAACTAAAGCCTGTGCTTTAATAAGTCTCCAATCCTCAAATCGCGGTTTTAAATGTGCGATATCAGGCTTTTGAACAAAAGCATCTTTTTTAAGAGGATTAAAAAGTCCTGTGTTTCTAAAATTATTTTCTATTATTTCTGAGATATTATCTCCTAATTCTTTGATTTTAATACCTGCAGAATTTTCTGACTTAATATCAACATGCAGAGGTGAAACTGCTATCGGTAGCGGGTCTAGATTACCTCTTGTGATATCTACCTCAATTAAAGCTAAAGCTTTACCTAAAAATACAAAATTAAATATAAATATAAATAATAATTTTTTCATTTATCCTTTCAACATCTCCGTAGGGTTAAAATTTAATTGCAAATCTTTCCAATTATCATACCCAGTTGGTGGAACCTTTAAAGGCTGGCATAATCGAACAGCTCTTAAGGCACTTTCCGCAAGAATTTTATAAAATTTCTGATCCGGTCTATTCATTCTTTCATGATCGAGTATTTCTGAATTCATTATTGTACCATCTTTTTTAAGTTTTAATTTAATTCTTACAAGTAAATTTTCATCATAAGGTAATCCTAAAGGTACGCTCCAACATCCAAATATTTGAGCTCTTAAAGCATCTTCTTCGGACAAAGTAAGACCGGTAGCAAATGAATTTTTTTTATTACTTTGTGTAATTTTGTTAGTTTTTTCTTGCGCGATAGCTTCAACTTCTTTAGCTTTATCAATTAGAGCTGCTATTTGGTTGGTATCAATTATTTCTTTTTTTTCAAATTCTGAAGATTGTCTAATTTGCGGTTTAATCTCCTCAGGATTTTGCTTTTTTTTAACTAATTTTTTTTCCTCTTTTTTGTCATTAGGTAAAGGAATTCTATCAGGTTTCTCTTTGGCTTTGGCAGCTGGTGGAGCTTGTTCTGAAACAATTCTCTCCTCTTCCTTTTTTTTTGTCTCCTTTATTATTTTTCTAGCTTTTGGAGCGTAAGGAATATTTGTTTTATCTGAAATTTGAATTAATTCTACTGAAACAATTGGTGGCAAATCTATCGGCTCTCTAAGCATAAAAGGAAGGCTTAAAATAGTTAATAAAATCATAATTGAATGAAATGTTACTGAATAAATTAAACTTCGTATCATATACCATCCTAATTTTTGTAAGGCTCAGAAATTAGAGCCACTTTTGAAAAACCAGCACCAGACAGGGTTCCCATCACCTCTAAAACTCTACCATAATTAATGTTCTTATCTCCTCTTACATAAATTCTAGTATCTGTTCGATTTTTTGCTATTGCTAACAATTTTGGAATCATTTTTTGATAAGTAACTTGGTGCTCTTGTATATAAATTTCACCTTTTGAATTAATACTAATAGTCAAAGGCTCTTGATCATCTGGAAGAGAGTCTGCGGCAGACTCTGGTAAATCTACCTGTACACCGACAGTCAATAATGGTGCCGTAACCATAAAAATGATTAACAATACAAGCATAACATCAACAAATGGAGTTACGTTAATTTCGCTCATTGGTTCATTTTTTGAGCGATTAAATTTAAATGCCATTATTATATGATTGATAAAAATCTTTTTGAGAAATTATCTATTTTAGAAAAATATCTTCTAGAATCACTATTAAATTTGTTATACGCAACAACCGCGGGTATCGCTGCAAGCAAACCTAATGCAGTTGCAAAAAGTGCTTCTGCTATTCCGGGAGCAACTATTGCAAGACTTGTATTTCTAGAAATTGCAATAGATTGAAATGAATTCATAATTCCCCAAACTGTTCCAAATAAACCGATAAAAGGAGCTGTTGATCCTATTGTGGCTAAAAAAGTAAAGTTTTTTTCAACTTTTTTTAGCTCAGTATCAGTAGCTATTTCTAAAATTCTCTCAACTCTAGCAGTTTGAATAGCGGTGGACTGTCTTTTTGTTTTAATAAGCTCGCTCATGGCGGCTTTAAAAATTAATGTAGCAGGATCACTTGAGTTGACAGGAAGATTATTATTAAAACTTTCAGCTGACTTTGCTTTCCAAAATTTTTTTTCAAAATCTTCAGTAGATTTATTAATTGCTTTAAAAAGTTTTAATTTATCAAAAATTAATGCCCATGAGAATATTGAGCTTGCTATTAATAAAATAATAACAAATTTTACAACAAAATCAGCACGCATGAATAGACTCCACAAAGAGAAGTCAGAAGCTCCACCTAGGCCTACTACTTGTGCTGCAATATCTTGTTCCATAAAGTTTGATTACTTTTAGATTGTGTCATGAATTTGGCGTTTTTATCTAAATAATAATAATTTTAATCGTTTATTTTTGTCTCAAAATGAAATCTTGCTATCAATATTGCATCCGACTTATTTACATCTTTCTTTTTTGTTAGTTGATTAGCCAAAGATGGATACATTTCAATAACCTTTGTTCTGCTTGCATCTTTAGAAGAATTAATCAATTCAAAATGCTTTTTCCATTTTGAAGGCCGGACGAAAAAAATAGGCAAATCTAGTGCTGCACAAACTCCTTTAATTGCCCCAAAAGTTTGACCAAAATTAAACATGCTCGTAACTCCTTGACCTGGCATAGCATTAACTTGTTCAACTACAACTGATATATCTTCATCATTTGCTGCACTCTCTTTAATAATATTCACTAATTGGGCGCTATTAAGTTGTCTTTTATTTTTCTTTCCCTCAGACATTACAGGCATATCAAATATAGCTAAAACTTTTCTCTCTTTTAGAATTGCTATTGCTCCACTTAAACCTGGGTCTATGCCTATTATTTTCATATTTTTAGTTGTTTAAATTAGCGTTAGTATAAACATTTTGCACATCATCAAGGTCTTCAAGGTTGGTTAAAACTTCTATCATTTTCTCACTTTGATTTTTATCCAATTTCAAAAAATTTATAGCTCTCCACTCTATAGCTGAATAAGCAAAATTATCTATTTTTTTTTCTAATTCAGTTTTAATTTTATAAAAATCCTCTTTTTCGGTAATGATCTCGTGAAATTCTTCAGTTTTTAAACAATCCTTTGCTCCACAATTTATAGCTATTTCGAAGATCAATTCATCACTTATTTTATTTTTTTCTATTTGTATTATGCCATAATTATTAAACATATGGGTGGTTGATCCGGTTTCACCGAGCCGTCCTCCATTTTTTTGTAACACTGTTCTAATACTAGATGCTGCTCTATTTTTATTATTAGTTAAAGTTTCAATTATTAAAGCAGTATTAAACGGTCCAAATCCTTCATATCTTAGATTATCATAGTTCTTATCGTTGCTTATTTCAGATTTATTGATTGCTCTAATGATATTGTCTTTAGGCATATTTGCCTGTTTTGCAGCCTGAATAGCAGTTCTCAATCTAGGATTCATTTCTGGATTTTTATCTCCAAGCTTTGCGGCAACAGTTATTTCTCTTGAAATTTTAGAAAAAATTTTTGATCTTTCTTTATCTGCTCTACCTTTTTTGTGCTTAATGCCAGCCCAGTGAGAATGTCCTGCCATAGCTAATTATTTAAAGAACCGCCTATTAAAATTCTATTAATTTTTTTTGCTAAGCCAGTGTCATTATCTGCATCTACTATTACGCCAGAAAGAGTGGCTTCCCCATCAGCGGGAAAATGATTGACAGCATCTTTCTCTTTGAAAAATCTTTTAATTGAATTTTCTTTATTCATTCCAATTACAGAGTTATAATCTCCGCACATCCCTATATCAGTTTGATAAGCTGTTCCTTTAACTAAAACTCTTGTGTCTGCAGTTGGAACATGGGTATGAGTTCCTACAACACATGTTGTGTAACCATCAAGAAAATGGCCAATAGCCATTTTTTCACTGGTGATTTCTCCATGAAAATCTACAATAGAAAAGTCAACATCTTTTCTTAATTTCATATTATTAAAAATATCTTTGGCTATTTTAAATACGTCATCAGTTTTCCTCATAAAAACATTGCCCATTAAATTTGTTACACCAATTTTATATTTCTTATCTTTTGTTAAAAATATTCCATAACCTTTACCAGGAGTGCCTTCTGCATAATTTGCTGGTCTTAATAGCCTTCTCTCTATTTCAATGTATTTAGTTGTCTCATCTTTGTCCCAAATATGATTGCCTGAAGTGATTACATCTATGCCCTCTGAGAAAAATTCTTCTGCAATATCTTTTGTTATCCCTTTTCCATCATCTGCAGCATTTTCACCATTTATAACTGAAAACTCAATTTTATTTTTTAAAATAATATTTGATAGGTTTTTTTTTAAAGCTTTTCTTCCGGATGAACCCATCACATCACCAAGAATTAAAATTTTCATTATATTATTCCTTTGTCTGTGATTATATGATGTAATTTAAAGTCCTCATTATTTGCTGGCAGGTTATTATATTTTTGAAAAGAAAATGCAACACCGACCGCTAATTTTTTTTTATTTTTTTTAAAGTATTTATTAAGATACTTATCATAAAAACCTTTACCATATCCAAGTCTATTTTTATTTTTATCAAAAGCTAAAACTGGAACTAATATAACATTTGGATTAACTATTTTGGTCTTATCTGGCTCAAGAATTCCATATTTATTTACTAACAAAATATCGTTTTTTTTCCATATATAGAAATTCATTGAATTGTTATTTTCAATAATAGGAAGTAGAAATTTTGAATTTGAAAAATATTCAATCTTGAAAATTTCCAAAATATCAACCTCATAATTATTAGGATAATAGATGGAAATATTTAAATGTTGATTTCTAAATTTTTTTTTTAACAATTTAATTAGGGGTGTAAAAAATTTACTGTCGACCTTGAAGTACTTTTTCTTCCTCTTTAGAAAATATTTTTTTCTTATTGCATCTTTTTTATCCATTACTGTATTTTGGATAAAGACTCTGTATTAGATATAATCTTCTCTAGTGATTCAGCAGTTTTATCTATCATTGACTCATAAAGATTATTATTTTTCTCAATGGTTATTTTAAATTGTTCTAGTTCTTCATTAAGTTTTTTTATCTCTGAGTCTTTATCTTTTTTATATTCAATTGCCAGGGCTCTAATCTCCTTAAATTTACTTGAAATTTCATCTAATTTTTTTTTTTGATCAGAGACTTTGGCTTTTAAATCAAAGTATTCATCAATCAGCTGGATGGTTGTTATCAATAAAAGTTTATTTTCTCCAATATTGCCTAGTTTTTCTTTTAATTCATTGTATTTTTTATCTAAAAATTTCGTCAGTTTTTTTAATGACTCTTCTTGTCCGTCGTCACAGGAAAGTAGATAGTCTTTATTATTAAATTTGATATTTACATTTGCCATTTTTCAATTTCTGATACAAGATCTTTTGTTTCTTGACTTAATTCTTCTATTTCTTGATTAAAATTATCCTCAAGCTCTGATTTTTTTTTTACTGCAATTTGTAATTCATTAATTTTATCTTTCAAATACTTATGTTCCCTTAAAAGCTCTTTATTTTTATTTTCAATTTCAATTTTTTGTCTTAAAATTTCATTTTTTTCAGTCTTGATTTTTTCTATTTCATAGGTTGGTTGTGAATAAGTTAAAGACAAAGAATTAAGTTTGTTTATCAACTGATTTAATTTTTTTTCTTTCTTCTCAATTATACTCATAAAATATTATATCATATTATTGATATACTTAGTTTAAGTCTATATAGGTTATTAAAAGTGAGCGTAAAATTAAATCATTTAACCAATGCAGTAAGATTCTTGTCGATCGATGCTGTGCAAAAAGCCAACTCTGGCCACCCCGGAATGCCGATGGGCATGGCAGATGTTGCAACAGTCTTATTTAAATACCACCTCAGGTTTAATCCTAAAAACCCTGAATGGATCAATAGAGATAGATTTGTTTTATCAGCTGGTCATGGATCAATGCTTCTTTACTCATTGCTTTACTTAACTGGGTACAAATCCATTTCTATTGATGACATAAAAAATTTTAGACAACTAAATTCTATTTGCGCTGGACACCCTGAGTATAAAAAAGGGAGCGGAATCGAAACTACTACTGGACCATTAGGGCAAGGTTTAGGTAATGCTGTTGGAATGGCTATTGCAGAAGAAATATTAAGAAAAAAATTTGGAAATAGCATAATAAATAACAAAACTTATGTCTTCGCTAGTGATGGCGACTTAATGGAAGGTATTAGTCATGAAGTGATGAGTTTAGCGGGGCATTTAAAATTAAAAAATTTGGTTGTTTTTTTTGATAATAACAAAATTTCAATTGACGGATCTACCTCTCTTAGTGTTTCAGACAACTATAAGAAAAGGTTTGAGGCATACGGTTGGAATTTTTTGGATATTAATGGTCATGATGAGAAAAAAATATCTAATGCAATTTCTAAAGCTTCAAAATCTAAAAAACCCACGTTAATTTCATGTAAAACTATTATAGGATTTGGCTCGCCTAATAAATCTGGTAAATCTTCTTCTCATGGTTCTCCCTTAGGAGAGGATGAAATAAATCTAGTTAGAAAAAAACTTAAATGGAAATACAAACCTTTTGAAATACCGCAAGATATTCTTAATGAGTGGAGAAAAATGGGTGATAAAGGAGAATTGCTGGAAAAAAAATGGAGAAATACTATTGATAGTAAAAATTCTAAAATCATTGAGGAATTTAAAAACACATATATCGACTCAGATCTTAAAGATTTAGAGAGTTTAGTAGAAAAAGAAAAATCAAAATATTTTGAAACCAAGCCTAGTTTAGCAACTCGCCAATGTTCGATGGCGGTAATTGAGAGTATTTCAAATTTACTACCTCAATTAATCGGAGGCTCTGCAGATTTAAGTGGATCTAACAATACTAAGACCAAAAACTCAAAAGTAATTAATTCAAAAAATTTTAATGGTAATTATATTCACTATGGAGTTAGAGAACATGGTATGGCTTCGGTAATGAACGGTTTGGCTCTTTATGGAGGGCTAATTCCCTATGGGGGAACTTTTTTAATTTTTTCAGATTATTGTAAGCCTTCAATAAGATTATCTGCTTTAATGGGCTTAAAATTAATTTATATTTTTTCGCACGATTCCATTGGACTTGGAGAGGATGGCCCCACTCATCAGCCTGTTGAGCAATTAGCTGGCTTAAGAGCAATTCCAAATCTAAATGTTTTTAGACCTGCTGATATAAGTGAAACATTCGAATGTTGGGAAATTGCTTTAAAAAGCAAAAACACGCCAAGTGCAATTGCATTATCTAGACAAAAAGTTCCTTACATAAACCCAAAAAACTTAAAAGAAAACAAATGTGAAAAAGGAGCATATGTAGTTAATTTAACTTCACATGAGAGCAATGTAACATTAGTTGCTTCAGGTACGGAGGTAGAGCTTGCCTTAAAAGTTCAAAATAAACTTAAAGAAAACAATATCCACTCAAAAGTAGTTTCAATGCCATGTATGGAGCTTTTTGATAAACAACCTGAAGATTACCGCAAAGACATTTTAGAAGAAAACTCATTGATCATTACACTAGAAGCTGGAAGTGTAATGTCTTGGCAAAAATATATCAAAAATAAAGGTGCCAATTTAGGTATAGATAAATTTGGTGAAAGTGCTCCTTATAAAGAAGTTTACAAACATTTAAAATTATCAGAAGAAGATATAACAAATTTCATTCAAAAAAAATTGAGAGAGTAATAGAAATCGATGGGTGAAATAAATTTCTTTCCTGACGATTTAGAAATCAAAGATCAAAAAATAATTCTCAGATTGGATTTAAATGTTCCAATTGAAGATAAAGTTATAAAAGATGATACAAGAATAACTTTATGTTTACCTTTTATAAATAGACTAATTGAAAAAAAAGCAAAAATTATAATTATTAGTCATTTAGGTCGACCGAAAGGAGTTAATGTTCCTGACCTGTCTTTAATACCTATTTACAAATATCTCAAAGATGCGCTTAAAACTAATGTTTATTTTTTTAGAGGAACTTTTGATAGTGAAACTAAAGAAAAATTTTCTAACCTAAAAGGGGGTGAGGTAGTATTAATAGAGAATATAAGATTTTTTAAAGAAGAAACCGAAGATGGCCAAGATTTTTCAAAAAAGTTAGGTGAACTTGGAGACATTTATATTAATGATGCATTTTCATGCTCTCACAGAAAACAAGCTTCTGTGCATAGTATTACAAAATTTGTTAAAAAAAGTTATGCTGGTCCATTATTAAAAAAGGAAATAACTGCAATAAATCTTATTATAAAAAATAAAAAAAAACCAGTTACTTGCATTATCGGTGGATCAAAAATTTCTACAAAGATTAATGTTATTACTAATCTTTTAAAAAAAGTAGACAATATAGTAATTGTTGGGGCAATGGCTAATAATTTCTTTGTTCATAAAAATTTTAAAGTAGGTAAATCTTTAATTGAAAAAAATACAAGAGAGATAATAGAAAATATTTATAAAAAAGTAGAGGAGCATAATTGTAAAATATTAATACCTGAAGATTGCATGGTAGGAACAGACTTTGAGGGAACTGGTAAAAATAAAAATCTTGATGAAATTAAAGAAAATGAAATAATTTTAGATATAGGCCCCAATACAATTAAAAAAATTCAAAAAAAGATTAACGAGTCAAATACTGTTCTGTGGAATGGACCAGCCGGGTATTTTGAAAATAAGAATTTTTCAACAGGAACTTTATCGATTGCTGAAAAAATCTCAAAGAATACTTTAGAAAAATCTTTAATATCTGTGCTTGGAGGTGGAGACACTCTCGCAGCAATAAATAAAAGTAATGACAAACTTACTTTCTCTCACTTATCAACAGCAGGAGGAGCATTTTTAGAGTACCTAGAAGGAAAAGACTTGCCTGGTATAAGTGTTTTAAAATAAATAATCGCTATGACATTAAATGAAATTGCTAAAAAAATGTGCGCTAAAGGCAAAGGTATTCTTGCTGCAGATGAAAGTACTGGAACAATAGCTAAGAGATTTAAAAGTATAAATGTAGAAAATATCGAAATAAATAGACTGAACTTTAGACAAACTCTTTTTAATTCAAGTGCAATGAAAGATTATATTGGAGGAGTAATTTTATTTGATGAAACAATAAGACAAAAAACTACCTTGGGTCCAACAATTCCAGAATTAATTTCTAAACATGGAGCTATACCAGGAATAAAAGTTGATAAAGGTGCTAAACCTCTTGCTGGATCTAGCGATGAAACTATTACAGAGGGTTTAGATGGTTTACGCGAAAGATTAAAAGAGTATTATGATTTAGGTGCGAGATTTACAAAATGGAGAGCTGTTTATAAAATTTCAGATACATTTCCATCTGCACAATCTATAAAGTCTAATGCCCACGCATTAGCAAGATACGCTGCTTTAGTGCAAGAAGCTAAAATGGTACCAATAGTTGAACCAGAAGTCTTAATGGATGGTTCTCACAATATTGATAAATGCTATCAAGTTACGACAGATGTGCTTAATGAGTGTTATAACGAACTTGAATTACATAAAGTTAATTTAAAGGGCACTGTTCTTAAACCTAATATGGTAATACCTGGCTCAGAATGCAAAGATAAATCTAACGCTGAAGAAATCGCTAAAAAAACTTTAGATTGTTTGAAAAAAAATGTACCAACCGAAGTACCTGGTATAGCTTTTTTGTCAGGTGGACAGTCGGAAATTGAGTCTAGTAAAAACTTAAATGAAATAAACAAAATAAATGATAGTAATTTTTTAATCACTTTCTCTTTTGGAAGAGGATTGCAAGCAACCGCGTTAAAAGAGTTTGGAAAAAATCAAGAGAATTTAGAAAATATCCAAAAAGCTTTTAATCATAGAGCTAAAATGAATGGTCTTTCATCTAAAGGGGAGTGGTCCGAAGAATTAGAAAAAGAGTCAGCAGCATAAATAAATTGAGCAGATTAGTATATTTAATTTCACCAAACAGAATAAATAATAACTTTTATTCAATTTTAGATAAAGTTTTAGCCTATAAAAATGTAAAATTTTTTCAATTACGTTTAAAACATCACAAAAAAGACTCACTCATAAAAATTGCAACTAAATTGCAAAAGATTACTTCTAAACATAAAGTAAAATTCATTGTTAACGATGATTATCTTTTGGCATCAAAAATTAAGGCAGATGGCTGCCATATGGGTCAACTAGACGGGTCCATATCTGATGCAAGAAAAAAATTAAAAAATAAAATATTAGGAATTACATGTCATTGCTCAAAAACTTTAGCAAAAAGAGCTGTAAAAATAAACTCAGATTATCTTGCATTTGGATCTTTTTTTAAATCTAAATTAAAACCTGGTGCTAAAAAAGCTAATCTTGAGATACTTCGATGGGCTAAAATAGAAATTAAAAAGCCTATTGTCGCGATAGGAGGAATTGATAATTCAAATTATAAAATACTATTAAACTCTGGGGCAAAATATATTGCAATATCAAGTTATATCTGGGATAACCCAATTTTAAAACCCGAAATAGCGATAAGAAATTTTAAATGAAAATTACAGCCAACGAGATAAAACCAGGAATGATCATCGAGCATAAAAATGACTATTGGAATGTATTAAAGATACAACATGTTAAGCCAGGAAAAGGAGGGGCTTTTAATCAAGTAGAATTAAAAAGTGTGCTTAAAGGAACAAAACTCAATGAGAGATTTAGATCGAGTGAAACAGTTGAAAAAGCTGAGGTAGATGAAAAAAAATTTAATTTTTTATATATAGATGGTGATAATTGTCATTTCATGGATAAAAAAACTTTCGAGCAAGTAGAAATATCTAAATCATTAACTGAGGAAAAGTACAAGTTACTGAAAGAAAATTTAGAGGTCATAATATTGTTTATGGACGAAAAACCTATTTCTATTGAACTTCCAAATAATATTGAAGTAAAAATTGAAGCAACAGATGCTGCTATAAAAAATCAGACTGCTTCTTCATCTTATAAGCCTGCGATGCTTGATTGTGGTTTAAAAATTAATGTCCCTCCTTTTATAGAAAGTGGAGAAAAAATTTTAATAGATACAAGAACTTTGGAATACGTAAAAAGAGTAAGCTAATGAAGCTGAACTCTCCTCAAATTAATATTATTACAAAAGCATGTTTAAAAGCATCTAAGTCTTTAATTAGAGACTTTGGTGAAATTGAAAATTTACAAGTTTCAACTAAAGCGCCAGGAGATTTTGTTTCTTCTGCAGATAAAAGAACTGAAAAAATTCTAATAGAAGAATTACAAAAAGCACACCCTGATTACGGAATCATAACTGAAGAAACAGGGTTCATAAATAAATCAAATGTTAATAACAGATGGATTATTGATCCCATAGACGGTACATTGAATTTTTTAAACGGTGTCCCACAATTTGCAATTTCGGTTGCTTACGAAGAAAATAAAGAAATTAAATGTGGTGTTATATTTGATCCAATAAAAAATGAAATGTTTTGTGCCGAAAAGGGAAATGGAGCTTATATGAATAATAAAAGACTAAGAGTTTCTAACAAAAAAAGATTTAAAAATGCGCTGCTAGCAACAGGAGGTCCAAAGCATACTAGTCAAAATAAAGAGGAAATTTTTTCTGAATTTATAAATATATCAAAGATTATCTTTTCACCTATTCGAAAATATGGAAGTGCAGCTTTAGATATGGCATACGTTGCAAGTGGAAGATTTGATGGCTATTGGCAAAGAGAATTAAACTACTGGGATGTTGCGGCTGGAATTGTAATTGTAAAAGAAGCTGGAGGTTTTATCGATTTTTTTGATGAAGATAAAAATTTTCCTCTAAAAAAGAATATTTTAGCATCAAATTCAAATATATTTGAAGAATTTAAAGAGGTAATTAAGAAAAAATAGATTGAGTAAAAACTTTTAATAATATAAAAAAACGCTTATGAAAAAAAAGATACATCCAAATTATCACAAAATTAAAGTCGTGATGACTGACGGATCAGAATTTGAAACAAGATCAACTTGGGGTAAAGAAAACGATGTTTTAAAACTAGATATCGATCCAAAATCGCATTTTGCTTGGACTGGAGGAGCTCAGAAAGTTTTAGATAAAGGTAGAGTTAGCAAGTATAACAAAAAGTTTAGCAACCTCAGATCAAAAAAATAAATTATGACAGAAACACCCTTTATGCCAAAAGCAACTGCTGTTTGGTTAGTTGAAAATACCACGCTAACTTTTAAACAAATAGCTGAATTTTGCAATTTACATGAGCTTGAAGTTAAAGGTATCGCGGATGGAGACGTCGCTAAAGGTATAAAAGCTTATAATCCTATACTTGCGGGCCAACTTTCTAGAGAAGAAATTGAGTCTTGTTCTAATGATCCAACAAAGAAATTAAGTCTATTAAAAAAGATTGAGGAAGTAGAGCTAAAAGAGAGAAAGAAACCAAAATATACTCCATTATCAAAAAGGCAAGATAGGCCTGACGCTATATTATGGTTGTGCAAAAACGCACCTGAGTTAACAGATGGACAAATTTCAAAATTAGTCGGTAGCACTAAAGGAACAGTCTCTTTAATTAGGAAAAGAAGTTATTGGAACTTTTCAAATTTGAAGCCAAGAGACCCAGTAATTTTAGCTTTATGTAGTCAAGAATCTTTTCAAAAAAGTCTTGAAAAAGCGAAAAGACGAGTTGTAAGAGAGAAAAAAGCTAAACTAAGAGAGGAAAAAAAGGCTCAAACAGCTTCAGTATAGACAAAATCAAAAGCAAATGATAACAACCATGAAAATTAACTGGAGGTTTTTATTAAAATAGACGTAAAAGATAACAACGTTGAACAAGCAATCAGGGTTCTAAAAAGAAAACTTCAAAAAGAAGGTTTTTTTAAAGTAATGAAAATGAAGAGTACTTATGAAAAACCGTCTGAAAAAAAGAAGAGAGTTCAAACAGAAAACATTAAAAGAATAAAAAAACTTCAAAAACTTAAAAATAGATATTAATTGTAAATGAGAGGATTAAAAATGCCATCTGGTAAAATAAAGTGGTTTAATGCCAAAAAAGGTTACGGATTTATAACAGACGATGAGACAAAGAAAGATATTTTTCTACATGTTTCAGCACTCGAAAATTCAAAATTACGAGTTTTAAAAGAAGAGCAAACGATAGTTTACGACATTAAAGAAGAAAAAGATAAACTTCAGGCCATAAATATAAAAAAAAAATAACTTAACGCGGGGTGGAGCAGTCTGGTAGCTCGTCAGGCTCATAACCTGAAGGTCGTAGGTTCAAATCCTACCCCCGCAACCAAAATGACAAATTCAATTAGAAACATTACAATCATAGCACACGTTGATCACGGTAAAACAACTTTAATTGATAGTTTAATGAAACAAAGTGGTTCTTTTAGAGAAAATGAAGATATAGAAGAACGAATACTGGACTCTGGTGAGTTGGAGAAGGAAAGAGGTATTACAATTTTAGCTAAACCTACGTCAATAAATTGGAAAAAATCAAGAATAAATATAATTGATACTCCAGGACACAGAGATTTTGCTGCTGAAGTCGAAAGGGTCTTACATATGGCTGACGGCGCTTTACTTCTGATTGACTCGGCAGAAGGAGTAATGCCTCAAACAAAATTTGTTCTTTCTAAAGCTCTCAAACAAGGGTTAAAACCGATTGTAGTAATAAATAAATTAGATAAAGCCGATCAAAGAGCCAATGAAGTTCTAAATGAAACATTTGACCTTTTTGTAAATTTAGATGCAAATGAAGAACAGCTAGATTTTCCTGTATTGTACGCAAGCGGTAGATCTGGATGGGCTACAAAAGAGATAAATGGACCGAGAGAAAATTTGCAGCCTCTTTTAGATCAAATTTTAAGTCACGTAAAACCAACTGTAGCAGATAAAACAAAACCTTTCGCGATGTTGTCAACTTTATTATATGCAGATAGTTTTTTAGGAAGAAGTTTAGTAGGTAGAATTACTCAAGGAACAGCAAGAGCCAATCAACAAATTAAGGCAATAAATTTAGAGGGTAAAAAAATAGATGAAGGAAGATTGACTAAAATTTTTAGATATGAAGGAACAAAGAAAGTTCCGATTGAAGAAGGAGAAGCAGGAGATATTGTCATCATAGCTGGACTAGAAAAAGCTAACGTTGCTGATACAATTTGCGATTTAGAGTTGAATGAACCAATAAGCGCGACTCCTATCGATCCTCCAACTATGTCAATTAATATTACGGTTAATAGTTCTCCATTAGCAGGTACTGAAGGAAACAAGCTAACAAGTACACAAATACGTGAGCGATTAATATTAGAGGCCGAAAATAACGTTGGTATCTCTTTTGCAGAAAATGAAAATAGGGATTCTTTTACAATTAGCGGACGTGGTGAGTTGATGTTAGAAATTCTTTTAACTCAAATGAGGCGTGAAGGTTTTGAAATGACTGTAAGTCCTCCAAAAGTTTTAATTAAGGAGAATAATGGAAAAAAACAGGAACCTATAGAAGAAATCACAATGGACCTAGATGAAGAATACTCTTCAAGAATTATTGACTCGATGAATAGAAGAAAAGGTAAATTAATTGAGTTAAAAGATACCGGAAAGAATAAGAAAAGATTAATTTTTCATGCCCCAACAAGAGGTCTAATGGGTTATACCAGTAGATTTTTAACTTTAACTAAAGGTACTGGGGTAATAAATAGAATCTTTAATTCCTATGGAGATTACACTGGTGATATGGAGGGTAGAAGAAATGGTGCTCTTATATCTATGGAAACTGGTAAAGCAGTAGCATTTGCGATTTTTAATTTACAAGCTAGAGGTGAGATGCTTGTAACTCACAATGACCCAGTATACGAAGGTATGATTGTAGGTATCTCATCTAAAGCTGGCGATCTTGAAATTAATGTTATGAAAGGTAAAAAATTAACAAATATGAGAACACAAAATACAGACGAAAATGTAGTTTTAACTCCAGTTAGAAAAATGGCCATTGCTGAGCAACTAAGTTTATTAAATACAGATGAAGCTTTAGAAATTACACCAAAATCTTGTAGGCTTAGAAAATTAATTTTAGATCCACACGAGAGAAAGAGGCTCTCAAGAGCAAAAGCTAGGGCTTCTTAAAGACTAAATTTTGATTTTTTACTATCATTTAAGAAACTTTTTACTGTATCAAGTGTCAAAGACTTAAAACTTTTTCCAAATCCATTAATTTGATTGATTAATTTAGGAGGCATAGTAATTATATTACAATTGATCTGTTTTGCTTGAGTATAATTGTAAGCCTCCCTTGTGCTAGCCCAAAGAATTTCAATATTTTTATTTTTTTTAGTCAAAGAGATACTTTTTTTAAAAATTGGAAGTGGATCTTTGCCTTTGTCAGCCATTCTGCCGGCAAATATAGAAATTATAGATCTAGTTTTTTTGTTTAATTTTTTATAAATCATTTGAGTTTGTTCGAATGTGTAAACTGCTGTGATATTTAGTTTAATCCCCTTATCACTTAACTCCTTAATCACTGATCCAGTAAACTTTCCTTTTGAATTAACGACTGGAATTTTAACATAAACATTTTTACCCCAGGAATTTATTTCATAAGCTTGTTTAAGCATAGCTTTCGGACTATCTTCGAATACTTCGAAAGAAATTGGTTTTTTTTTACAAACCTTTAAAATTTTTAAAGAATATTGTTTGTAATTTTTGGCACCGGCTAACCTCATCAAACTTGGATTGGTTGTGAAACCATCAACTGAAACTTTTTTATTGAAAATTTTAATTGTCTTGTAATCAGCTATATCGCAGAATATCTTAGTTCTCATTAATCCAAATTTTTAACAATATCTTCAGTCATTTTTTTTGCATCAGCAAACAACATTAAGGTATTATCCTTGTAAAATAGTTCGTTATCTATTCCAGCGTATCCTGGAGATAAACTTCTCTTAACAAATAAAACAGATTTACACTTTTCAACATCAAGCACCGGCATACCAAATATTGGGCTCTTAGGATCTGTTTTAGCTACAGGATTAGTTACGTCATTTGCTCCAATTACAAATGCTACATCAGAATTGGCGAAATCATTATTAATATCTTCTAACTCAAAAACTTCATCATATGGAACATTTGCCTCAGCTAAAAGAACGTTCATGTGTCCAGGCATTCTGCCAGCGACAGGATGTATGGCATATGTAACTTTAATATCATTTTTTTTTAATTTATCTACCATCTCTCTTAGAGCATGTTGGGCTTGTGCCACTGCCATTCCATAACCCGGAACTATAATTACTGAAGAAGCATTTTTCATTAAAAAGGCTGCATCTTCAGCATTACCACTTTTAACAGGTTTTTGATCTTTCTTTTCCTTTTTATCGTCTGCAGAACTGTCTGCTCCAAAACCACCAAGTATCACACTTACAAAGGATCTATTCATAGCTTTGCACATTATATAAGATAATATTGCTCCTGAAGAGCCTACAAGTGCACCAGTAATAATTAAGGCTGTATTTTCTAAAGTAAAACCTATGCCAGCTGCAGCCCAACCTGAATAAGAGTTTAGCATTGAAATTACTACAGGCATATCGGCGCCGCCTATAGGTATTATTAATAAAACGCCGACAAGAAAAGAAATCATTATTACTGTCCAAAAAACATTTGCTGACTGAGTTTTGCATAAATAAAAAATTAAGACAAAAATTCCTATACCTAATATTAAATTTAAAAGATGTTGACCGCTAAAAGTTATTGGTGAGCCAGACATTATCCCTCTTAATTTAAGAAAAGCTATTATAGATCCAGAAAAAGTTATTGCTCCTACTGCAGCACCAATAGACATTTCTATTAAACTTGCTAGTTTAATTCCTCCAACAACTCCTAAATTAAAAGCTTCAGGATTTAAGAAAGCTGCTATGGCAACAAAAACGGCAGCTAAACCAACTAAACTATGAAAACCTGCGACTAATTCTGGCATTGCAGTCATTGGGATTTTAAAGGCTATAAAAGCTCCAATAATCCCACCAATTAATAGAAAAATTATTACGTAAACTAATGAAGTGGAAAAATTTCCAATAGATAAAAACGTTACGACGATTGCAATTATCATACCTGCAATACCGAAATAATTCCCCTGTCTGGATGTATCCGGAGAGGACAATCCCCTTAAAGCAAGAATGAATAGTATTCCTGAGATTAAATAAAAAACTGCTGATAAATTTGCAGATATCATTTCTTTTTATCTTTCTTTTTTTTGTACATTTGAAGCATTCTTTGAGTTACTAAAAATCCACCAAAAATATTTATTGCGGCTAAAACAATAGCTAAAAATCCAAAAATACTTGATATATTGAAAACACTTTCTGATGATCCTGCTAAAGCTGCAATTATTGCTCCCACGATAATAACTGATGAAATTGCATTCGTTACAGACATTAAAGGTGTATGTAGAGATGGTGTTACACTCCAAACGACGTAATAACCAATAAAAATTGATAAAATAAAAATACTAAATCTAAATATAAACGGATCTATTTCCATAATTAAACTTTCTCTATTAATGATTTGACAATTATCTCATCCTCTAAATTAATGTTAAAATCTTTTTTTTCTCTACTATATAAATTTCTTATGAAGCTAAACAAGTTTTTAGCATATAAACTTGAAGCAGTTAGGGGTAAACTATTCATTAAGCTTTTCACGCCTATAACCTTTATTCCTTGAACTGTATTTATTTTTCCTGCCTCTGAGTATGCAGAATTACCCCCTTGTTCTGCAGCCAAATCATAAACTATAGAACCAGGTTTCATCAATTTTACTAAATCCTCGGTCAGAATTCTTGGCGCTGGTTTACCAGGTATAAGTGCTGTGCAAATAACTATATCATTTTTTTTAAGCGCTTCTTTCATCATTTCTGCTTGTTTTTTTTTATATTCATCTGTAGCCTCTTTTGCATATCCACCTGCAGTTTCCATATCTTCTGCCTGCTCAACAGTTAAAAATTTTCCACCAAGGCTTTCTACTTGCTCTTTTGATGCTGCTCTCACGTCAGTTGCTGATACTATTGCGCCTAATCTTTTTGCAGTAGCGATTGCTTGTAAGCCTGCCACACCTGCTCCAATAACTAAGACTTTAGCGGCTGGCACTGTTCCAGCAGCTGTCATCATCATCGGTACCGCTTTTTCAAATTCAGCAACACAATCTACTACTGCCCTGTATCCAGCTAAATTTGATTGAGAGGATAATACGTCCATCGATTGAGCTCTTGTAATACGGGGTAATAATTCAAGTGAGAAAATTTTAATTTTTTTTTTTATAATTTTGTCTATTTGATTTTTGTTGTTTGATGGATTAAGCATACCAACTAAAATAGTGTTCTCTTTAAATATACTTATTTCATCATCAGTGGGACAATTTACTTTAATTATTAAATTACTCGATTTTAAAACTTCGCTGGGTGTATCTCTAATTTCTACTCCAGTTTGTTTATATTCATTGTCCTCGATACCTAAATGACTTGCATAGTTTTTTTCAATGCATACTTTTATTCCCAAACCCAAAATATTTTTTGCTGTTTCAGGAGTAATTGAAACCCTTTTTTCTAATGCTAAATCTTCTTTAATTGAACCAACTATCATTTATTTTTTCTCTTTGATTTTAAAGTAAAGTAATTGCTAATAATAACAATATCGCAATTACAGCAATAGTTCCCCATAATACAAATTTGGTAAAACCACTGTATGTTTTTTTGAAGTCATTTTGGCTCATACACTAACCTTGTCGAGCTTTAAATTTTGGATTTTTTTTATTAATAACGTAAAGTTTTCCTCTACGTTTTACTAATTTTGAATTTAGGTCTCTTTTTTTCAATGATTTTAATGAGCTAGCAATTTTCATAATTTTTAAAAGCCTGGCAACGTCCTACTCTTCCATGCCTTAAGACAAAGTACCATCGGCGCTGAAGGACTTAACTTCCGAGTTCGGAATGGGATCGGGTGTAGCCCCTTCGCAATAATTACCAGGCACGGTTTTATAGTATTTTTGTAATAATAAGTAAATAGTTTAAATCATAGCTGTAAAAAGGGGATTTGGTGGGCGTGATAAGAATTGAACTTATGACCTCTTCGATGTCAACGAAGCGTTCTACCACTGAACTACACGCCCTTTTTTTTAAAATAATAACTAATACATTTTTCTACAAAAATATTAACGATGATTAACTGTATAGGCAAAATTATCAACTTATACCTCGGTAGTATAAAAAAAAATGAAAAAACAGCAATCGTAAAAAACAGATTTAAAATTAGATAATTGTGTCCTAATGATTTTTTTGAATGAGAAAAAACAATACCCAATGGAAATAATATACTCAAAAATAAAAGAGGGTAGATATTTAGCGGATGATAATAATCTTTGTAATTTGAACTCAGATTAAAAAAAGTAAAGGAAAGAAATTTTTTTATATATCTTGTAAAAAATAATATTGGATCATCGTAGATAAATTTCTTTGATTGCTCTAAAAATATTTTATCATAATTAAAATCATATAGATCATCTTTAGATAAATTATTGATTTTAGTTTTAATTGATCCAGTCTCGAAAGCATTAGCAGATTCTGATCCTTCAACTGTTGAGTCTATATTATTACCCTTCCATAAGTTGTAGCCAAAAGATTTTGTAATTGTGATTTTTTCAAAAATTATATAGTTTCTTATTAAATATGGTGAGCTAATCAAAATAGTCATTAACATTGTAAGTATTAAATTTTTAAAATTAATTTTATTTTTAATTATTAAAAATATTATCGTAAGAAATAAAATTAAAATAAATTCTCCTCTTAAAAGAATGGTCAAACCAGAAATAAAACCTAAAATTAAAAAAATTATCGGTTTTTTATTTTGATTTAAAATTTTCAAAATTAAATAGAGAAAAATTAAATTTAAGAAAATTTGCAGTGTAATTGAAGAGACTTGTAAGCTTGAATATACATGTAGTGGAAAAAAAATGAATAAGTACGATGAAAAAAAACTTATTTTTTTTGAAAAAAATAATAAATTAATTTTATAAAAAATTAAAATTGAAAGAGAAGTAATTATTATCTGTATTATGAGAATTGTTTTAACTAGATAGCTTTCACTTGGGAGAAAAAAATCAATTAAATAAATAAAATATACATATAACGGAGGCATGTAAACAGAGGGAATTAACCTCCCTTCAAATTCTCTATATGCAAGAACACCATTATTTTTCAAATTATAAAATAAATTTCCCCACTCATTTTCTAAAAGAGTATCCCCATATGTATTTATTAAAGCTATCCTTAAAATTATTGAAATAGAAATCGCTGTAAATATATTATAAAGATATTTATTAATTGTTTTCATTTGAAATTAAAATGCTATTAAAAAAAAATTTTCTTTTATCAATTATTGAAATTTCAATATATTTCTTTCCCATTTCATTAATAGCAGGAAGCCTAGTTGTAAATTTAAATATCATAATATTTTTATTACTAGGATTAACATATTTTATTATAAATAGAATTAAAGTTCATATAAATTTTTCAAATATCTCGTTATTTTTATTTTTTTTTGTTTTAATTGCATCCTCTTTTCTCAATAAAGATCAAATTGGTATTTATAATTTCATAAAATCAATATTTTTGCTCAAGTTTTTTATATTATATATTTTTATTGAAACTTTAATTTATAACAAAAAAATTAATCTTAATTTTTTCTTTAAGGTATGTCTTTTTGTAATAACTTTTTTAGCAATAGACTTGATAGTACAGTTTTTATTTGGAAAAAATATTTTGGGATATGAGCCATGGGAAGGTAGAATAACAGGAATTTTTGAACATGAAGCAATTGCAGGCGCCTACCTCCAAAAAATATTTATTTTTTCTTTATCAGGAGCACTTTTAATTTTTTTCCCAAATAAAGGGAAAAAATTTTGGTTTTTTACATTAATCTTTATTTTAGTAATTTTTGGTTCATTTGTAGCGAGTAATAGAATTTCATTTTTAATTTTATTTTGTTTAGTGATCTTTTTAGCAATTTTCTATAAAATGTTTAGAAAGAACTTAATTCTTTCAATAATTATAGCCATACCAGTTTTTTTTTACTACTACCAAAATGATATCCAAACAAATATTAAGTACAAAGGCTTTGTAAACAAAATCGTTCAATTTTCTAATTTTGATAAGTCGACCTTAAATGAAAAACAATCTATAACAGAAAATAGCTCTAAAAAAAAGATTTTGAATAACCATGCCAAAATTTATTTAACCACCTATAAATCTTTCAAAGATAACATTCTATTAGGACTCGGCTTAAAGTCTTTTAGATATAATTGTAATTCTTATTTAAAAGAACAGAACACCTTGTGTTCAACGCATCCGCATAATTACCATTTGGAAGTTCTTCATGATACAGGAATAATTGGATTTATTTTTATCTCTATATTTGCTTTTTCGCTAGTTGGGAAAACCTTTTTAAGAATTAAATCAAAAAATTTAACTAGCTTAGAAAAAATAATTTTATCTTTAATACTATTAAATTTTCTGATCGAATTATTTCCTTTAAAGTCTACAGGAAGTCTTTTCACAACTTGGAATGGTACACTTTTGTGGGCTTCGATTGCTTTTGTAAATTATAAAAATGAAAATGATATTCAATATTCAAAAAAATAATCTTTATATTATATTTTTTTATATCTTAATTGGAATTAATTTAACAATTTTATTCAATGGTTTTGAAAATATTAGTTTTGAAAACACAAAATGGCTGTTTTCCAAAAATGATATGTCAGGTCATCATATAGGATGGTATTTTTTTAAAGATGATATTTGGAGATTCCCTCTAGGAAGCAACCCAAACTATGGCGATGGTATAGGAAATTCAATAGTATATTCTGACTCTATCCCTCTATTCGCTTTAATGTTTAAGCTAATTAATTTTATTCTGCCAGAAAAATTTCAATATTTTAGTTTATGGTTCATGGTATGTTTCTTTTTGCAAGGTTTTTTAAGTTTTTTATTAATATTTAAGTATACTAGCAATAAATCATATTCAATTATTGGTTCAATTTTCTTTATTTTTTATCCTATTTTAATTTATAGGTTTGGATGGCATCCTGCTTTATTCGGACAGTGGACTTTATTACTCAGCGCTTTCTTAGTATTAGAAAAAGATCAAAGAAAAACTGAAAAATTTTGGGTTTTTTTAATATTATTAACATCTTTAATTCATTTTTATTTTACATTTATAAATTTAATTATTTATAATTTTTTTAAGTTCTACTCCTTTATAAAAAAGCAAATAAGTTTAAAAAAATATTTTGTAGATTTTGTTTTATTACACTCATTATTGCTAGCTTTAATGTTAATTGTTGGTTATTTCGAGGTAAGAATTTATGATACAATTGCTCTAGGATTTGGTGTTTATAAATTAAACCTACTTAGCATTTTAGACTCTACAAACAATATAAGAGAAATCTCTTGGTCGTGGTTTATGCCAGATATAAAATTAGCTAAAGGTGAGGAACTTGAAGGATTTAATTATTTAGGTTTTGGAGGTTTATTATTAATTTTTTTATCATCATTTTTATTTTTTGTAAATAATAAAGCAAGAATATTTTTAAAAAATAATTTTGATTTAAAAATAATTTTAATAATGACTCTAATTACGGCTCTTTCTCTTTCAAATAATATTTCTTTTGGTTCCTACGATATTATTCAAATTCCATTTAATAAATTACTTTATGGATTTTTTAGTATTATAAGATCGTCTGGTAGGTTGTTTTGGTTTGTAAATTATTTAATAATCTTAATATCAATTATAATTATATTCAAATGCTTCGACAAACAAAAATCTATTGCGATTTTATCTTTAATGCTTTTTATCCAACTTTTTGATACTTTAAATGGTTTAAAAGATTATATTGGTCTTAATAAAATTATAACGTCTGAAAACTTTTTAAAAGATAAATTTTGGAATGAAAATAAAGAAATAAAAAAAGTTTTTACTACACACGCATCAAATTATAATAAATATTTTGATACGTTCGCTCCTTTTTTAGAGGAAAATAAGATAATAAAAACTAATCTAATTAAGTCGGCAAGAATTGACAGAAAAAAAATTGCGGAGAATAGATATAATTTATACGACGATTTAAGAAATAAGAAGATTAAAGAAGATACAATTTATGTCATAGATAATATTGGACATTTACTTACTTTAAAAGAAATATTTAAAAATGAAAACGTAGGCTTTTTTTATAGAGATAAAGTTTGGGTAATGATAGCCAAACACAGAAATGTAATGTCAAATTCTGATAAAATGAATCTAAAAAAGATTGAGCCTAAAAAAATAAAATTTAATCGAGATTATGAAATAGGAATAAGAGATAATTTTGGTATTTTAGGTTTTGGTTGGACTCACAATTTTGATAAAAATGGAGCATGGAGTGAAGGAAAATTTTCAAATTTATTGTTTACAATTGAGGATATTTCAAAAGATTTAGTTTTAGAAATTGAGTGTGCTCCATTCATAAATGAAAAGCTTAAAAATTTAAATTTAGGTATTTTCGTGAACAATAAATTCAATAACAAAATTAAATTTGATTATGATAGTGATTTAACTAATAAAAATAGAATTATTAAGATTAAAATAAGTAAAGAAAAATTAAATACTAAAAATATTGAACTTAGATTTCAAAATAATAACCCAATTTCACCACTAGATCTTTTGATTAACCCTGATTCTAGAAAACTAGGTTTTAATATTAAAAAAATTAGACTTTCGAATTAAAAATATTTAACTTTCAGAAACAGGAGAATTAAAAACATTTTTATAGGTTCAAAGAAAATATTTACCTTGCTGCCATCTTTATGAGTCCATTTAATGGGAAGCTCTTTAATTGAAAATCTCAATTTTCTTGCAATCAAAACTAATTCTAAGTCATGTGCAAAACCTTTTACCATCATATTTGAAAAAAGCTTTTTTGCTTTTGATTTTTCATATAATTTAAATCCACACTGAGTATCTTTGATATTTGTATTTAGAATTTTTTTTGTTAGAAAATTTAAAATTGCTCCTAAAACATAACGATATTTTTTCTTGATAACTTTTGAGTCGCTCAGGTTTCTAGAACCAAAATATATTTTGTTTTTTTTAATTAACATTGAATCTTCCCATTTAAGAACTTGATCTAAGGGCACTGATAAATCAACGTCTGATGTTAGTACCCATTTCATAGTGCATTTCTGAATACCTTTTTTTAAAGCAAAGCCTTTGCCTATATTTTTTTCAAATAAAATACTTTGTACCTTCAATCCTTTTTTTTTTTGATTTTCTCTAAAGTTATTAATCAAATTTTGAGAATTATCGCAGCTTCCATCATCAACAAAAATGACCTCTAACCGTCTTTTCTTCAGCTTTTTCTTAAACTTTAAAATTTGTTTAAAAGTATTTTTTAGTCTTTTTTCCTCATTATAGCTTGGAAAAATAATACTTAAATCTTTAATCATAAAGTTTCTGTTGAACTAAAGATTTTAATCCTTCCTCAAGCTTAACATTTTGTTTAAATCCAATTTTTTTGATTTTTCTAATACTAGGTAATCTTTTTTTAGTTCCGCCTCTTGCTAATTTTGTTTTTTTTAATACTATTTTTTTTTTAAAAATTTTTGCCAATTTAAAAGCTAATTGCTTGATCGAGACTAACTCATCAGTGCCGATATTATAAATTTCTAAGTGTTTTCCTTTTTTTAATATACACTCAAATCCTTTTACAAAATCATCAATGAAAATAAATGACCTTGTTTCATCACCATTTCCTTGTATCTTAAATTTTTTTCCTTTAAGATTTCTAAAACGATTAATAAACTCAGGTATTACGTGCTCATTACCCATGTCAGAACCATAAACATTGTGTGGTCTGAAAATAATAAGTTTTTTGAAATATTTTTTTCCATAATTAATACCCATTAGTTCAGTTAAAATTTTTCCACCTCCGTACGAATATCTTGGATTGTGGATATCTGGAATTTTGAGCATCTCATATTCATCAGTTGGAATTTTATCAGGTGTCTGATAGACCTCAGAACTTGATGCTAGATAAAGTTCCTTAATATTATTTTCGATACAACTTTCGATAACATTCAAAATACCTTTTACAGCTATTTCAAGAATTTTTACTGGCTCCTTATAAAAATATTTTGTGCCATTCACATATGCTAAATGAACTACTGCATCTACATTTTTACATGCTCTTAAAACTTGTTTTCTGTTTCTAATATCTCCTTTTATAAATTTAAATCTTTTTCTCTCAAGTTTGAATTTATTTAAATGCCCTCTTGAATTATTATCGAATATCTTAACTTTAAAATTTTTTTTTATTAATAGTTTTGTGATACCGGCCCCAATAAATCCAGTGCCACCTGTGACTAGAAAACTTTTATTATATTTTTTCATAATTACTTCTTTCTAACATATTTTTTTCTAAACCAGGTTGTTTCGAGTCCGTAAAAATACCACCTTAAATAGTCCGGCAACCATTTCAATATTTTAAATCTACTAGATCCTTCACTTCTTTCTTCCCATTGAGCTGGGATTTCTTTAATTCCGAAACGCAGCCTATTACACTTAGCTAAAAGTTCTAATGAGTATGCAAAACCTAATCTAGACTCAATTTCGACAGTATTTATTAATTTTCTAGAAAATAATCTAAATCCATTGCTCGCGTCTTTAACTGGAATACTTGAAAAAAAATATAAAGTAGTTGATGCAAATCTTACTAAAATTGATTTTACAACCGGACAACCAACCATTGATCCTCCTTTCATAAATCTGCTCGCAACAACTACATCATTTCCTGATTTAAAGGCTTCATACATTTTATCGATAATATTAAAATTTATAAAATCATCAGCAGGATAAACTATTACTGACTCGGACTCACCGTAATTTAAACCAGCTTTTATCGCCGAGCAGGGACCTTGTTCTGGATTTTGAACCAATTTAATTTCTGAGTCAAATTTAGATAGTTTACTCTCAAATTTAAAAATATCGTCTGTTTTATTATCGTAACATAGGAGAATTCTGTGATTGGTTCTTACGTTTTTTTCGATCAAGTTTATTAATTTAATTATTTTTTCACCCTCATTGTATATAGGTATGACTATATCTAAAGGAAAATTATTCATATTTGCTTTTTATCTTTTGAAATTTTTTGATAATAAGTGACGAGTCTTTGGCAATAATAAAATTAAGTTTTTTAATTAAATTTTTTCTTTTAAAAGGCTTAAGTTTTTTATTTTCTTTTTTATATAAATTATAATCTGAAATTCTTTTTCCCCCAACATTTATTACCCCCCTATATTTCTCTAAAATTAGATATTTGATATATTTAGGGATGAGACCTATATCGACCTGGGAAGTAAAAATATCCGAAGCAGAAAACTTATATTTGATTTTTTTTTTATCGTAAAATCTTGTTCTTATTATTATGTGGTCTTTTAAAATTTTAACTAGGTATTCCGCTGAAAGTTTTGTCCAACCATAAACGTTATAAGGTCCTAAACCAGAATCCTCTGAATAATTTCCTTTAATTGAGGGATAAACAGCATCTGTAGAAATATGAATTAATAATACATTTTTTCTTTTATTTCTTTTATATTTTAAGATTGAATTTACTAGATTGAAAGTTCCTAAAATATTATTATTTATTGCTTTACTTTTATTCTTTTCGCACTCTTTCATTCGAGCGATTGATGCACAATTAATGATTATATCAATTTTTTTTTGTTTTATAAATTTATAAATTTGATGTGATTTAAGTAAATCTAAAGATTTTTTTTTTGGATGAAAGATTTTATTAAATAATTTGGAATTTATTATTTTCTGACCAAGATTCCCAGATCCGCCGATCAATAAAATATTACCTTTTATCATTTATTTTTTAAAATAGTTTTTATTCCCCAAAAATAGCATTTTAGATACTCCTTTATCCATGCGCCTAACTTGAAGGTAGAGGTGCCCCCAAAAAGTCTATCAACAGATATTAATGGGACCTCACCTATTTTTAAATTCATGGTATAAGCTTTTATTGACATTTCAAATGCAAATACCCATCCGACTGGGTTCGAGGAAATTTCAATTTTATCGTAAAAGTTTTTCTTAAACATTTTTATACCTGTGGTTAAATCAGATAATGGAAATTTAGTAATAAAACTAAAAGATTTGTTTGCTATAAAAGATAACAAATGACCAATTAAAGAACCTCCTAATCTTTTGCCGCCATTCTTATATCTTGTTCCACTTACGAAATCATAATTTTCGTCTACTATCATTTTTATCATTTTTTCAATTGATAATATGGGAAATATTTCGTCAACCGCTGTGATAAGAATTATATCATATTTTGACTTGATCACGCCTGCCTTGAGTGCATATTTTACTCCTTTTCCAAGTTTATTGTGTACTAAAATAATATTTTTAAAATCCTCTTGTAGCTTTTTTGCTATTGTAATTGAGTTGTCATTTTCATCGTCATAAACAATAATTATTTCATTTTCAAATTCTAACGTAGAGTTTAAAATTTTTATCATTAAAGAAAGACTATCTTTCTCGTTAAAAACTGGAATTACAATGGAAAGTTTTTTATTCATTTATTTTTTTTATAAAACTTCTTTATTAAATTACAGATGAATGATATTTTTTTTTCATTAAGATTCAATGACGATGGAAGCCAAAATAATTTTTTATAAATTAAAGACGAGACCTTAAACTTTTTACTTGATTGTTTAAATGGCTTTTGGAGATGAAGGGGAAACCAAAACTTTCTACACTCTACGTTATTTAATCTTAAATAATCAATTAACTTATCTCTTTTTTTGTAAGCAATCACGTCAGTCCAAAGTGGAACTTCACCTTTTGAAAAGTTAAAATTCAAAACTTTAATTTCACTTACTGATTTTAACTTATCTCTATACATTTTATTGTTTTTAATTAATTTAGCTGCCCGTTTTTTTAAACTTGTGATTTGAGCTAAACCCATAGCTGCCTGTAAATTTGTAAATTTAAAGTTATATCCAATTATTGTATGTTTTACATTCCCTCCATCTGACTTTCCAACTATACCCTGATTTTTTAAAAGTTTAACTTTTTTAAAAAAATTATTATTGTTAGTCACTATTACCCCGCCTTGACCAGTGGTAATAGTCTTGCTAGCTGTTAATGAGAAACATCCAAGGTCTCCAATTGTTCCTAGAAATTGATTATTGCTTTTTGAATATAGTGCTTCAGCAGCATCTTCAATTATAAAAATTTTTTTTCTGTTAATTATTTTTTTTATATCTTTGAGATTTGCTCCTCTTCCAGAGATGTGGACAGGTAATATCGCTTTTGTTTTATTGTTAATTTTTTTTTTTAACTCTTTTAAGTTAAAGCTAAGGTTTTCTTTATTTACATCTACTAAAACAATTTTTGCACCTGTTAAGGAAGCTGCCATTGCTGTTGCGCCAAAAGTAATATCTGGAATAATAACTTCGTGTTTTCTGCTCACTCCGACAGCTTTTAAAGATAAAAAAATGCTTGCTGTCCCGCTTGTAGTGCAAACTGCATACTTTACTCCTAAAATTTTCTTTATTTTTTCCTCAAGTAATTTCGTAAAAAGACCTTCATTAGGCCAGTTCATGTTTAAAACTTTTTTTATATTTTTTATTTCTTGAGTTCCAATTATAGGTTCCCAAAAGTTGATTTTTTTTTTCTTTTTTTCGAGCATAAATTATTAAATTAGAGTAAATACTGTATATATAAATTTAACTCTTCTTGAAAGTACAAAGCATTAGATTATAGTTTAAATATGCCTGGTAAAAAATTTTGTTTAGTTGGAGTAGATAATGATTTTATTGATTTGATCCAAGAAAATAGAAGATCCTTCATTGGCTATTTCTCTGAAAATAAAAGATTTTATAAATCTATAAATAAAAAAAAATGGCTTGGAGATCATACATTAGAAAATTGGAATATAATCAAAAAGAAATATAACCCAAATGTTCTAATAGCTGTTGACGATAATACTAAAAGGGAAGAGCTATATAAAACAATCTATAAAAAAAATTGTAAAAATTTTATTTTTAAAAAATCTTATCTTGCAAAATCATCCAAACTAAAATTATCAAAAAAAAACTGCATAATAATTCAAAATTATTCAAAAATAATGCCGAACGTAGAAATTAATAATGGTGTCAAAATTCATATAGGAGCTCAAATTCATCACGACTGCATAATAGGTGAATTTTCAACAATAGCTCCGAAAGCTTTATTGCTTGGAAACGTAGAGGTAGGAAAGAATGTTTATATTGGAGCTAATTCAACAATTAAGCAAAAAGTTAAAATTGGTAAAGGTGCTATTATAGGTGCCGGTTCAGTCGTTATAAGGGATGTAAAAGACTTCGATATGGTAGCTGGTATACCAGCAAAATCTATTAAAACTAATTAATATGTCCCCAGATATCAATCAATAATTTCTTTTTTGGAATTTTTATTTTTTTATACGAAGAATGCGGTGTAGAAATTATAATAATATCAGATTTTTCGATAAGTTTTTTTTTTGTAATAGAGCCTTTCATAAAATAATATTCATCGGAATATAATATTTTTATTTTTTTATTTTTTAAAAATTTTAATAACTTAATTGCTAATGAGTCTCTTATATCATCACAATCAGCTTTAAAAGTAAGACCTAAAAGTCCGATAGTTTTATGCTTTAAATCAATATTCTTTTTCAAATCATTATAAATAAATTTAGGCATATCCTCATTTACATTCATTGCAGCATGACCTAATGAGAATTTCTTGTTATAAAAAGAGGATAATTGCATCGTGTCTTTAAGAAGACATGGACCTGCTGTGAAACCAGACATTGGGATATGTGCATTTCTTTTATACCCATCTTTCATAATTTCTCTTATTTTAAAGAAATTTAAACCTTGATCTCTACAAATCATATAGAATTGATTAGATATTGCAAAATGAACATATCTATATGCATTTGAAAAAAGTTTAATTAGCTCAGCTTCTATAATTTCTACAGTAATAATCTTTTTACAAATTTTTTTAAATAAATTAGCGGACTCTCTTATGCTTGTAATATTTTTTCCCGAAACAAGTTGTGAAATATTTGGAAGTTCTTTAATTGATTTTCCTTGAACAATACGCTCTGGACAATAACTTAAATTTTTATTTTTATCTTTAATAATATTATAAACTTTTTCACATATTCCAGGATAAACAGAGCTTCTGATTATTATATGATGATTTTTTTTTAAATATTTCCTCAATTCTTTAAAAAAATTCAAAAATCTCTTTATTTCAGGACTAAGATTATTATCAATAGGTGTGCCTATACAAATAATTATATACTTGCTCTCTAAAACACTTTTCAATTCCTGTGAGGCTTTAATTCTTTTTTTTTTTAGCATTTTCTTTAATAATGCTTCGCTCCCCTCTTCTAAAAAAGGACTTTTGCCTAAATTAATTTTATTTGAATTTTTAAGATTTTTATCAATTAAGTTTACCTCAAACCCTTTTGAACTAAAAATAAGTCCTAATGGATAGCCCACGTGGCCAGCTCCTCCAATAATAGAAATTTTTCTTTTGTTTATCATAAAAATGTTTTAAACATAATTAGTCTTTTTTAAAAAAACTTATATGAATAGTAAATCAAAGACAATTGATAGATGTCAAATTTCTAAAAAAAAAGATTTAGAACAAATTTTGTCTTTAGGTTATTTGCCTCCAGTAAATAATTATATCAATATTAATTCAAGTAAAAAAGAGGAAACATTTTTTCCAACTGAATTGATGTATTCAAGAAGTTCTAAGCTAGTACAATTAGGGACTATTGTAAATAAGGAAATAATATTTCCCAAAGAATATCCATACACAAGTAGTACGACGAAAATTCTTAGAGAGAACTTTAAGGATCTGTACCTTGAAACTAAGAAAATATTAAGTTTAAAAAAAAAAGATCTAGTTATTGATATTGGCTCAAACGATGGAAATCTGCTTGGAAATTTTAAGAAAAATCATAAAGTGTTAGGAGTTACTCCTGAATTAATAGGGAAATTGGCAATTAAGAAAGGTATAAAAACTCTTATAAGATACTTTGATAATTCAGCTACCTCATACATTTTAAAAAAATTTGGTAAGGCAAAACTTATAACTGCAACAAATGTTTTTGCACATATTGATGATGTTGAACAAGTTATTAAAAATATTAAAAAAATTTTAGATAAAGATGGAGTATTTATAACTGAGTCTCATTATTTAGTTTCATTATTGAAAACAGTCCAATATGACACTATTTACCATGAGCATATGAGATATTACTCTTTATCAAGCCTAAATTATCTTTTTAGTAAATTTAATTTAAAAATTTTTTACGTAAAAAAAATTCCTACTCACGGCGGATCTATTAGAGTATATGTCACAAATAATAAAAAACAAAAAAAGCATTCATCAGTTAATAATATTCTTAAGTACGAAAAAAAATTTCTTAATCATAAATCATTCAATGAATTTAAGAAAAAAGTGGTGTTGTCTAAAATAAATTTATATTCTTTACTTAAAAACCTTAAATCTAAAAATAAGAAAATTTTTGGCGTAGGCGCTCCATCAAGAGCTGCAACTTTAGTAAATTATGTCGGTTTAAACGAAGATATTATAAAATATATTTTAGAAATAAAAGGTTCATACAAAATAGGAAAATATATGCCCGGAACAAATATTCCAATCGTAGAAGAGAATATTTTTAAAAAAGAAAAGCCAGATTATTTGTTATTACTTTCATGGCATATTTCCAAAAGTCTAATAAAAAATTTTAAAAATAAAGGATTTAAAGGAAAGTTTATTATACCTCTGCCCAAACCATATATATTGAGATAAAAGTTTCAAAAACTTCTATATAAAAAACTTCCACAATAGTAAGAAAAGAAATAAATGATAAATAATAATAAAGTTCTATTTTCTTTTAAAGTTTGAAATTTTATTTTATCTAAATCAATTAAGGTTAAAGCTATTATTATTACCAAGGGCTCGTAATATTCTTGAAATATATGCTTTGGGAAACAAAAAATTATTAAAGAAATTAATAGTATAAAATTCTTTTTAGATATAAAAAAATAGTCATAAATTAGAAGAAATCCTATTGTGGAAATAAATAGAAATAAAATAAAGTTATCAAAAAATATTTGATTAATCTTTAAAATTACTCCTCCACCAAGAGTTGTGGACTCCAAATAATCAAATATATGATAATAGTTTAATAGTATTAAAAAACCAAAAATTATTATAAAAATTAATAATTGTTTAGTATCAACACTAGGAGAACTTTTTATCCACTCTGATAATTTGAAAGGCGTTAAATAAAATAATAATATCGATGAAAAGATAACCAAATTTTTTAAAATAAATTTTGGATTATGGTAATCAGCGACCAAACTAGTATTATTTGATCCTAACTCATAAAAAATTCCACCCCATAAATATAGCAAATAAAAAACAGGTAATGAAAATAAAAAATAAAATAAACCAGCGCGTAATATAAAAAAATAATCTCTTTTAAAAAGAAAGGTCAACATAATAAAAATCGGAAAAAAAACCAAATATGGTCTTGTATATAAAGCTAAACTAGAAAAAAGGCATATTAAGAATATGTGGAATAAAGTTCTTTTTTTTGAGTCTTTACTTTCATAATCTAGGTAGAAATTTATAGATAGGATTAAAAATAACCATCCTAAATTTTCAGTTATACCCCAATAAGCTGATGACCTAAAAAAAGGTAAAAATAATAGAACGCTTGAAAAAATAATTGAGTCTATTTGAGATATCCTTAATCTTTTTTTAATTATTTTTGCAAAAAAAACAATATTTAATAAGGATATCAGTGTGATTGATCCTTGAAAGTAAATTTCATTAAAAGTGAATGGGTTTAAATATGCGTTTAAAATATGAAATAAAGGAAAGCTACCTTCGCCAAAGGAACCGTAATTTTCAAGAGTATAAAAAAAGTTTTCCTTAAAAGAATTAATAACTGGCCAGGTAAATTTCAAAAAATCTTGTTCAGCACCTCCAGCAATATTCTCTCTTTGAAAAAAACCAAAAAAATAAAAACTTAAAATTAAAATTAGATAAGAGTATTTGAGAATATTTAAGTCTTTTTCACGCATATTAATTCTTTAAAAAAAATTTTCGCAAAGTATTTTTACCTTTAGCTTAAAAAGGTATATTTTTTGATAAAAAAAGGTATATCCTGCATTATTAAAATCTTCTTCGTTTTCTTTTATCCATGATTTTAACTCATCATGAAAAACCTTAACTTTTAATTTTGAGTAATTTTTTGCATGTAGCCTATAAGTCGCCAAAGGTTTTTGAATACAACCGATTTTAATATTTCTACTTATTCTTACAAAAAAATCGAAATCACCAATTATGTTATACTTATTCATAAATTTATCTTTTTCAAATATTTCTCTTTTCAATAAAGTGTTTATTATACCAACAGTATAGTGTCTTAATATTTTTCTTGTAATTTTTCCTGTTGGCAAATTGAATTTTAATTTAACAAATTTCTTTTTTATTTGTTCATCAAGTGTAAAGTAATTTGAATAAACCATCTTAAATTCCTCATTTTCCTCTAAAAATTTAACCTGAAGGTCAATTTTTTCTTTTTCGTATAAATCATCTACATCCAAAAAACACACATATTTTCCTGATGCTTCTTTTAGTGCATGATTTCTGGCCTCGTATAAATTTAAAAAACGTTTAGAGCAAAAATACTTAATTCTTCTGTCTTGATGTTTCTCTAAAATTTCCTTACTACTATCAGAAGATAAGTTGTCCCAAAATATAAGCTCCCAGTTTTCATAAGTTTGTGTAAAGATACTTTGTAAACTTTCTTGTAAATATTTTTCACCGTTATAACAGTTCATTATAATGCTTACTAAAGGTGGCGTTGTCATTTCAAAGTTTAAATTTTTTCAAAGTGAGTTTTTCATAGCTTTGGATTTGGTTTGAAGTAAGAGCTAAAATATTCTTTCGATTAAAATAGAAAGTTTTATACCATTCAACTGTAAAACTAATTGCTTTTTCAAAACTCAGATTACAATGCCATTTCAACTTGCTCTTTGCTTTAAAGGAATTTAATTGAAGCAAATTTGACTCATTAAATTTTTTATTTTTGGTTATTTTCCATTTAGACTTTTTCCAATTTTTTTGCATTTCTTTTACAACTTCAATTACAGTTTTTTTATTTTGTCTTTTTGGTCCAAAATTAAATGCCTCGCCATTAAGTGAAGTATTTTTTTTCATTTTAATTCCTAAAATTATGTATCCATACAAAACGTCGAGAACATGTTGCCAAGGCCTTGTTGAAATTGGGTTCCTAATTTTAACTGATCTAAACTTAGACCATTTTTTAACACAGTCTGGTATAATTCTTCCCTCTGCCCAATCTCCACCTCCTATTACATTTCCTGCTCTAGCAATACAAATTTTTAAATTTTTTTTCTTTTTCAAATAAGAGTGAAAATAAGATTGTATAGCCAAATCTGCTGATGCTTTAGAAGCGCTATAAGGATCGTATCCTCCAAGAATATCATTTTCAGAGTACCCCCTATTTATTTCAAGATTTTTGTAGACTTTATCGCTCGTGATTAATACTGCCACGACATTTTTTTTAAATTTTTTTAAGGACTCTAGGATATTAATAGTCCCTAAAGTATTTGTTTCCCAAGCTTTTTTTGGATTTTTGTAAGCATTTTTAACTATCGCATCAGCGGCAAGATGAAAAATATAATCAGGTTGAAATTTTTGCATCGTGCTTCGTATCAACTTGAGATTTCTTATATCAATTTGTTTGTATTTTATTCTTTTTTTTAAGTTCAAAGCCTTAAAAAATGAGGGCTGAGAAATTTCATTTAAAGATATTCCCATCACTTCAGCTCCACTTCTTTGTAACCAGAATGATAGCCAGGAACCTTTAAAACCAGTGTTGCCAGTAATTAAAACCTTTTTATTTTTAAAGTGTTTTTTTAAAACGTTTGCCATTTGCTTTTTTTTAGAATTTTCTCTAATTCATCTCTATCTCTTTTTACATCCATACATTTCCAAAAACCGTTATGTCTAAATGCGACTAATTCTTTTTTTTTACATGCTAACTCGAGCGGCCTTTTCTCTAATATTTCTGCATCATTTCTTATCATTTTAAAAAAATTTTTATTTGCCACAAAAAAACCTCCATTTATCCAACCATTTGTAACTTGTGGTTTTTCTATAAAAGATTTTACTTTTTCCTTTTTAATTATTATTTCTCCAAATCTAGCTGGTGGGCGTACTGCGGTTATAGTTATTAATTTTTTATTTTTTTCATGGAATGTTAATAACTTTTTTAAATTTACATCAGAAACTCCATCCCCATAAGTAAACATAAAATTATTATCAGTTATTAAATTCTTAACTCTTTTTAGCCTTCCGCCTGTAAAAGTTTTTAACCCTGTATTTGCGATTGTAATAAAACACTTCTTTTTAAAAATTTTCGTCTTGAATGGTTTTCCAAACTTTTTAAAATTTGTAAAATATTTTTTGAAGATAAAATTTTTATATCCAGTCGCTAGGATAAAATCATTAAAACCATATTTTAGATAATGTCCCATTATATGAACTATAATTGGAAATTTCCCAATTTTTACCATAGGTTTTGGAATAGAATGTGTATATTCCCCTAATCGAGTTCCTAACCCACCTGCTAATATTACTACTTTCATCTTTCTTTCTTATAATAATTAATTGTTTTTATTATTCCTTTTTTAAAACTAATTTTTGGTTTCCATTTTAATAAAATTTTAGCCTTTTTTATGTTGGGATAAGTAATTAAATTTTCTTCTTTTCTAAGTTTAATTTGTCCAAAGATTGGTCTTCCTTTTTTAATTAAAGAATTAATTAATTGAATTACTTTTTTTACCTTAATTGTTTTCCCAAATCCAATATTAAATATTTCTCCATCACTTTCTTTTTTTTTTATCATAACTTGGAAAACAAATCTTACAAAATCATCTACATATAAAAAATCTCTAAATTGATTACCGTCAGAGCATGGAAACTTAATATTTTTTAACGAGCTTTTGATTACTATTGGTATTAATCTATTCTTATCCTGATAGGGACCATATATTTGATATGGTCTGACAATTGATACTGGAAAATTTTTTTTTTTATATAAGTTTATTAAAAATGATGTAGCAATTAATTTTGCTTTGCCGTAATTTGAAATGGGTTTGGGTCTTATTAACTCATTATGTGGAGATTTTGATTTACCATATTCTAAACTTGTTCCAATTTGTATAAATTTTTTTAAATTTTGGTCTAAAAAAATTTCTGAAATATTTTTTACTCCGAAGTAATGACTTCTCAGAACTTTTTTTGCTTTTTTATGATCCACCTCTCCACCAAAATTAACAATAAAATCTGCATTCAAATGGTGTTTAAGATTTTTTGTAATTTGAGATTTAATTGAAATATCGCTGAGTAAATATTTTACTTTTTCTAAATATCTTTTTTTAGGTGGTTTTTTCCTTGAAACACTAATTACTGTCATCTTTTTCTTTAAACAAAGTTTAGAAAAATGAAATCCCAAAAATCCAGTGCCGCCAATCACTATTATTTTTTTTTTATTCATCAATTTTAAATAAACAAATTATTTTTTTTTAATTCGAGTATTTTTTTTATAATTTCTCCACTTTCTTTTTCATCTTAAAATCTATAATTTAAATTTATTTTTTTCATTTTTTACCTTACTATTAAAAAATGTTATAGCATCATTATTTGCTTTTATTATATCTCGTACCTTAGATGAATTTTTGTTAAATGTTTGAGCATTTAAATTCTTTTTTAAATTTTTTTCTAAACTTTGAGTTTTAAGTTCGTTTTCATGACTTAAATTTTTCTTTAGAAGAACTACGGCTTTATGAGAGTCTAAACCTAGAAAATGAAAAATTTTTTTGTAATATTGTAATTTATCTTTCTTATAATCATCATAATTTAAAAGGCAATATTTTTGTTTATTATGATTAATTTCTCTCAACCAATTTTCAATCCAGTTTTCAAAAACATTAATCGGGATTTCATTTTGACGATGATTAATAATTAAGGATTTTTTAAAACCATCAATATAGTTTAAACCTTTATATAAATTATATTGTGGTAAACTCTTATCAGAAATCATATGAAGATATCTGCTTATCATTACGTCTAATAAATTTCTTATACTTACAATTACTTTAAAATTACCGTTACTAATTAAATCTAAATTTCTTTTTGATGCTTCGGTATGTCTTTTTAAAAAAGTGTTTTTATTTTTGGGTATTAAATTCAACATTTGAGATGAGAGATCATGATGGTGTTTTAAATTTCTTACATCAAACAGTCTTAAAGACGACACAGTTTGATTAACGTACCCTATTTCATCGAGAATCCACTCTATCATAGTGGTACCAGATTTAGGCAAACCTAAGATTAACACTATTTGTGATTGGGCATTATTAGAAAAATAATCTTTTTTAAAATCACTAAAAAAATTTTTGGAAAATTGAATAGGAAATTTTAAAAATCTTTTTAAACATCTGTAAATATGTATTAAAAGAATCATAATAAATCCTGTAAGTATCCTAGGGTTTGTTCAAAATTTAAGTAATTTTTTTTACCAAAATAATGATTTTTAAGTGTTTTTACTCTTTCTAAATTTTCATCAATAACAATTCTTAGTTTGCTCATTATATTTTTTTCTGTGTCTTCATCTTTTAAACTTTTTAGATGATTTCTAATGTCTATATCAACAGACTCTATATCTTTAAGAGTTTTTACAAAGTTTGTTTTTGAGTCTAAGTCTAATAATATAATTTTTTTTTCTAAATAAAGAGTATCAAAAACTATACCCCCGTAATCAGCAAATATTAAATCTGAATTGATTATTGCCTCTCCTATTTTTTTATCAAAATCTGTATCCAAAATATAATCTAACTTTGAAATTTCATGTATCAAATCTTTATTTCTAGATATAGTTTTTGGGTGTGGTCTAAGAATTATATTAAAATGTTTATTAAGAAAATTAAGTTTATAAATCCAATTCGATAAATTTTTATCCTCGTCTTTACCGTTGTCAATATGAGTTGGCAGCCAATAGATTGTTTTTTTTGCTTTATCAATTTTATGGTCTAACTTGTTAAAATTTCCTTTATAATGTTGAACATAATCGTACCTAAAATAATCAATTTTTTTTAGTATTTTATTGTTAAATTTTTTCCGAATTAAATCTATTTCAAAATCACAGTATGAAAAAAAAATATCAAAAATATTTTTGTAAAAATCATAAGGATAATTTTTTTTTTTAATATCTATACCATCAGGGAATTTTACGACAATTTTACCTATTTTTTTTTCTGGAAATGAACTAATTCCAATCTTGCTATTATTACCATCAGCTGTAAAGCTTCTACCAAATTTTTTAAAAAAATATAATGATAGTCCAAAATACTCTATGATAGACCCAATTGTTCTTCCATATATAAATCTAAATAGAGAATAAACACTAATATGATAACCAGAGAACTCGCCAGTACTAATAATTACTTTATATTTTTCCTTTTTATAAATTTCAGAAAAATACCTAAATATAATCTTTTTCTCTTTTAATATTTCAACTATTTTTTTATTCGAAAAATTTCTTCCTTTTTCAAAGGAAAAATTATCATTAACAATAAAATCAATTTTTTGAGATTTAGCTTCAAAAAATTTTGAAAAGATATCAATTTCTCGAGGCCACGAAATAAGTAGTCCAATTCTATTTTTGAGCATCTTTAATTAAATATGTTATATTTTTTTCTAATTTTTGACTTAATTTAGTTAAATAATTTTTTTCAAATAACCTCGTTTTTTTTTTTAAAAAAAGAATTGGATTTTCAAGATATTCAAAACTGTCATTATAAAAAAAAGATTTCCAATATAGTTGAAAAGTTAGAGCTTCATCTTTTTTAAAGTTATCTTTTTTTTCAGCTAATGCCGGCAACGCAATAAGTGAGATTAGAAAATTACAAATATCCAAGCCCCAGGGTTGTTTTTTCTCAAAAAATTCCCAATCAATGATTCTTATTTCTTTTTTTTGTGAAAAAATTATATTAGAGAGTGTCAAATCACCATGATATGGAACAAGCTTATTTTCAACTTTCCATACCTCTTTGTAGTGATTTAATACCTTTTCTATTAAAAATTTTTTTTTTAGATTTCTATTCCAAAATTTAAAAATACGTCCAGAAAAAACTGGAGTTCTTAATAAAATAATTTTATTATTTTTTTGAATTTTTTTCAATTTTTTGTAAGCTTTTAAGTCAACTGCTTTTAAATACCATTTATAACCCTCAAATTCGTTTTTTAAAAATATTATATTTCTTTTGTTAGATAAAAAATAAAATTTTTCTATATATCCTTTTCCCTGGCTAAAAGAAATTCCAGTAGATTTTTCTAAATTGAAATTAAAATCCATTTTTTTTTTTTAAAAAGATTAAAGAAATTATTTTAAAATTTGGATTTAAAAAAAATGTGAAGTGTTCAAAGTATTTTTTTAGCACTGCTTTGTGTTTCACTTGATAATTCAAATTAGGAAAAAGTCTTTTACAATATAAAGAATTTTTGTTTTTATAGACTATTCTGATTTCATTTTTTTTAAAAATAAAATACTTTATTACCTCGACTCTAGTCAAGTTTCTTAAAAATATAATAATTTTTTTTTTATTTAAATTATAATTTGAGTTTTTTTTTTTAATGAAAATAAGATCTTTTTTTTTTATTGAGTAAAGGTTCTGTAAAATTTCTTTGAGTGATCTTTCAATATTTATGTTTTTCATGGTTAAAATAAAATAGGTTATAGATTTGAATTATTTATTATTTTATTTGTTATTTCTCGTTTTTAAGATCTTAAGTTCTTTTTGTAGCTGGTCATATTCATCTATTTTCCTTTTCATAAAATTTATAGTTAGTTTTGTTCTGTAACTTATTCCCTTTGGTGTAAGTGCATAGATATACTCAATCTTATTTTTATTTCTTTTAAAGTTTTTAATCTTGACCATGCCTTTTTCTTTCAGAGCTTTAATACAATAATTAAGTTTTCCAAGGCTAAACCCAAGGTTTTTTGCAAGTTCTCTTTGCGTGGATGCAGGCTTATTGTTTATTTGCCTCATTAAGTTTAAGTGATCTTGATTGCTTTTCATATGTTCAATTAATGAACAAACATTATATATTATAAGTTTTATGTCAATAATTTTTTTATAAAAAAAGATATATAATCTTAATTTTTTTATTGATTTTTGATAGATTTCATCTCTTGGTAAAATAAATTATAATTAATTTTAGTTTTAATAAGTTTTTTGCAAAAATAATCTCTCTTTTCTTTTATTTCATTTGAAAACCACCATTCGTGAGGATTGCCGCCTATAAAATTTACTTTTTTCACCAATGAAATTGCATCTTCATGTAAAATTCCACATTCGTACAGTTCATCAAAGAAATTTAAAAACTCTTCCTTTATGTATTTTCTTTGAAAAATTTGCAAACATGGCTTTTCCCTTGATAACATATAGTAAAACTCTGTAGAGTCATAAGTTGTTATTACCAAAGAATGTTTATTGATAAGTTGTTCAAGATTAGCATTAATGTTTACGTAATCAATCTTGATGTTATCATTTTTAAAAAGTTTTGAAAAAGGCACACTAAATTTTCTTTTGCCTTGAGGATGTTCACGAATGTTTATCTTCTTAAAGTTGTTATAGTTTAAGTTATCAAAAAAATATTGAATATTCTTTTTCTGAAATTTTAAATTTCCACTATCAAAAAGGCAATTATCTATTTTTAAAATTCTATTAAGCCCTGATATAATCAATAAAGATTTATTTTTTCTTATTTTAAATTTTTTTTTTTTACTTAAACCAATATTACCGACGGGATAAATTTTTTCTTTATTTTTCCATCCCCAAGATAAAAATTTATCAGATATATCAACTTCATAATATTCATTTTGCCAACATTTTTTATATCCATAACTTGAACCATGTTGAATTAAAACCAATTTTGCCCCACTGTTTATCTTTTCCGCAGTCCAAAATTTAAAAACATTGTCCCTTAGTACACTTTGACTTACAATGATAAGGTTATTTTTACTAGGCATAAAAGAATTTTTTGATAGATCTCTTAATTTTTTAAAACCTTCTAAATAGACTGTAGGTAAATTTTCTATAATCAAATTTACAATTATTTTTTCTTTTTGATTTTTATAATCATAATTTAAAATTAATTTTTTTCTTAACTGCTTATTTACCCCATATTTTACAGTCTTATTTTTTAAAAAATTAAAAGAATAAAAAAAAGGAAACTGTTTTAAAAAAAAAAGCGTTTTTATAAAGTTAAATTTAGTACCTAGATTTGGAATGAAAAAAACATAATTGTTAAACATACAAAAAACTCTTTCTAATATTTTAAGAGAGAAATTTTTTATTTCATATTTTAGAATATCTAATTTATTTATATCTTGTGTAAAAGTTTTTTTTTCCAAGTTTTCAAGATTTGCTTCAGTATTAAAATCTTTAGTTTTTAAAATGTACATCAATCTAAACACAAGCTTTTCATTCCAGCTGGGGGTAGAGATAACCGACGTAAAGTCTTTGTAATTATAAGTGATTAAGGAGATAACTTTGCCTTTATTGCAAAACTCATCAGCACTAATGTTTTTATCTTCTAATATTCTACTCGCTATTTCCAATCTGTCGTATATTATAGATATAAAAATTTCTAACCAAGGCCCTATAAGATATTTCCATGATCTAATACTCCAATTTAAATTGTGAATATTATTCAATCTTTCTGATAAAGAAATTAATATAAGATCTGAAAGTTTTCTTATTTCGCTTATTTTAAATTCCTGAAGACTAAATTTGTCATTTTCAGTTTCTTTAATAAAATGAGAGTTTGCTAGGTGCTCACTTGATAAAAAATCTTTCATCCAGTTGCCAATAAAAACTTTTTTTTCATTTATTTTAAGATCTGATCTAGGAAAAAAAACGATATTACTCTTCATGTTATAAGATTAAATCTGTTCCAATTTCTTTGCTTTTAGTGAGAAAATTTTGTCAAAATATTTAATAGTACTCTCTTTGTGAGTTATGAAAATTAAGATTTTATCTACTAACATTTTCTTAAGATTTGTTAGTATTTTCTTCTCAGTATCTTTATCTAATGCATTAGTTGCCTCATCAAAAATGTAAATGTCTCTGTCAAAATAAAGAGCTCTAGCTATACCAATTCTTTGTTTTTCCCCTCCTGAGATTTGAATACCTCTTTCGCCGACTATTTGATCTTTTCTTTCTCTAAATTTATCGACAAGCTCTGCTAATGCTGTATTGTCTATTATATTTTTGATTTTTTCTTGGTCTATTTCATGTTCCTCTAATCCTAAAGCAATGTTCTTTTCAAGAGTATCATTAATTAAACTTACATTTTGTGTCACATAACTTATTTTTTTAAACCATTCATTTCCTAAATCTTTATAAGTTTTTTTGTTAACTTCAAATGTTCCGCTCGATGGTTTAAGAAGTCCAGATATTAGATCAATCAAAGTTGATTTACCAGACCCCGTGGAACCAACTATACCGTAAAAAATATTTTTTTGAAAAACAACATTAATTTTTTCAATTGTGTAATTATCATTTTGTTTATAAGTAAAACTTAAATCTTTGAGCTCTATACTTTCAATTTTTTCGTTTATTTCTATTTTATTTTTTACTTTGATTTTTTTATTAACTATATTTTTTTGTGTTAAGATATCTTTTAATTCATCTAATGCTGACGATCCAAAATTAAATTTTTGTAAACTTTGAGAAATCCTTGTCATGGAGGGATAAATTCTAAAAAAAGAAACACCATAAATTGATAGAAGTAAAATTATTTTATCTGGTGGTAGTTTCAATACGGTTAATAACAAATAAAGTGAAGAAATAAGTAAAATTACTATTACTAATTCTAAGAATGGCCTTGGCACACTTAATAAAAACATGCTTTTAAATTGATTTAAATTTACATTATGATTTGAAAATTGAAATTTTTTAAAAAAAAACTTTTTTGAATTAAAAATTTTAATATCTTTAAATGAAATTAAAATTTCATTTAGTATTCCAATTCTTAAATTCCAAAATTTTTTAGCTAATTTTCCCCACAATTTATTTTTTTTTATAAAAAAGGAAAAAACAATTAGACTTGTTATTATCAAAAATAAAATAATCGTTAAAGACATCTTTGGATTTAAAAATATTAGAAATGCTATGATGCTGAATAAAACTAAAATTTCCAGAATAAATAGAATTAAATTATATAATGACTGTTTGAACATCTCAATAGCTTCTGTACATTGATAGATAAATTTTGAACCTTTAAGTTTTAAGTAATCGAAATAATCTAAATTTATATAATAATCACAAATTTCATCTGCTAATCTTTTGCCTACAAATGTATAAAATTTTATAAAAAACCAATTATAAAAAATAATAAAGATATTTTTCAATATAAAAACTGCTAAGACAGCAACAAAACTTAAAATTATAAAGTTTTCACTTTTAGAAAAATCTAATAAATAAGGATAAAAAAAAAAATTTTCAAATAAGCTTAGATCTTGTTTTAAAGTAATTGAAATTAAAGGAATAATAGCTGTAATGCCCAAAATTTCTACAAAAGTATTTATTAAAGTTAAAAATAAAATTAAAAAAAAAGTATATTTTTCTTTATTATTTAAAAGATTATAAATTTTAGAAAGTACAGACATTTTAAGTTTCGTATAACGTTCAAAAAATGAACAATAACAAATATTATTTAATTTGTAAATTTAAGATTTGTTTTTTTTAATTTTTCTAGCTGGAATACCAAAATAAGTACAATTTTTCATACAGTCCTTGTTTACAAAAGACATTGCACCTACTATGACATTGTTATTTATACTCATTTTTTCTTTTATAGAAGAGTTCATACCAATAAAAACATTGTTTCCAATTTTTACATTTCCAGCTAAAGCTGCTTTAGGAGCAACAGTTGAAAAATTTCCAATTTTAGCGTCATGATCTATCGAGCTTGAGGTATTGATTATACAATGATCCCCAATTGAACTATTTGTGTTGATAACTGCTCCAGAAACAATAACTGTTCCAATTCCTACTTTTACATTTTTAGCTAAAATAGAGTCTTTAGAGATTAATGTGATCCATTTACATTTTTTAAATTTTGTTTCAACTATTTTTACCAGGCTTTGTCTTTTTTTATTATCACCTATGGCTGTAATAGCATTAAACTTCGAGAAAGAATTTAAATTTACTTTATTTTTGAATTCTTTTAATAAAGAAATTTTACCTGCATAATAATTATAAATCGCTAATATTTTTAAATTATTTTGCTTTTGTATCTCTTGTTTGATTATTTTACAATGATTACCGTTTCCAAAAATTACAAGCCCTTTTTTTTTCATTTTAAATCTCTACTTTATTATTGTTCTACAAATTTTTAATTCTTCTTTGGTATCAATATCTATACCCTTTTTCCATTCTAAAGATCCTAGTTGATAGTTTTTTCCATAAAAAGTTTTTGCTTTAAGAAAAGAATCGTACTTAGCGATCCAAATAGCTCCCGATGGACAAAATAAATCATGTAAATCTTGTGATCTTTTTTTATAACTATTTTTAAACAACTTTGTGATTTTATCTTTCTGTTTTAATACTGACCACCAAGGGTTAGAGAAGTAGAATCTAACATGGCTTATCAGAAATTTACTTTTATATTTTTTGAATTCTTTGTATAGAGTCTTTATATCATTTGCATCTCTGTAAGGGCAGTTAGGCATTAGTTGAAAAATATTATTTATTTTATCTTTATTTATTTTTTTTAGATTTAATAAAAATTGCAAAGTAGAAAGATTTACATTTACTTTGTTATTAGAGTATTTTTTTTTTCTTAAAAAGGGAACCTCCGCACCATATTTTAATGATATTTTTTTTATTTTTTTACAATCGGTATCAACATATATTTTTTTAAATATTTTAGACTTCCTCGCAGCAAGAATTGTCCAGTAAATCATCGGCTTGCCATTTAGAAGAACTATATTTTTATTTTTTATTCTTTTTGATCCTTTTCGAGCAGGTATAATCGCAATATTAGTCATTAATTTTTTTATAAAATTTTAGAAGTTTGATTTGATTGATTGAAGCGTATTTTTTTTTAAAAAAAATTTTTGGTTTTAAAAAAGAGTTGATCTTTATCTTGTCTCTTAATATTTTTTTATTCAATAATTTATAATATGGAAGAAGATTCACTAAGTTTAACTTTTTAAAGGCTTGACCCATTTTTAACTGCCTTTTTTGAATAGGTATGACATTTCCTTTAATACCAAAAGCCCAACCCTCAAACATAATGTTTGAAGGTGTTGCAATATAAAAAATTGATTCATAAAGATAATTTAAAAATTTGCTCATTGGTTTTTTTTTTATTACAAATAAATTTTTATTTTTATCATGCTTTTTTAAAATTCTATAAGTTCTTTTATTAACTATGAATATTTTTTTAAAATCTAATGTCTTAAAAAAATCAAAAAATTTTAATATCAAATTTTTTGGATCATCTCCTCCAAATGCAATTAAAACATGTTTCTTTTTAGCTTTTTTTTTTTTTGAAAAAACTTCTTTTGAAAATAAAAATGCATAAATTCCAAGAACTAATTGGATTTTTTTATTAAATTTTTTATAGAAATATTTGAATTTTTCAGCTAAAGGATAATCATTTAACAGTAAATCACAGTATTTTGGGGAAGGCTTTTCCTCATCAGTTAACCAAATTGTTTTAAAATTTTTTTTTTCAATATTATAAATTTTTTTAAATTTTTTAGAAAAAATTTCTTGTTGTTTTAATTGATTTGGATAATAGGGAGGGTCCACAATCAAAAGTTTATATCTATAGTGATTGTTAATTAAGTATTTTAAAATATTTTTTCCTTTAATAATCCTATGCTCTTTAAAAAACTGTTGAGCTAATTTATGATTTTCAGTGTAAATTTCTGCTGTTTTAATTTTAAGTATTTTTAATAATATCTTGATTCTGTTGTAATGCCCAAAACCTGTTCTGCTATTCGACTCGCAATAACACAATATTTTTTTCATAATTTAATGTTGTTCAGAATTTGAACAATTAAACATATTTTTATCTATTTGTCTTCAGTTTACTTTAATTTGATGATATTTCTGATATTATCTTTACAAATAAACAAATTTTTTAACATGAATTATTTAAACATTGTACATTTAGTTGATACTGAGGGTCCTTTGTATGAGTCTAACAAGCTTACTTTTAAAAGAATAAAGGAAATTTTTAAAATTCAAATCAAACCAACTAAAAGAAATCTAAATAAAATATTAAACAGATCTATAAACCTAAAACTAAATAAAAAAGATAAGCAATTATTTTATAAATCTTTTAATGAAAACACACTTAATTACAAAAAGAGTCTTAGAGAGTTAAATATCCAAAATGAAATAATTTTTAATAAAGAATATAGAAAAAAATTTAAAGATAGTTTCGGAAATATTTGGAAAATAAATTGGAACTGTGTTGATCACGTGAATTATTCATCGAATCCACAAAAAAGAGTCTTAGGTTTTCATAAAATATACGATTATTATTCAAAATTTATTAAAAGAAAAAATATTAAAGACACCATACATTTCCACTTTCATCCAGTTTCTATAAATAATGTTGCTAACACTACAGGTAATCATTATTTCTCTAACTCGGACAATCTTTTCCAAATTCTTACAAGAAGAATTATCGATAGAACATGGTTTCCTTCCGTATTTAGAGCAGGATTTCACATAGAAAATCCTGATAGTCATTGGTTTTTAAATCAATACATCCCGTTTGATTTTTCAAATCAATCTTGTGATCAAACTAATTTAAATTATGGAAGATTTGAGAACTGGAAAAATGCACCTAAAAATTGGACTCCCTACCATCCAGCACACGATAACTATAAAAAAAAAGGAAACAGCAGAAGGTGGATTGCAAGATGCTTAAATGTTGGAACTAGAATTGCCACTTTAAATCAAAAAGAAGTTAATAAAGCATTTTTAGCAAAAAAAAGAAAAGAAAAAACTATTTTAGCTTTCACAAACCACGATTTTAGATCAATGGATAGGGATTTTGAGAGTGTTTATAAGATGCTAAAAAAGGCATCGAACAAATATAAAATTAAATTTAGGTTCTCAGATGCAAGGGAAGCATTTCAGACTGAATTTAAGATGACAAAGAAAAAACTCAAATTTAAAGTAAAATTTGATAATAAAAAAATTTTTATTGAGTCTAAAGATAAAATATTTGGTCCTCAACCCTTTCTAGCATTAAAAACTAAATCTAATAAATACTTTCATGAAAATTTTTTTATTGAAGAACCTTTTACAAAATGGACTTACACGTTTGATAGACATTCTATTGATTTAAAAAATTTAGATTTTTTCGCGTTTGCTGCTAACGATAAATTTGGAAATACAACAATAGTAAAAATAAATTTTAAGAATAATAAAATGAATTTAACTCAAACACATATATAGTAAAATATGGCACAAATTTTTCTGCATAAAATAAAACCTAACCATCCCATTTATTTCACCTTTTTAACCTATTTAACTCTTTATAAATTATAGATGCTCTGAATACTATTATAGGATTATAAAAAATTAGCTCCTCATTTTTCTTTACAATAAAAATTAAAAATAATACATTGTTCAATTATTGAACTAGATTTAAATTATGAACAATCTCACTTTATTAGACTGTACGTTAAGAGACGGGGGTTATTACAATGATTGGAAATTCAATGATAATTATGTGAAAAAATATATTAAAGATATTTCTAAAGCTAACGTAGATATTATTGAAATAGGATTTCATTTTCTTGATAAAAAAAAAGATTATGGCAATTATGCTTACATTGATAATCAGATTCTAAAAAAACTTAATATTAAAAAAAATAAGAAAATTGCATTGATGTTCAATGGAGCAGACTTTTTAAAAGATGAAAAAAAAGTTTTCAAAAAATTGCGCAGAATATTCAATCATAAAAATAATTTTTTTGATACTGTTAGAGTTGCTATTCATTTAAAAGATTTAAAAAAAATTAAAAAGTTCCTTAATTTTTTTAAAGTAAAGAAATTAAATGTTTGTTTAAATTTAATGCAAATTAATTTAGTAGAAAAAAAAGATCTTGTGGATTGTTTAAAAACTTTAAATAAATGGGGAAATGTTGATATCTTTTATTTTGCTGACTCTTTCGGAAATTTAAATTCAAAAAACATCAAAACTATTTGCTCTATTATTAAAAAAACTTGGAAGAAAGAATTTGGAATTCATGCTCATGATAATTGCGGACTTGCGTTAAAAAATTCTATAACTGCATTTAAATCAGGTGCTTCTTGGATTGATGGCACTATTCAAGGAATGGGAAGGGGAGCTGGTAATACAAAAACTGAAGATTTACTTTCTTATTTTAAAAAAGATAATTATTTTCCAAATAAGATTAAAAACATTTCAGAAAAATATTTTTTAAAATTAAAAAAACAATATAACTGGGGTCCTTCAAAGTTTTACAAAATTGCAGCAAATTATAATATTCATCCAACATATGTACAATTAATATTACAAGATAAAAGATATAAAATTTCTGAACAAAGTTCTTTAATAAAACATTTAGCAAAAATTGACTCAAAAAAATTCGATCCAAATTATTTGACTGATTTAAACAAATCAAAAATTAAATTAAGCAAATGGAGTGCGAACGGGTGGTGTTTAAACCGAAATATACTTATTTTAGGCCAAGGAAACTCTTTAAGATCAAGCATAACAAAAAAGTTAATTCAGAAATTTATTTTAAAAAAGAAACCAATAGTGATTAGCATTAATATAAATAATTTTATTCCTAAAAACGTTATAGACTATTACGCTTCATGTAATGATGGTCGAATTTTAGTAGACCACAAAAATTATAATAGATTAGGAAAAAAATTTATTTTACCTTTAAATATTTTGAGATCTTTTAGAAAGATTCAAAATAAAGACCTTTTTTTAGACTACGGAATTATAATTAAAAAAAATGAATTTAAATGTTGTAATAAATTTGTTGTTCTTCCTTATAACGAATCCTTTGGTTATGTTATCGCTTTATCTATAATTGGAGGTTCAAAAAATATTTTTCTTGCAGGAATTGATGGCTATGACAAGGAGCATAATGCATACATCAAAACTGAAAATATACTTAAACTAATAAGAAAAAATTATTCAAACATAAGCATAAAAAGTTTAACTAAAACAAGAAATAAAATAGATTACTTTAAATTGTGAAAAAGAAAAATTTTATATTAGTAATACCCGCTAGGTATGCTTCAAAAAGATTGCTCGGTAAACCATTAAAAAAAATCAGAGGAATATCAATGATCATTAGAACATGTTTTCAATGTTCTAAAGTAGTGAGTCGAAAAAGAATTTTAGTAGCAACAGATAGTAAAAAAATTATTAAAGAATGTGATAAATTTGGTTTTAATTCAAAGCTAACAAGTAAGCATTGCCTTACTGGAACAGATAGAGTCTATGAAATAGCAAAAAAAACCAATTATTCTCATTACATAAATGTTCAAGGAGACGAACCAATTTTTAACCCAAAGGATTTATCTAGTTTGATCAAGGCTAAAGATAAATTTGCAAACGAAGTTTTATTAGGTTTTACAAGAATCAATAACAATTTTGACATAAAAAATAAAAGTATTCCAAAAGTTGTTGTAAGCAATCAAGGGTACCTATTGTACGCTTCAAGAAACAAAATACCATCAGATGGTAATAATAAAAGTAGCAGATATTTCAGACAAGTTTTAGCTTACAGTTTCCCAAGAAAAGAATTAATTAAATTTGGTAATTTGAAAAAAAAAACAACTTTAGAGTCAATTGAAGATATCGAAATTTTAAGATTTTTGGAATTAGGTACAAAAGTTAAAATGATTCCTATGAGCAATAAATCCGTATCTGTTGATTTAGATAGAGATTTAAAAAAGGTGAATAAAATATTAGCAAAAAAAAGCTAAGATGAGATTAATGAAATTTTATAATCTAATTAAATTAATTTTTTTTTCTAGATGGAAGATGAATTTTCCACCAAAAAAAAATATATTAATAATTGATGGAAGCAATAATCCATTCAAATTTCTTTTTAAAGAGAGGGCCTATGAAATAATTTTTAGAAGAGGTGAAGAAATAAATTTACCTGTAATTCTAAAATGTCTTTTTAGCTTAAAGTTTTCAAGTTTGGATTATTATCTTAATTATATAAAATTTGTTAAACCAAAAATTATTTTAACTTACTATGATCATTTTGATTTTTTTTATAAATTGCACAGATTAACTAAAATCAAAACTGCTTTTGTAGTCAGAGGGAAACGAACATTAAGCGATGGTCTATTCAAACATAAAAAAGAATATAGTAAAAATAATTATGTAAATTTTATGTTTGTGCACAATCAAATAATTAAAAAAGAGTATAAGAAAATTATTTCAGGAAAAATTATTCCTATAGGTTCGTTTTTGAATAATATTAAAAGAAAAAAACAAAAAATATTAAAAAAAAAAGTTTTATGGATTTCAACTTTTAAAAAAGATGGGAAAGACTGGATGAATCCTAAAACTAATAAAAAATTTAAAAATTCTGAGTTTCAAAAAAATGATAAGTTTGTAATAAAGTGTTTAAATAATTTTTTAAAAAAAAATCAGTTAGAATTAGATATTTTGGGTAGAAATAAAAATTTAACAGAATTGATTGAAAGAAAATTTTATGAAAAGATTATTGGTAATAATTTTAATTATATTTCCAAAAATGATTTTCCAGATTCTTACAAAATTTTAGATAAGTACGAAACTTGCTTTACTACTTGGTCAACTTTGGGTGTAGAAAAATTAGTAAAAGGTGGAAGAGTTGGTTTTATTTTTAATAAACCTAAAAATGAGGCCTGGAATAACGCAAGGTTAGGTGTAATTGAAAAATTTTCTCTTCAAGGTCCCTTTTGGACTACTTGTAAAGCTAATGATCAAAAAGAGTTTGAAAGAATTTTTACATTTGTTCTTAAGGCTCCAAAAAGCAAATGGGCTAAAGTTAGAAAAAAATTTGGTTATCAATTAATGGAGTTTGATAAAGGAAATCGTAAATTTAAAAACATAATTAACAAAGTGTTAAAAAAAAATATTAAGCGCTTTGATTCTTCACAATTGTATAATAAAAACTATTAGGATGGATAAGATAAAACTTAAAAACAAATCAATAAGCAAAAAAAATAGATGTTTTATTATTGGTGAAGCAGGTATAAATCACGATGGATCATTATCAAAAGCAAAAGAATTAGTTGATGTTGCTATTGATGCAGGAGTTGATGCTGTCAAATTTCAAATGTTTAATACAAAAAAATATATCTCCAAAGACTCGTTTTATGCGTCTTACATGAAAAAAGGTCTTTTAAGTAAAAGTGAGAAAATAAATGAATTTTTCAAAAGATTAGAGGTTACACAATGGGAGCTTATTCAAATAAAAAATTATTGTAAAAAAAAAGGTATAATGTTTCTTTGTACTCCCTTTGATGTAAAAAATGGAAATTTTTTAGATAAAATAGGCGTGCCTTTATTTAAAATTGCCTCTTTTAGCTTAACAAATACTTTTTTGTTGGAAAGTATAGCAAGACACAAAAAACCAGTAATCATGTCCACAGGACTCCATACAATAGCTGAGATTGAAAATGCTTATAACATTTTAAAAAAATCTGGAAAACCTGTTGCTATACTTCAATGTGTTTCTCACTACCCAATAAAACCTAAGGATGCAAATTTGAGAGTAATGAAAACTTTTGAAAAAGTCTTTGACTGCATTGTTGGTTATTCAGATCACTCGATGGGAATAACCGTGCCAGTGGCGGCAGTAGCTTTAGGAGCAAAGATAATTGAAAAGCATTTTACGCTTGAACAAAACGATTTTGGCGCTGATCACGATGCATCCGCATCACCTAACGATTTAAAAAATCTTGTAAAAAGTATTAGAGAGGTGGAGTCAGCATTAGGATCTTCAAAAAAAATAATTACTAATGTTGAAAAAGAGGTTTTTAAAGTCCATAGACCAAGTCTTATTTCTAGGATTAACATAAAAAAAGGATCAAAAATCACTAAAAATATGTTGGAAATGAAAAAACCAGGGACTGGAATAAATCCATTAAAAATTGATACAATTATTGGAAGAACGGCAAAAGTTAATATAAAAGCGGATAAACTTATAAAAAAAAAATATTTTAAGTAGTTCTAATGATCATTAAAACAATAGTCCCACAAATACCAAAATTTAAATACGTTTCACAAAAGATGAAAGATTGTTTTGATAGGCAATATCTTACTAATGATGGACAAAATTTACTGAAATTTGAGAGAATGTTGCAAAAATATTTTAATTCAAAATTAAAACCTGTAGTTTTTTGTAACGGTGAACTATCTTTATACTCTTTAATTCAAGCCTGGAAGTTCAATTCTAATATTAAGAATTGTAAAGCTATAGTTCCGTCTTTCACTTTTTCTGGAACAGTAAACGCTCTTGTACAAAATGATATAGAGCCTATTTTTTGTGATATTAATAATTCACTTACTTTAGATTTAAAAAAAATTAAAATTACAAAAGATGTAAAATTTATTATTGGAGCTTCAGTTTATGGAAACATACCTGAAATAAATAAAATTAAAAAATTTGCCAAAAAAAACAGATTAATATTTATTTTAGATAATGCTCCAGGTTTTTGTTCAAAAATAAATAATAAATTTCCGATAAATTTTGGAGTAGATGAAATTTATAGTTTTCATGCAACCAAAATTTTTAATTCAATTGAAGGTGGCTGTGCAATAACTACAAACAATAATATAAGAAAATTACTTGTAGCTGCAAGAAATTTTGGGCAATTAAAAAAGGGTGCGAACGATGTATTAATACCTGGTCTTAATTCAAAAATGAATGAATTATCTGCAATTGTAGGAATACAGAATCTCAAAGGAATCAAAAACTTAGTTTCAAATAGGAAAAAAGTAATTTCAAAATATTTAAAATTTTTTAAAGAATTAGAGAACGAAAGTAAAATTTCTTGTATGAAAGTAAATAAAAATGTTTTTTGCAGCTATTTTTTTTTCCCAATAATTTTAAAGAGTGATTCAGTTGCTAAATTTTTAAAATATATGGCATCAAAAAGAATTTATTGCAGAAGGTATTATACAAGTGTACACACTACTACCTATTACAAACAAAAAATTGAAGCTCAAGATTTAAAAAGGATCCCATTTACAGAAAAAATTAAAAATAAAATTGTAGCTCTTCCTATTCACTCTGAAATGACAAATGACCAAATTAATTATTTTTTTAAAAATATTCGTAATTTTTTTAAATAAACGATGCTTTTAATTTTCTAGTTTTCCCATTCTTCATTATCTTTAAACTTTGCTACTTTTTTAAAATTTAAATTAGATAATTCATTCTCTACCTCTTTTTCAGTTTCAGGTCTTGTTTCAATAAGAATGTGAATTTTCTCTTTTGTACTTAAAGTATTTTTAGCTCCTTTGATAATTTCAACTTCATTTCCATCTACATCTATCTTTATCAATTGAGGCCTCTTTATAATTTTTAAATTTAGAAAAGTATCTAAAGAAAAGCCTAAAGTTTTAAAAATTATTTCCTTGGAATTACTTATAAAATTTGAAGGAGTTTTAATATCATCATTTTCTAAGAAAGTTGCATTTGCTTGGCCGGCTATAAAATTATTTTGATAAAAATTTGAAACTTTTGAAAAATTTGTCAAAGGGTTTGAAATTAATGTTATTTTTTGCTCAAGAGAATTAATTTTAATATTCTTTGTTAGAAGTTCTAAATTTTTGAATGATGGTTCAAAGGCAAAAACTTTTGTATCAAACATTTTAGCAAAATATATACTGTAAATACCCATATTCGCACCAATATCAAAAAATAATTTATCTTTAGACCCGTTTTTATTTAGCCATTTAATAGTTTCAGGTTCCTTTGAAAAAAAAGTTCTAGCTCTATAACTTGCTATCTTAGAGGGAGTAAAAAAATATATTTCTTTGTGTGGTGATTCTGAAACTGTTATTTTTTGACTGACGAACTTATCTAGATGTTCATTTAATAACTCTTGCCAATCCGCATTGTAATTTCTTCTGTCTATACTTTTTATTAATTTAGCATAAACTGTCCCTAGGTTAATTACTAAATATAAAGGTAGAGCAACTATTTTTCTGATTACAAAAATTAGTCTGTATATTATTTTTTTAAATAAGTTCAACTGAATTTAAAGTTTTTTTCTGAACAGGTATCTTAAAACTATCCTACTATTTTTTTTGGGAGCTGATCCACGATGAACACATAATTCATCAAAAATTACCATACTACCTTTTTGCATTTCTAAATCGAATTCACTGGTATCTTTTTTTTCTTCATTAATAAATTTGCTTTGTTCTAAAAAAATTTCAATTTTATCTCTATCAATATATTCGAGCAGTAATTTTTTAAATCTATCTTCGTTTAATATTCTTCTTAAACTTTCAAGATCCCAACAAGGTAGCATTGGTATTTTTTCCTCTAAAATTAATTTACAAACTGCTTTAACAATATTATTGCTATAAGGTATAACTGCTAATGCTCCATTGTTAGAGTGAACATCTGTCAAATAAATAAAAAATTTCAAACCTCTTGGTGATTGAGAAGTTTTCTCATTTTTTAATGTGGCTTTGGCCTTATCGAGAAAATACCTTCTGCGTTTATCATTACCTATAGATGTCTCATTAATTCCTAAATCGTTATGCCATGTAATTATATCCGAATTAGACTTCTCACTGTAATATGAGTCTATCATATGAAGCTCGGTTTCTGAATTCAGAACTTCATCTGATATTTCTTTAAGTTTTAAATCTTGCGCAACTTTTTTTAAAATTTTTGATTGTCTTAATTTTTTAAAATCAAATTTAATCAATTTTAATAAGAACTGTGAATAATGTATTGGGAAAGTCCCTTTAGCACTTTTTGGTATTTTATGGTTTAAAAAACTTAATTTATTATTTA
>CACNFS010000006.1 GCA_902619835.1 uncultured Pelagibacteraceae bacterium | reverse complement strand
CAGGCTTTAAAATAGGAGTTTTTCTTTTCATAAAATAATACATTACATTTTTATTTTTTTTATTAAAAAATTTTTTTATATATAACTTAGGATAGTCTTCGTATCTATCTAATTTTTTTTCAGTTATTTTATCTATTTCATAGATAATACCTTTCACACTTGAACCCTTTTTTCTTTGTATATCTGGTACCCTATATTTTGATCTAAAGACTAATTCAAAATCTTTTAAAATATGCTTGCTTAGATATTTAGCATTTTTATATTTTTTTAAAAAAATTTTTTTATTAAGATTTGTACCATAAGCAAAGTACAAAAGTTTCTTAGTATTTATCATTAAAAAATTTTGTTTGATATTTGAACTTGGTCTGGATGAATACAAGCTTTACCACCAAAACCTAATTTTTTTACAAAATTACATGATTTTTCAAATCCATTTAAATCTTTAAAGTTTAAATAAGAGGTGTCTATTGGGCTCTTAATATTTTTAGATTTATTTACTATATTTTTTCTAAATTCTAATATTTCTTTTTCATCTTCTGAAATCTTAAGATTTATAGATTTAGCTAAATCATGAGAGCCAAAAGATATAATTTGAATTCTTTCTGAAAAAGAGCAAATTTCCTCAAGATTAGCTAGACCGTTTATACTTTCCAAAATTGGGATTATATCAGTTTTCAATTTCTCAGTTTTTTTTAATAATATATCTATCTCAATTAATTGTTTTTTTGTTTCTGTAAATGGAAGAAATATTCCAGGGAATTTTTCTGATGTAACAAATTCTAAATCTGAATTATTATTTATCCTTATATATGTTTGATTTTTATTAACATTGCATTCTTTTATTATTTTTTTAGCCTGATCTTTTTGATCTTCAGGAACAGTTGATTCTAAGTCAAGAACTATTAAATCTGAATTTAATGTATAAGCTTTTTTAATTTTTTTTTCTTCATGTCCTGGAACAAATAAAACAGATCTATATTTCATATTTACTTAATTTATTATAATCCAGGTCAATACCTAGACCTGGTCCTGAAGGTAATTTATATTTCCCATTTAATGCTCTTTTGAAATTAGGGTAAAATTCTTGATCGATATCTAAATAGAATCTCTCAATATAAGTATCTTTTTCCATTAATGAAGCTAATTGAAGTGTAGCTAAAAAACCTGGTCCAAAATAAGCAGTATGTGGCATTACAGATATATTATTTTTTTCTGCATGCCGGATTATTTTGAACATCTCATAAATTCCACCAACTTTAATTACTGACGGTTGAACAAAAGTGGCTGCCTTTTGTTTAATTATTGATTTGAATTCAAATTCTGTACACGCATTCTCTCCGCAGGCTATAGGTATTCCAAGTTCTTTATTTAATCTTGCGAGAGTTTCATAATCTTCTGGTGGGTAAATAGGTTCTTCTAACCAAGTAAGTTTCATACTTTTTAAAAAATCCTTTTTGGAAATAGTCTCTTCATAAGTCCAAGGACAATTAGTGTCTAACATTAAAGGAAGATTACCTGTTCCTTTTCTTCCAGCTTCAATACAATCATTTTCTATTTCATGTAGTTTTATAGCTTGATAACCATCATCTAATGATTGCTTACATTTTTCCTCTATAATTTTTGGATCTCCATATCTAAAAAGACTTGAATAGGCTTTAAATAGATCTTTAATTTTTTTTCCTAACAATTCATGTATTGGCTTATTTTTTTCTTTGCCTAAAGCATCCCATAATGCAATTTCAACGCCAGATATTGCAAACATTGTTATTCCGTATCTACCAAATAAGTGCAAAGATTTTTGAAGAGTTAAAAGAAGTTCCGGTATATTACTCATATCTTTTCCAACAAGTAAAGGAGCCACCATTTCTTCAATTGCTATTTTTACTGCTTTCCAACTTGTATAACCAAAGGCTTCACCCCAACCAGTGATACCTTTATCTGTTTCAATTTTTACTAAATTAAATTCTAAACTTTTCCATTCTTTTCCATGAAAAATTACCTTTTTTCCTCCATGGCTAAACGGCATACTCAAAGTGATTGCTTTGATTGATTTAATTTTCATTATCTAAATTTTTTGAAATTTGGCTTTCTTTTTTCTAGAAAGGCCTTTGCGCCTTCAGCCTGTTCTCCAGTTTTAAAATAATCAGGAGCAACTTCCTCCACCATACCTTTTTGGGTAATTTTTAAAATTTCATCAAATTGTTTTCTAAAACTGGCCTTTAATATCTTTAAACAAGTTGGTGCGGCTTTTAAAATTTCATCGCCATACTTTTTAACTTCCTCATCTAATTTATCTTTCTTCACTACAGAATTTACCAAACCCCAATTCATCATCTCTTTTGCTGAGTATCTTTTGCAAGTCATCCACATTTCTCTTGCACGTTTGTGTCCTAAAATATTTGCAGAGTGGGCAACGATAGCTCCTGCGGCTGGAGAACCAACTCTGGGGCCATTTTGACCAAATATAGAATTCTCACTTGCTATAGTTAAATCACAAAAGTAAGCCATATGATTTCCACCGCCAATCGCGTATCCATCCACTTTAGCTATGATTGGTTTGCTACATTTTGTTAAGTGAATGTGAAATTCGTATTCATGATCTTGAAATTCTTTAGAGCTTTCCCAGTTCATATCTCCACCTGAACAAAATGCTCTATCTCCAGCACCTGACAAAACAATTACTCCAACTTCTTTATCTTTTTCTGCATTGTCGAGAGCTGCCTTAAGTTCTTGAAGAGTTACTGGTGTAAAAGCATTTAATACCTTAGGTCTATTAATAGTGACATGAGCGTAATCACCTTTAACTTCATATAATATATCTTTAAATTGCATGAGATCTAATCTCCTCTACAGATTCTGGATTTAATAGCGTTGATAAATCCCCCGGGTCTTGGTTTGATAAACATGATTTTATAACTCTTCTCATAATTTTCATATTTCTTGTTTTAGGCAAATCTTTTACAAAAATTACCTTATCAGGCTTAAATGATTTCCCTAAATCTTTTATAACTAAATCTTCAAAAAAACTTTCTTTTTGATCATTATTTTCTGCAGGAACTATAGATAAAATTATTTTTGAACCTTTATTTGCGTCAGGTATTCCAACAGCAGCAACCTCTTTTGCTTTTCCACTTTTCACTATTACACTCTCAAGCTCAGAAGGACCTATTCTTTTACCTGAAACTTTAATGGTATCATCAGATCTTCCATGTAAATACCAATGACCATCAGCATCTCTACTTGCAAGATCACCATGCACCCAATAATCTTTAATTACGCTCCAATAATTATCGATGTAACGCTTATCATCATTCCATAAGCTCTTAGTTAATCCGATTGATGATTTTCTCATGACTAATTCGCCCATCTCATTTGTGGAAACTTTTTGTCCATCTAAATTTAAGATATCCGCGCTCATTCCAGGAATAGGAGCATTAAAAGATCCAACCTTAAAAGGACGATGTAAACAACAATGTAATATAGAACCAGAAACCTCAGTACCCCCAGCTGAATTCATAATAGGAACTTTAGATTTACCTATGACTTGAAATAACCATTTCCAAGGTTTTTCCGTCCAAGGTTCTCCTCCCGTACAAATCATTCTTAATGAACTTAAATCTAAATCTTTAAAAAGTTTTTCATCTTTAATCATTTGCGCTCTGATGAGAGCAGGGGAAAGCTCTGTCCAGGAAATCTTATATTTTTCTATTAGTTTCCAAAAACGAACTTCATCAGGAAAATCAGGAACTCCTTCAGCTATTACCATTTGCGCTCCATGTGCAGAAGCTATTGTTGCAGACTTAGAACCCACCATCCATCCCATATCAGCCATACACAAATGAATATCAGTTTGTTTAAAGTCTGCTAAAACTCCTTCATCAAAAGACATCTTAGCAACTAAACCAATATGAGTATAAACACATCCTTTCGGTTTTCCAGTTGTACCTGATGTAAAGTGGATAATAGCAGGATCTTCAGCATCAGTTTCCTCTGTCTTTAAACTATCAGAAACATTTTGAAAATTTTCCCAATTAAAGATTTTCTTTCCTTTCTCTTTTCCCAATAAAAAAATTTTTTCTAAAGAAATGACTTGATCTAATTCACTTTTGATTTGATCAAACATTCTTATTTCTTTTGCTTTTCTAAATGTTTTTTCAACAGTAAAAATACCTTTAGCTTTTGCTATATTAAGTCTCTCAATAACTGCCTTTGATCCGTATCCAGAGAATAAAGGTAGCACTACACACCCAATTTTTAAAATAGCAAAGTAAGCAATGTAAGTTTCTATAAATTGAGGCATGTAAAGTGCGATTACATCACCTTTTTTAAAGCCATTTATTTTTAAAGTATTCCCAATTTTTGAGATTTGCTTATCAAATTCTTCATAAGTAATTGAGCTTTCTTTCCCGTCTTCTCTTTCGGCAAAAATAAAAGTATTTTTAAAAAATTCCTTATCTTTATGTCGATCTATACAATTTAAAACTATATTAGTTTTTCCCCCGATACACCACTTTGTCCAAGGAGTTCCTTTTGATTCATCTGATATTTTTGAGTAAGGTTTATAAAATTTTAAATCTGAAAATTTTATTACATTGTCCCATAACCATCCTGGATCAGAAAAACTTTTTTTTTCTAACTCATCATAATTTTTTAATTTACAATGCTGTATAAACTTAGTTAGTTTTGAATTTTCAATTTGCTCTTTTGATGGTTGCCAAATAATTTCTTTAGACACAAGTCTTATACGTACATACCCTCTTTTATCTTAATAATATTATACATGAGGTCATTTAAAGGTGTTTTAATCCCATGTTTTTTTCCAATTTTAGAAACAGCTCCACTTATGAAATCAATTTCTGTTTTTCTATGCTTTACAACATCGAATGCCATTGATGATTTATTAGTTTGTCTTGAGTCTACTATTCTATTGAACATTTCTAAACAATCGCTTTCACTAACATCAACTCCATCGGCTTTAGCTACCTCTCTAGTTTCAAGAATTATATCCTTACCTAATTTTCGAGACATAGTCTGATTTTTATTAGAAATGTATAAATCTGTATGATGTAAATCAAATATTGCTGATAATGGACCAATTGCTGTTAAAGCAAATAATTTCATCCATTTTCTTCTTTTGATATTTTCTTCTGCAATAGTTTCTAAGCCATGTGCAGTAAAAGTTTCAGCTAAATCTTTTACTCTATCGCTTGAACCACCTTCGTATTCACCAATCCATGATGGCAAACTTGCGTGGTTTTGGATTATTCCAGGACCTTGAATACTAGAAGCTTGTGTTGTGGAACCACCTAGAACTTTCTCTTTACCAGCTATTTTTTGCATGATTTCTTCGTGCCCAATACCATTTTGAAAAGACATTAGCACTGTATTATCTCCGATAATATTTTTTGAATTGGATAAAGCTTGTTCTAAAGCTGTAGCTTTACACATAATAATTATTGCATCGACTGGCTTTAAAGTTTTTGGATCAGTTGTAGCATGGATTTTTACTGTTCTATCTCCGCCATGACCCATCATTTTTAAACCTTTACTATTAATTTCGTCTACATGTTCTTTCCAAACATCAATAAGATGAACCTCTAAACCTTTTTCAGCTAACAACCCGCCGAAAAGACAGCCCATAGCACCAGCACCTAATACTGCAACTTTTGTATCTTTCTTTATCATTAAGCTTTCATTTTAACTTGAACACCAAAGAAGCCTGTTGGTTTGATCATTAAAACAACAATCATTAATAAAAATGCGTATAAATCTTTGTGACTTCCAGAAATATAAAAAGAAGAAGCTGTTTCAAATATTCCAACTGTAAATCCTCCAACTATTGCACCAGGCAGATTACCAAAACCACCTACGACCGCAGCAGCAAAAGCTTTCATAAGAATAATGTAACCCATGAATACAACAACTTGATAAGTTGGACCTACTAAAGTTCCTCCTATACCTGCTATGGCACAAGCAATACCAAAAATAATTGATATGTATAGTGGCACGTTTATTCCAACTAGATTTGAAACATCTTTAGAGTAAGCTACGGCTCTAATACCTAATCCCATTTTTGTTTTATTCAAAAAGAACCAAAGACCCGCTGCTACAGATAAACCAACTACAATCATCCAAATATAAGTAACCGGTAAAAACAGTCCTCCAATTTCCATTGGCAAACCTAATTCTGCAGGGAAGGGTTTTGCTACTGGATTCCAAATTAAATAAGCAACGTTTATTAAAACTACTGAAAGACCAAATCCACATATGATTATTCCCATTCCAGCTACAGTGTAACCACCACCTTTTTTTGTTAGAGGTCTTAAGAAAACTCTTTCAATAAAAACTCCAAATAAACCCATTGAAACAAAGGCTGTAAATAAACAAACGACATAAATTATCCAACCATAAGCATCAGGAAATAAATTAAAAATCCAATCTTGATTACCCAAAAGATTAAACATGGTAAGACCGGCAAAAGCACCTATCATGAAAAATTCGCCGTGAGAAAAATTAACTACATCTAAACCTGTGTAGATTAACGAAATTCCAAGCGCAACTAAGCCATAAATAATACCAACAGAAAGACCAATTGTTAAAACTGATTTGAGAGATTCAATATTCATATCGGGGCTATTCACACACCAACCGATATAGAGAAGCACAAATGTTCCGAATATGATATTTTCACCTTTTTTTCCAATTCTCAGTTTATTAAACATTGGCTTTAGTCCCTCCAAGATATGACTCTTTTACACTTTCGTCGTACATTAATTTCTTACTATCGCCCTCAACATTGATCACACCATCTTTAATTACATACCCGTAATCAGCAAGTAATAATGCCATCCTAACATTTTGTTCTACCACAAGAACTGTCAAACCATCTTGTCTAATTCTATTAATATTTTTAAAAATATCTAAAACAATTTGAGGCGCTAAAGCAGCACTAGGTTCGTCTAGCATTATCATTTTAGGATTAGACATTAACCCTCTTCCAATACATAACATTTGCAACTCTCCACCTGATAAAGTTGCAGCCAACTGATCTTTTCTTTCATTTAATCTTGGAAAATAGTTATAAACTTTTTCTAAATTATCTGACAGTTGTTGTTTGCTTTTTAAAATAAAGCCGCCCAATTTTAAATTTTCGGTAACAGACATTGCAGGGAAAACATCCTTTCCTTGAGTTACTTGCACTAATCCTCTTCCAACTATTTCATGAGCGGGTAAGTTTTGAATTTGCTCACCATTAAATTCGATCGTACCTTTCCACGATCTAATTAATCCAGATGCAGCTCTAAGAATTGTTGATTTACCTGTTCCATTACCACCGAGCAATGCAACTATAGATTGTTTTTCAGCTTTCATATTAGCTCCATTTAAAATTTGCACAGAGCCATATCCAGAAATAAGTTGATCTATCTTAAGCAATCATCCTCCAATTTTTTTTTTCTGATTTACCAAAAATGTAACTATTAGTCATAGACATTATAACTATTATTTTATAGCCTTAGCAACAATTAAATAACAAATGGGGGAAATAATGAATAAACTTAAATTTGTTTTTTCAGCAATTGTCTTTTCCGCAGGTTTAGTAATCACGACTTTAGCTCAAGCAGAAACAATCAAAATTGGTGTTTCTTTTAGAATGCTATCAGATGTTGGTTATAAACACGGAGAGTTAATTACTGATACTGTTGCAAAGTGGAATAAAGAAGGCACTATCAACGGTCAAAAAATCGACTTAACACTTTATAACGATGAGTGTAAATCTGAGAAAGGTGTAGCAAACGCAACAAAACTTGCTTACCAAGATAAAGTTCACGTTATAATTGGATCTAGCTGTAGTTCTGTAACATTACCTATGGTACCTGTTTCAGCTAAAGCTAAAGTTCCACAAATCATACCTCACTCAACAAATGCTGACATTACTAAAAAGGGTAGTGAATACATTTTTAGAGTACCTGTATCATCAAGATTTTACAAAATCGTACAAGGTAAATTTACTGCAGAAAATCAAGGTACTAAGATAGCTTACATCTATGGTCCAGATGCTGCTGGTAAAGATTTTGCATTATCTTTAGCTGATTACATGAGAGAGAACTACAACGTTGAGCCAACTTATATGGTTCAATCTGGAGAAAAAGAAACTGACTTTAGAAGTTACTTAACTAAAGCTAAAGCTACTAATCCAGAAGTTCTTGTAATTTCAGCTTTATTGGATGAAACAGTTAGAGGACTTGTACAATCGTATGAAGTTGGAATACCAAAATCTGTTCACAGAGTAACAGCTTCTATTGGTTCTAAAGTAGAAATACCAATAAATGCTGGTTCTGCTGCAAAAGGTGTAACTTTCTCAGCTGCATTTGCTGCATCTGACACTAGACCTGTAGCTAAGAAATTTGTGAAAATGGTTAAAGACAAATATGGTGTTGTACCTGGTCACGACTTTTCACAAATGATGGACTTACTAGATATTCTAGAGATAGCTCTTAAAAAAGTTAAATTCACTGGAGATCTAGCTGCTGACAGAAATAAAGTTAGAGACGCAATAGCTGCGACAACTGACTTTAGAGGTTTAGCTTCTGGTCCAATCAATTTCTGTAAATCAGGAACACCTGAGTGTAGAGATGGTAACAGAACTCCTGTTATGATTGAGTACACTAAAGGTGGAAAAAACTTTAAAACAAAAGTTGCTGGTACTGTAACATTTAATGCTAGCGCTGGTTTATAATAGTTAAAAAAATTGTGAGCGGTAGATAAAACTACCGCTCATTTTTTCAAGGAAACCACAAAAATGATAAACGTTAATAAATTGAAGAAAGTTAAGAGCAACTTTCCTGTAATGGTTGGCAAAGGTGCTATTTCAAAAAAAGATTGTGAAAAACTTATAGACGAAATTCGAAATACAAAATCATTCGATGATTTAATACAAGGAGGTAGAAATAGAATTAACAAAGGGTCAAGTAATTTTAAAAATTATTTAAAAAAATCAAAATTATCTAACAAATTATATAAACAATTTAATAGCCAATCTTTTTACAAAAAAGTTGAAAATAGATTTAAAAAAACTTTTAAGGATTATGGTTGGTCAAATGCATACTTGCCTAGCAAATTTTTGCGAGAAAAATTTACAAATAAAAAATTGATGAATTCAAAAGAATTAATGAAAATGTTGGGTAAAACTTATAAAAACCCTAATGTGAATTTAGATATAGATTTCTCTGTTTCTAGAGGCGGTTATAGATTAAGGCCCCACAGAGATGATGTAACAAGACTTTATAATTTTCTTATATATTTAAATGATATACCAAAAAAAAATGGCGGAGCTTTATCAATTTTTAAAAAGAAAACTGATATGAAATATAGAAAAAGTTTTAAAAGATTTCCTGGTATTTCTGAACTAGCAAAAGTTAAAGAATTTACTCCGTCAAAAGGGAGTGTAATTTTTTTCCAATCTACGCCTAACTCTTACCATGGTGTATCTTTATTTAGAGAAATCAAAGGCAAGAAAAGATTTTTCATTTATGGAAGTTATGCTTTAAGTAAACCTGTTGTATGGAGATATAAAAACGTTAGCTATTTACCCAAAATTAAGAAAACAAAAAAAAGAATGCTCACATCTTCACATGACTCAGATTATTTAATGAGAGAAGTTGGATAATGGAAAAATTTAAATCGATTATCAGAGATTATCCTTTTATTGCTTTTATTATAGCTTTCGTCATCTTAGCTTTTGTACCGTCAGTAGTTTTCACGGATGTTTATCAATCACATTTAGCTACTTTAATATTTGTGAACATTGTGGTTGCCGCAGGACTAAACATTGTTAAGGGTTATTGCGGTCAAGTTACAGTTGGACATGTTGGCTTATTTGCAGTTGGTTCTTATACTGCTGGAACATTGTTTTTATATTTAGGACTTGGTTTTTGGGCAACTTTACCCATAGCTATAATAGTTACTGCATTTTTTGGAGTAGCAATGGGAATTCCATCTTTTAGATTGGAAGGTCCTTATTTAGCCTTAGCGACATTGGGAGGAGGCGAGGCAATAAGATTGTTTATTGAAAACGGAAACTTTTTTAGATCTACATTTGGTATTTCTGATATTCCAACACCTTCTTTAATGGGCTACAACTTCGACTCTCCAGATAGATATTATTTCATCTCAATGACAATAATGATTATAGCGGTTTACTTTTCATTCAGTATTTTGAGATCTGGAGTTGGAAGAGCGTTTATGTCTATCAGAGAGGATCCAATTTGTGCTGCAGCCGCTGGAATTAATGTAAAAAAATATAAGATCTTAGCTTTTATTCTTAGCGCTATGTTTGCTGGAGCGGCAGGTGCAGTTTATGCTCACATGCCTCCAGGATACATTCATCCTAATAATTACACAGTTATAGAAATGGTAACCTTCTTAGCTATGGTTGTCCTAGGAGGTCTCGGTCATATTTGGGGTGGAATTATTGGCGCTATAGTAATTACAATTGTTTATGACTTAACTAGACCATTATATAAATATCAACTTTTAATATTTGGTTTAACAATTGTATTAACTATTTTATTTATGCCTAAGGGTTTAGGCGGTTTTATTGACAGATATTTCTTAGAAAAGAGATTTAAAAAGAAAACTGGAACAGAAAAAACAACATGATTTTAAAAACTAAACAATTATCTAAATCATTTGGTGGTTTGAAAGCTATTAATAAAGTTGATTTTGAACTTCCAAAAAATGAAATTAGAGGAATAATTGGACCCAATGGCTCAGGTAAAAGTACATTTTTTAATTTAGTTTCAGGAATCTATGATAGCGATCCTGGAAGCTATATCGAGTTTGATGGTCATGATATTACTTTTACACCTCCACATGAGATTGCTAGTTATGGTTTATCAAGAACGTTCCAATTACTAAGACTTTATCAAGATATGACAGTTATAGACAATGTTATGTCGGGATATCATACTAGAGTTCCTTACAAGTTTTTCGATGCAGTTATAGGAAGAAAAAAAATCTGGGATCAAGAAAGAGCTATCAAAGAGGAAATGATGGAACTCCTTTCTTTTGTAGGATTAGCAGACTATGCAGAGCTAAATGCTAGTGAGCTTTCTGGCGGTCAGAGAAGATTATTAGTTTTAGCAAGAGCAATCGCTATGAAACCAAAATTACTAATGTTAGACGAACCAGCTGCGGGTTTATCCCCAGTCAACGTAGATAATTTAATGAAAATTATTATGCAGCTAAAAGAAAAATATGGCCTTACTCTTATTATTATAGAGCATATTTTAAAAGTCGTAATGGATACTTGTAATTCAGTAACTGTTTTTGACCATGGTCAGAAAATTGCAGAGGGTACTCCAGCTCAAGTAAAAGATGACAATGCTGTAATCGAGGCGTATTTGGGTAAAAAAATGGACGATGAAGAGATGAGAAAAGCTCTTGCAGTCTAAAATGAATTTGATAATATTTTCCCATTCATAACGATTCAATGAGCCAAAATATTAAAAAAATTTTTGAGAAACAAGGTTTCATAAGATTAAAGGGTGTTTTAGATTATAAAGAGGATTTAGAACCAATTTTAAATGATATGGCTTTTATCATGGATAGGCTCATTCATAGATTTGTTCCTAAAAGTGATAAAGTAAAAGTACTTAATTATGAGTTTAAGAAAAAATACTCATATTTGGTTTCTTTAGATATTCCTGAACTTGATCAATATTTTAACATAAGACTTCCTGAAAAAAACATAAACGCTAATAGTGATTTCTTTGCAAGTCAATCAATATGGAATTTAATTAAAAATAAAAAGATTTTAGATAAGATTGAAAAAATTCTAGGTCCCGAGATAGCTTCTAATCCTTGTCAAAATTCAAGAATCAAACAACCTGAAAAAGGTGTTGCAAAAAAGAATTTAAATGACGGCCTTGTTGGAAGAACTCCTTGGCATCAAGATGCCGGCGTTATGAATAAAAAAGGACAGAAGGGTACTGAATTAGTAACGTGTTGGATACCTTTTACTAAAACAAGAATAGAAAATGGTTGTATGCTTGCTGTAAAAGAAAGTCATAAATTTGGACTTGTTAACCACGATTTTGGAAGCAAGGGACAAGTAGAAGTTAGAGGCAAAGAAATAATCGATAAATTATCAACCGTGCCTCTTGAAGCTGATGTCGGAGATATAATATTATTAAATAGATATCTACTTCATTGTTCACTACCAAATAAATCAAAAAATTTTAGAATAAGTATGGACTTGAGATATAATAAAGCAGGTCAGCCTTCAGGAAGAGACCCATTGCCTAATTTTATTGTTAAAAGTAAAAACAAAAAAAATATAAAAGTACAAAATTACAAACAATGGATAGCTTTATGGGAAAAAGCTAAAGTAAAATGCATTCCAAGAAAATGGTCTTATAAATATCCTCTTCCTACTTTCAAAGGAACTAAAAGAGATTTAGCAAATATTATTTAATGAATTCAAAATTATCGGAGAAGAATTATCTTCCCGAATTTTTTCTAGCTTGTCTCGGATATTTTTTATTTGTAACTCAAGACGCAATAGTAAAATATATTGCTGAAGATTACGACATAATACAGATAATTTTCGTTAACTCCTTGTTTGCTCTTATACCTATTATTTTGTACACCCAAACCCTCGATGGCTGGAAAGAATTAAAGGGTGCTAATTTAAAAATCCATTTTTTTAGAACTTTAACGATGGTATTAGCTGTTTTTTTTGCCTACACAGGATTCTATTTATTACCAATGGTTACTATGTACAGTATTGTATTTTTAATTCCATTATTAATTACTATTGGATCGGTTTTATTTTTAGGTGAAGTCGTTAGATGGAAAAGATTTACTGCTATAGTAATTGGTTTTATTGGAACACTTATTTCTATTAATCCTTTTGGAGCCGAAATTAATAGTTACGTATTTATAGCTTTGTTGTGCCCAATTTTTGCGTCTGCAAGTTATTTAATAGTAAGAAAATATGGTTATGAGGAGAGCTTGTTCTCATTTTTAATATTCGGAAAAATTTTTATGATATTGTTTTCTGGTATATTTGTATTCTTTGTCTTCAAAGAGATGACTTTTAATGATTTAGTGTTGAACGCTATTTCTGGAATTTCTAGAGGAACAGCCATGATATTTGTCATCAATGCCGCTAGACACTTGCCTGGAGCAATTTTTGGATCAATTTTATATACTCAAATTTTTGCAGGTGTATTTTTGGGTTACGTTGTTTTTAATGAAATACCTACAATTAATAATTATATAGGAAACTTAATAATAATTGCAGCAGGTGTATATATCGTTTTGAGAGAAGTAAAATTAAAGAAAAACATTGTTACTTCAACAGCAAGACACCCAACTATTCCTATTAAAAAAGATTAAAGTTTCTTTTTAAAATTTTCTAGAATTTCTTCACTAACATTTACTGAATTTTTAGGTCCAGGAAATTTCCCCTCTAAACTATCTTTGATAAATGCTTTTAAGGCTTTAACTCTTTCAATTTCAATTTCATCTTTCATCTTTTTTAAATTTGTATAAGCTTTTGCATGTCTAGGTGACTTTTCTTGCTCTCCACAGATATCATTCATGAATAGATACATAACATCAGCTTTTTTTCCAGATCCTAGAGATACAGTTACAATACTCGTCCTTTTTGATATTTCCCCCATAATATTTTCAGGAATAACTTCACATTCGGCTGAAAAGGCCCCAGCATCCTCTAAACGTTTAAATTTTTTAAATAGTTCGTATGCTTCATCAGCAGTTTTACCTACAGCTCTTAAACCACCAATCCATGTAGATTTTCTAGGAACCAAACCTAAATGACCCATAACTGGAACATCTTCTTTTGCAAGCATAGAAACAACATCCATACTTCTTGCAGTCATAACCGCATCAGCACCATTCTCTAAAGCTTTAAAGGCTCCACGTAACACATCCTCGGCTGTAGGATAATTATGTAGCTCGAGTGCTGCCGTATAAAAAAGAGACTTGGATCCTTCCCGAACCTTCTTAACATTTGAAGCACTTCCTATTATCATGTCAAAACCTGCTTCTTCAGCTGCTTTTGCCTCTAATGAATTATTTGCAGTTACTTGTGTAAGAATTTTTTTTCCTTTAGCTTCAATAATATCACCGACAGTGACAGTTCTTTTTGCAGGATTTGCTGCCCAAGTATAAATATTTTTCATATTGATATTTAATCAAACTAATTAGTATTTTTCAATTCCTTGTAAATATTGTTTACTCTATGAACTTCTTCGGCGGTGTTAAAATAACATTCATATTCGATTTCATTAGGGGTTACATCGAAATGATAGTGGCCGGCATCTTGAGCACCTTTATAAGAATGAAAATGAGTGTGTTCTCCTGACTCTCTTAAATCTAATTTTCCTCCAGAGGGATCATTAGTCCATAAAACTGAATAGCATTGAAAATGTGGCCCTATAGGTTCGTAAAATTGTAAAAAATCCTTAACACATTTCATTTGTTTTGGATCATAATATTCGTGTTTTATATCTGCATAGTCTGGTTGGACATGGGATTTAATCTTACCGTTTAAGATCCTAAACACACCACCCAGCGCAACACTTAAGTTTGTTTGTAAATTTTCAATTAATGCAGTTCTCATAGATTGAGGTAAAGAGCCTTGCTCACCCGACCTTCCTTTGATCTTAATTTTTATAACATCTCCTTTTTTTCCTTCGGAGTAATAGATATTTCCTAGTCCGCCATGCTTTCGGTGATTGTAAGAAGTTGATTTACATTTATTATTTTTATCTACCTGAGCAATTATAGATCTTGACTCGTTCGTTATTAAATTTTCGTTAATAATAAGCTCTCCGCAGTGACCCTCTAAGCACGACATAGCTCCTGATCCTGCACCTAAAGCATATGATTTTTCAGAGCCTATTCTTTTTGCTATTTCTTCATAATCAAATTCAGTACCTATGAACCTTTTATCGTGCATGTATGGTTCACCTCCAACATCAATAATTCTTTGGTTTCCACTTATACCTTCAGCAGGGCAATCCCACTTTCTTAGATCAGGACATTCAACAATTGAAACATCAATTTCAATATAGTTTTTTGATAAACCTTTTTTTAAAGCTTCACTTACTTGTTTTAAGGAAATTTGATGAAACTTGGCTTTTTCGATTGTTAATTCCATAAACTATTAATATCATTTAAAGAAGTTTATCAATTAAATATAATTTTTATTATGAACAAGTTGGGCACAGAACTAGCAAATGCATGGATGAAAAAAACTTTAGTTGATCTAAATGGGTTCAGTGAAAATGAAATTCCAAAAAATCGAGATGAAGCATACAAAGCTTTAGATTTATTTTATGAAGAATTGGATAAAAAAACAGTAGGTTGGAAAATAGGAGCTGTCGCAAAAGAAGTTCAAAAAGAGGAAGGTTTTGATGGGCCTGTTCCAGGTAAAATTTTTAAAGAAACTATTTTACCTTCTAATTGCTCGATTAAATATTCAGAAATCCCTTACTCCAACTTGGAATGTGAATATGCATTTGAAATTGATCAAGATGTAAAAATTGATGACGAATTACTAAACAAGATAGATAATTTTAAATTATATACAGCTATTGATATTACATCTTCTAGATATGTACAAAGTTCAAAAAATAAATTTGATAAACTAGTTCAAATGTATCTTGGAATTTCTGATCATGGAAATGGAGGTAAGATTATTATAGGACAAGAGATAAGGAATTGGCAAACTACAGACGTTAATAAAATTAAGATTAGATTAAAAATCAACGACAAAGTTACTGAACCTTATTTCACTGGAACAAAGAGAATAGATCCTAGAGACTCATTAAAGGCTTTTGTTGATGAGTTTAAAGATAAAAATATAAGCTTTAAAAAAGGAGATTATCTACTTTGTGGTTCTTTGACTCAACCGTATAAAATTAATATGAAAGACAAAATTATTGTGACTTACGAAAATTTAAGAGATATTAATATTAAGATCTTATGAAAACAGCATTAATCACAGGGGCTAGCCAAGGCATCGGAGCAGCAGTAGCTGATAAACTTAATGATAAAAAAATTAAAGTTATTTTAGTTTCAAGATCAAAAAGTAAATTAAAAACTTTTCAAAAGAATTTAAAATTTCCTAAAAATTCTTTAATCATTTCTAAAGACTTGAGGTCATTATCTGCATGTAATTCAGTTGCTAAAAAAATTAAAAAATTGGATTACCTCATAAATGTAGCAGGGGCGACAAAGGGAGGAAAATTTTTAAATTTGAATGACAATATCTGGGAAGATGGATTTAATTTAAAATTTAAAGCTGCAGTAAGATTAAGCAGAGCTTTTTGGCCTGCTCTCAAAAGAAGTAAAGGAAAAGTTATTAATATTGGAGGAGGGGCCGCTAGAAATCCTTCAAATACATTTATGATAGGTGGGGCTGTTAATTCAGCGTTAAATAATTTTTCAAAAGCTTTAGCTATGCAAGGTAAAATTGATAAAGTTTCTGTATCGATAATTCATCCAGGTATGACATTAACAAACAGATTAGAAAAACTATTAACAACAGACGCAAAAATATTTAAAAGAAGTGTTAAACAAATCTTAAAACAAAGGTGTAAGGCTGAAAAAATTAAAAGACCTACAAAACCTGAAGAAGTTGCAAATTTAGCTTATAAACTTATTAAAGACAAAAATTCAAATTTTAAAAACTTTTCAATAGACGGTGGAAAAATTAAAAATTTAAGATGATTGTATACAGTCATCCAGATTGTTTACTAAAATTTAATGGACAAGGTCATCCAGAGAGAAAAGAAAGATTAGATAATATTCTAAAATCTATTAAATCATCCGATTTAAAAGTAGAGTTTAAAGAGGCTCCTAAGGTGGATTTAGAAATAGTTTCATTAGTGCATCCAAAGAAACATATCGAAGAAATATTTGCTAATATTCCAAAAGAAGGAATTATTGGTGTTGAGAAGGAGCCATACGCAGATACAATGTTATGTCCGAATAGCGAAAATGCAATTTTAAGATCTTGCGGCTCTGGTATTGCTGCTTGTGATGATCTAATTAAAAGTAACGAGCGGGTTTTTTGTGCAATTAGACCTCCTGGACATCATGCAGAAACAGTTCGTGCTAACGGCTTTTGTTTTATAAATAATGTAGCAGTTGCAGCAAGATATTTACAAAAAAAATATGATATAGGAAAAGTAGCCATTATTGATTTTGATGTTCATCATGGTAACGGAACCCAAGAAATCTTTTTTAAAGATAAGTCTGTTGCTTATGGATCTTCTCATGAATTTCCATTATTTCCAGGTACCGGAGCTGAAAATGAAACTGGTGTAGGTAATATTTATAATGCCACTTTAAAAGCTGGCACAAAAAGTGAAGAATTTCATGATATTTTTGAAAAAAAAGTTTTAACTCCTGTAGAAAAGTTTAAGCCAGAAGTTATTTTAATTTCTGCTGGTTTTGATGCCCATAAAAGAGACCCTCTAGCAAATATAAACTTAGAATCTAGTGATTTTTTTACGATAACAAAAAAAATTATTGAGATTGCTAATATTCATTCAAAAGGAAGAGTAATTTCTTTTTTGGAAGGTGGTTATGATCTTAAAGCTTTATCTGAAAGTATAATTGAGCACCTTAAAGGATTAAAGACCCATATTTGACCAGTTATCAGGATCTTCAAATTTTTCTATTTCTTTTTTTGTTACAGGTCTAAAAAGATAATAAATAATATATGCCGTCAAAAAAAATAGAAAAATTGAATTCATTATTTGATATTATCAAATTTTGAGTAAATTTTATCATTAAAATCTCAATATTTTCGCATTTTTTTATTCACACAGCACCCAAATCGTTCACATATAAAGGTGATTTAATAAACCAAAAGTTTAGAATCCGACTCATGGATCCAATTATAGTTATAGCTGCTGGAATAATTCTTGTGGTAACAGGGGCAATAGATCCTTTAATTAAAAATAAAGAAGACGTAGCTCAAGCACCTAAAACTGAAGTTTCAACGCCTGCTCCTGAGCCTAAAAAAGAACCAGAGCCGGAACCAGAGCCGGAACCAGAGCCGGAACCAGAACCAGAGCCGGAACCAGAACCAGCTAAAGAACCAGAGCCGGAACCAGAACCTGAGCCAGCTCCTCAAACTGAAGAGCCAAAAGAACAAGTAAACGCTGAAGCCAACCAAGAACAAGACGCTAAACCTGAAGAAGAGGAAGTGAAACCAGTTACAGAAGAAACACCAATTGAAGAAGAAAAAGAGGGATTAAGTATTGTAAATATCATGTTGTACATTCTAGGTGCTATTGCAGTTATTGCTGCTGGAATATACTTCTTTATGAGAAGAGAGCCATCTCCACAAAGTGCAGCAGATATTGCAAGAGCTCAATCACAGGAACCAACACCTGAACCGCAGCCAGAACCTGAACAGCCAGTTCAAGAGGAAACACCAACAGAAACTACTCAAGAAGAACCTCAATCAGAAAATATAGACCAATCATCTAATACAGATCAATCATCTAATAATGATGATGAAAATAACAACAAATAAATTAAAATTTCTTTCCACCTTCAAGATAAGCACACTTTTCGCAAGTTTTTTCAGTTTTAGGTGGTTCATCTAAGTTTAGAACATCTTTCATTTCAATTATTTTTTTCTCTATCCAATCAGTATTTACTCGGTATGGGATTAGTGTCGTCTTAAAATCTATCTTATTATCAAATTTATTATTTGTTTTTTCCCCATTACAAACATAAAAAAAAGTTCGGTCTGAAACTTTAAAATTCATTTTTCTTAAGATATGAACGTAAATATCCATCTGTAATTTATAACTAAGATGCCATTCAGCATCGAGATAAGAAGACACTGTCACAGGATAAGTTGACGATTGGGCTTTATAATCTACAACAACTAATTTTTTTTCAGTCAAATCAAACCAAATATCATCAATACCTCCATAAATTATAAGGTTTGTATTTCCATCTAAATATGAAATGCCACCTTTTAAAGAATTTCTCCACATATCTAAATCTTTGTGCTGATAAGGAACAAAGTTGAGTTTATATTTTACCATAATAGGGTGAGGTTTTTGCTCTTTTCTATATTGATCAAATTCTTTCTTTAATAATTCATCGACTGCAACGTTTAGAGCCCATCCAGGCATTGAGGGTTCTTTTAATCCTTTTACACGATCTAAATAAAAGCACCTTTTACAGCTCATAAAGTTAAAAAATTTAGACCTACTTATTTTAAAAGGAGTATTAGATTTTTTATCGTAAATTGAAGTTTTTCTTGTTCTGAAAGATACAGCGTCTTTCATTTAAATTTGTTTTAATCTTTTAAGCACTTCAGCCTTATCTAAAGAGAGAATAACATCATAAAGACCAGGTCCAAATCTAGAGCCAACTAGCGCTATCCTTAAAGGTTGTCCAACACCTTTAAAGTTAGTTTTATGTTTATCAATTAGAGACTTTATTAAAGGTTCTAAAGTTTCTCTAGATAATGAGGAAAGTTTTTCATATTCATTAATAAATTCATTTATTATTTTTTTTGATAAATCATCAATTAATTTTTTATCATCTGCACTTATCTCAATTTTATCGTTAATAATATACTGAGCGTTATTCCAAATATCCTCTAAAGTTTTTGCCTTATTTCTTAAAAAACCCATAGATTTCAAAAGAATATTCTCTTTTGATTGATTTAAAGGTTTTTTGTATTTTGAGACATATTCTTTAAAAAAATTAAAAAGATCCTTCTGATCTATACTCTTTATGTACGTCTCGTTTATTGAATAAATCCTATTCATATCTAATTTTGAAGGTGATTTTCCAACACCACTTAGATCAAATAAATCTATACTTTCTTGCTTTGTAAAAATTTCTTTATCTTTATAAGACCATCCCAATCTTAGTAAATAATTCCTTAAAGCGTCTGATATAACCCCTATTTTAATATAATCTTCAAGAGTGGAAGCATTATCTCTTTTTGATAATTTCTTTCCTTGCTCACTATGAATTAAAGGAATGTGTGCAAAGTTTGGAACCTCCCAATCCATTGCTTCGTAAATTTGTCTTTGTTTAAAAGAGTTGATCATATGATCATCTCCTCTAATAACATGAGTTATTTTCATTTCATGATCATCAACCGTGGCTGATAGTTGGTATGTTGGAGTATTATCTTTTCTTAAAATTACAAAATCCTCAATAGTAGAATTTGAAATGTTTCTATCCCCTTGCACTAAATCTTTTATAACCGTATTTCCTGATATTTTACTTTTAAATCTTAATACTGGTTTTACTCCTTCTGGAATTTTTAAATCTTTCGCATCTCTCCATTTTCTATTATAAACATATGGTATTCCTTGCTTTTTACATTTTTCTTTTTGTTCATTAATTTCTTCCTCAGAACAATAACATTTGTAGGCAAAACCTTTTTTTAACAATTCCTCTGCAACTGAAACGTGTTTAGATATATTTTTAGATTGAATGTACTCATCTCCATCATGCTCAATACCAAGCCAAGCTAAAGATGAAATAATTTGTTTTTTGAATTCCTCTTTAGATCTTTCTTTATCAGTATCTTCAATTCTTAGAAAATATTTACCTTTGTTTTTTTTTGCTAAAAGCCAATTGAATAAGGCTGTTCTAACTCCACCAATATGAAGAGGCCCAGTAGGAGAGGGCGCAAACCTACAATTAAAAGACATTAATATTAATTAGACTATTTTAATGAAAGTTTCTATATAAAGAAACAAGTTTACCTTGAATTTTTATTCTACTCGCAGCGTAAATTTTAGTTCCATAGTTTCGATTTGCTGCTTCAAGAGCGATAGTATTTCCTTTTTTTCTTATTCTTTTTAAAGTAGCTTCCTGGTCGTCTATTAAGACTACTGCAATCTGACCATTATCTACATTAGAAACTTTTTTTATAATAACAGTATCACCGTCAGCAATACCTGCTTCAATCATTGAGTCTCCTTTTACTTTTAGACCATAATGCTCACCATTATTTTGAAGATCTTCTGGTAAAGCAACTCTATCAACTTCTTGTTGAATAGCCTCAATTGGTGTACCAGCGGCAATACTTCCTAATACCGAAACATCAGTAGATTTATTATTATTTTTATCTAATCCACCTTTGATAACGCTTGGAGTGAAAGTATTAAATATATCATTTGCGCTAGCGTTCTCTGGCAATTTAACAACCTCCAATGCTCTAGCTTTATGTGCTAATCGCTTAACAAAACCCCTTTCTTCTAATGCAGAAATTAATCTATGAATTCCTGATTTCGACTTAAGGTTGAGTGAATTCTTCATTTCCTCATAAGAAGGAGAAATTCCTGAAGATCTAATCTTCTTATTGATGAAAATTAATAAGTTTTTTTGTTTTTTTGTTAGCATAGAACAAACCTCGTACATATATGTTCTATAAAAGTTCTTTTTGAATTACAACTTCAAATAAATGGCTAATTTATTGAGTAATTTGAATTAATTTTTCCATTAATTCATCAGGATTGTCAGATTTTAAAAGTGATTCTCCAATAAGAAAATTTTTAATTCCGGTTTTTTCGTAAATAAATTTAGCATCATCTGCAGTTTTAATTCCGCTTTCAGAAATAATAGGGCCTTTGTGTGTTTTAATAACTTCAAAAATTGAAATAGTGTTATTTAAAGAAACTTCAAGTGTTTTCAAATTCCTATTATTAATTCCAATTAATGCTTGATCAAATTTTAAAGCCATTTCAGCTTCTTTTTGATTATGTACTTCTACTATGACTGATAGATTATGTTTTAAAGCCTCAGAGTAAATCTCATCTGCTTGGGCGCCATTAAGAGCTGCAATAATTATCAAAATACAATCACAACCATAACTTTTAGATAATGCGATTTGGTAAGGATCAATAAAAAAATCTTTAGCTAAAATTGGGACTTTTATTTGTTTTTTTATATCTTGAATATAATCTAATTTTCCCAAAAAATGCTTTTCTTCCGTCAAAACCGAAAGGCAAGTAGCACCATTATTTACGTACATTTTCGCGATTTCTAAATGATCAAAATTATTTACAAGAACACCAGCAGACGGGCTAGCTTTTTTGATTTCGGTTATCAGAGAAACACTCTGATTTTTTTGGATTGTTTCTTTAAAATTTAAAAAACTTTGCTCTTTGATGTTTTTTTCTAAAATATCTAAAGATTTTTCTTTTTTAATCAAGTCCAAAGAGTATTTTTTTTCCTCGATAATTTTTTCTAAAATATTAGTCATTAATTTGATTGAATTTTCACTAAGTGGTGAAATACCTTTCCCGATTTTAAATGTTTGGTAGCCTTTTCGTAAGACGTCTTAAAATCACTTTCTTTACCAGAAACTATTAAACCTGCTGCTACATTAAGAGCAACAGATTGAGAGAATTCATTAATTTTTCCTTTAAATATTTCAATAATTTTTTCAGAGTTATATTCTGCATTTTTTCCTTTTAAATTTTCCTTATTTGTAGTGTTAATTCCTAAAGTTTTTGGATCAATTATAAATTCTTTAATTATTGAGTCTTTTAGTTCTACTACATATGTATTTGCAAACGGTGATATCTCATCCATTCCATCTTCGCTATGAACGATGAGTGCGTGAATAACTCCGTTTTCTTTTAGTGCCTCAGCGAAAGGTTTCATCCATTTTTTATCGAATACCCCTACTACCTGTCTTTTAACTTGTGCAGGACTACTTAAGGGGCCAATTAAGTTAAAGATCGTTTTCTTTCCCATTTTTTTTCTAGCAGGTCCAACATTTTTCATTGCTGAGTGATAATTAGGTGCAAACATAAAAGCAAAATTAAACTTTTTTATACTTTCCTCAGCTTCATTTGCTTTCAAATTAATATTTATTTTTAATGCCTCTAATACGTCTGCAGACCCACAGTTCGAAGATACAGCTTTATTGCCGTGCTTAGCAACTTTAACGCCCATACTCGCCAAAACTATAGCTGCAGCAGTAGAAATATTTAAAGAGTTTTTCCCGTCCCCTCCTGTTCCGCAGGTATCTATGGTATCTTGTTCAGCTTTAACTTTAGTAGCTTTTTCTCTCAAGACAAATATTCCTCCAGCTAGCTCATCTTTAGTTTCACCTTTTTTTACGAGAGACTCTAAAATTTCTACAATTGAATTTTCGTTATATTTACCCTCCATAAGCTCATCGAAAAGAGCTTTGCTTTCTTCAAAAGAAAGGTTTTGGCCTTTTTTTAAACTTTCTACAAAATTAGACATTTAATTACTTATAAAGTTTTTAATTAATTTCATTCCTACTTTAGTACTTATACTTTCAGGATGAAATTGAAACCCATGAATATCATATTCTTTATGCATTAATCCCATTATTGTTTTATTCTTAGTTTCAGCAGTAACTAATAGTTTTTTTGGGAACTTTTTACGATCGACAACTAAACTATGATATCTAGTCGCTTCAAAGTTATTTTGAATATTCTTAAACAAACCCTTTTTAATATGTCTAATCTTACTTGTTTTGCCGTGCATTAAATTATTAGCATGGATAATCTTTCCTCCAAAAACTTGACCAATAATTTGATGACCTAAGCAAACTCCCAGAATTGGAATTTTTTTGTAAACTTCTTTTACGATTTTAAGACAATTTCCGGCTTGATTAGGATTTCCAGGTCCTGGGGATATTACAATTTTATCATATTTTTTTCTTAAAACTGTTTTTCCATCAATCTTATCATTTCTAATTACTTCAACATTTTTCTTAATTTTTGAAATGTAATGAAATAGATTGTAAGTAAAACTATCATAATTATCTATTAATAAAATTTTCATTTAATCTACAGCTTTCATTAATGCTTTAGCTTTGTTTACTGTTTCTGCATATTCTTTTTCAGGCATGCTGTCAGCTACAATGCCTGCTCCAGCTTGAACATAAAACTTATCCTTTTTAATTAAAGCTGTTCTTAGGGCAATACAGGTATCAAATTCATTATTAGGGGTGAAGTAACCTATTCCACCTGCATATAATTTTCTTTTATTTTTTTCAAGTTCGTCAATTATTTCCATCGCTCTAATTTTTGGAGCTCCACTTACTGTGCCTGCAGGAAAACCTGATAAAAGTGTTTCAAAAACTGAGGTTTGACGATTGAACTTTCCAATTACATTCGAGACGATATGCATTACATGAGAATATTTTTCTACTTTAAATTTTTCAGTTACTTTTACAGTATTAATTTTAGAAACTTTTCCCACATCATTTCTTCCAAGATCCAGCAACATGAGATGTTCAGCTAATTCTTTTTTATCTTTAAGCAAATCTGACATGTATTTTTTATCTTCTTTTAAATTTCTTCCTCTTGGTCTTGTTCCAGCAATTGGTCTAATTGTAATTTCGTCTTTTCTAAGTCTCACCAATATTTCTGGACTGCTCCCCAAAACATTAAAATCTTCATAATTAAAATAAAACATAAATGGTGAGGGATTTGATTTTCTTAGGTAATTATAAATTTCTATAGGTTTTTTATTTATTTTTCTCTCAAATCTTTGACTTAAAACTACTTGAAATATATCACCATTTTTTATGTAAGTTTTTGCTTTCTTAACTAATTGTTTAAATCTTTTTTTTGAAATATTTGATTTAATTAAATTTTTATTTTGTTTAAATGTAAATTTTTCTGGAAGTCTAATATTTTCAAAATTCCTAAATAGTTCAAACTTTTTAACAATAGCTTCGTAAGCTTCTTTGTAATTCTTAATTTTAGTATCAGCATAAACATTTTCAATGTAGTGAATTTTTTTTTTTAAATTGTCATAGATAACCAAGTTTCTCGGGCGAGAGAGCCTCACATCTGGAATTTTTAAGTCATCTTTACACTTATTAGGTATTTTCTCAATATAACGAATTATATCATAAGAGAAATATCCAACTAGCATTGAGGCCATTGAAGGTAATTGACTTGGTATCTTGATCTTAAAATCTTTAATTAGTTTGTTTAAGTATTTTAAGGGATTAGTTTTGATTTTAACTTTTTTTTTATTAGTTTCTATTGTAATTGTATTATTATTAATATCCCAAAGCTTATCTGGGTTTAGACCGATAATCGTATATCTTCCTCTAATAATCCCTTTTTCAACAGACTCAAAAATAAAACTATTCTTTTCAGCTAAGAGAAATTTAAATAGATTTTCTACCTTATAATAATCTTTACAATTAAAAGATTTAAATAAAATTTGATCTAAATTTTTTATGTGTTTTTTTTGAAAATCTTTAAAGCTTGTATTTATTTGCATTAAAATGAATTTTTAACTCTGTCTATTGTCCTTTGATTTAACTCAACTTTGTACTTCTCATTAAGATTATTATCATGTGTTTGATAAATGCCATTAATTAAATTCAAACGAGCTTTAGCTTCGTACTGCTCATATTCATTACTATCTTTTTTAAGGTCTTTATACTCAGTATTTAGAGCTAAAACTAAAAAACTTTTTGTTAAAGTATTGTTAGTAATTAGATCAACTTCACCATCTTTAGTACGAAAAATTCTTTTTATAATGCCCTCAGAAAATATATCGTTTTGTTTTAAATTGTTAATTTTATATTCCTTAATTTCTAATTGATTATCTGATGCAAATTTTTTAAACTTTTCGTTATCGATCGCGCCCATACTTATATCTTTGACTATCGAAGTATTACTCTCTATCTTATTTTTAAAACTTAGTTGGGCGTTAAGCGCTTCTTGAACTTCTGGATCAGTAAATAGTCTATCTTTTTTTTCAATTTTATTAATTTCAGCTAAATAATATTTATTTTCTAAATTAATAATTTCAGGCACTTTAATAGATTTTAAATTATAAATTTTTTTAAACAAATTGTCAGATAAATTATATATTTTTTTTTGGTTTTCGTTTTCCTTATTTGCATTTACTTTTTTTAGTAAAATCGGCTTTAAATTATTAGTTTTAATTGTTTCATCAAAAGATTGTCCATCTAATATATTATTTTCGATTGTATCTAATTGTTTAAAAAAAGCTTCATTATATTCTTTGCTGCCACTAATTTTTAAAGGATCGATTTCAACATAACGAATACTTTTAAATTCTGTAAAAAAAACATTTTTATTTTTTTCATAAAGTTCTTTTTTACTCTCTTCAGTCGGTTTATTTTTTGAGTGGTATTTTTCTAAATCAATGTATTTGATTGTTTTTGTTTGATTTTCTTTTCTATACTCTTTTTTTACTAATAATTCTGGAACAACAATTCCTCCAGATAAAGAACTTAAGAATTGTCTTTTTTTCTCTTGTTCGGCGATATTCACTTCAAAAAGCGGAGCTGTAACACCACTTTTAATTAGGAATTTTTCATATTCTGTTCTTGAGAATTTGTTATCTTTAAAAAATAATGTATCGTTTTTTATTATATTTCTTAAAGAATTATCATTAACAGTTATCCCAAGTTTTTCAATTTCTAAAGCCATTACTCTTTTTCCAATATACTCTGATAAAATTTTTTCAATTAAATCGGTTTTTGGTAAATTTTTTATTTGCTCTTCATTTAGATTAAGTCGTCTAAGATATTCAACAAATTCTTGAGTGCTTATTTTTTCAGAATCTATTGAGGCTATAACATTTTGATTTCCACCCCTAAACACATCGCCCATTCCCCAGAAAACAAATGGGAGAATAATTATACCCACTAAGAGTTTTATAAAAAAAGACTTAGAAAATTTACCTATTGATGTTAGCATTATTATAATTTATTAAGTTCCTAAAATAATACACCTATAGATTAAAATTTATATTAAGGCAAATAATGAGATATTTCATCGGTAATTGGAAAATGTTTGGAGTTCCAAAATCCATTAATATACTTAACAAAATTAATTATTTTCATTCAAAGGATAAAAATCGTCAAAAATATAAAGTTGTAATAACACCTCCTTATACCCTTATTGAGACATATGCTAAATATTTTAAAAACAAAAGAATTTCTATTGGTTCTCAAAATTGTTATCAAAAAGACCAGTTTTCATCTAACACAGCAGCAGTTAGCCCATTTATGATTAAAAGTGTCGGAGCAAAATATACTTTAATAGGCCACTCAGACAATCGAAGCGAAGGCGATACAAACGAAATGTTAAAGAATAAAGTTTTTTTTGCCTTGAAAAATAATCTTAAAGTAGTTTTTTGTATTGGAGAAAATAAGATACAAAAAAAAAATAAAAAAACTTTTAGCGTTTTGAAAAAACAGCTTACAAATGTTTTAGATAAAAAATTTAATAAGAATAATATCATCGTTGCTTATGAACCTATTTGGTCAATAGGCACTGGTAAATTACCAACAAAAAACGAACTAAAGAAAATAACAATTTATATTAAACAAGTTTTAAAAAACATTTTTAGAGAAAAAAGCCCCGCTGTTCTTTATGGTGGATCAGTAGACGGGAGCAATGTAGAAATGTTTAAAGAAATAAGAGAAATCGACGGTTTTTTGATTGGAGGAGCTTCAAAATCCTCAAAAAAATTTATTGATATAATAAAGAATTACTATAGATAAGCACCATGGAAAATTTACTTATTTTAGTTAACATCATACTTGCTGTAATTTTAATAATAGCAATTCTCTTACAAAGATCAGAAGGAGGAGCTTTAGGTTTAGGTGTTTCACAAGACAATTTCACGTCTGCTAGATCTGTAGGAACTTTTTTAACTAAATTTACTTCAATAATAGCTACACTATTTATTATTTGTAGTATTGCTATCGTAGCAATTTCAAGAGATGAGATCCGTGAAACACAGTCTGTTTTAGAAAAAGAAGAAGAAGAAAATTCAAACCTTCCACAAATACCTCAGTCCAAGTAATTAAGACTTTGTAATTGTCAATTTTTGAAGTATAACATACTTCCATGGCGCGATATATTTTCGTTACTGGCGGCGTGGTTTCATCTTTAGGAAAAGGATTATCTTCTGCATCACTTGCATACTTATTACAATCACGAGGATATAAAGTTAGAATTAGAAAACTTGATCCATATTTAAACGTAGATCCTGGAACTATGAGCCCGTTTCAACACGGTGAAGTTTTTGTTACTGATGATGGCGCTGAAACAGATTTGGACTTAGGACACTATGAGAGATTCTCAGGAATATCAGCAAAAAAGTCAGATAATATCACTACAGGCAAAATTTATAGCGATGTTTTAAAAAGGGAACGACAGGGAAAATATTTAGGAAAAACCGTTCAAGTTATCCCTCATATAACAAATAGAATTAAAGAATTTATTAAAAATGATGTTGCTAAAGAAGATTTTGTTATTTGTGAGATAGGAGGCACCGTCGGTGATATCGAAAGTCTACCTTTTTTAGAAGCTATAAGACAATTTTCAAATGAAATAGGTAAAAAAAATACATTATTCATTCACCTAACCTTGGTTCCTTACATGAAGGCTTCTGATGAGATAAAAACAAAACCAACTCAACATTCAGTTAAAGAATTAAGGAGCATAGGTATTCAACCAGATATTATTATTTGCAGATCTGAAAGATCTATACCTTTAGATCAAAGGAAGAAAATTTCATTATTTTGCAACGTTTCAATAGAAGATGTTATAGAAACTGTGGACGTAAAAACAATTTATGAGGCTCCAATAAGTTTTAATAAAGAGAAACTTGATGAAAGAGTTTTAAGATTTTTTAGAATTAAATCTAAGAAAAAAGTAAATCTCTCTCCTTGGAAAAAAATTACACATTTGGTTTTGAATACAAAAAATAAAGTTAACATAGCAATAATTGGCAAGTATGTTGAACTTAAAGATGCATATAAATCTTTAGATGAAGCTTTAACACATGGCGGAATAGCAAATAATTTAAAAGTGAATTTAATAAGAATTGAATCTGAATTTTTAAAACCAAGTGAAATAAAAAATAAACTTAGAGGAGTATCTGGAATTTTGATACCAGGAGGATTTGGTAAAAGGGGCACAGAAGGAAAAATAGCAGCTATTAAACATGCAAGATTGAACAAAATTCCTTTCCTAGGCATTTGCTTTGGCATGCAAATGGCTGTGATTGAATTCGCTAGAAATAAATTAAATATAAAAAAAGCAACATCTAGCGAATTTGGACCATCTAAAGCGTCAGTCGTTGGACTTATGAGTGAATGGACAAAAGATGGAAAATTGATGAAGGGTACTGACAAAGATTTAGGTGGAACAATGCGATTAGGTAGTTATGAAGCAAGACTTAAAAAAGACACAAAAATAAGTAAAATTTACGATGCATTGAAGATAAATGAGAGACATCGTCATAGATATGAAGTTAACATCAACTTTAAAAAAGAATTTGAAAACAAAGGTATGATTTTTTCAGGTTTATCTCCAGACAATAAATTACCAGAAATTATAGAATTAGAAAACCATCCTTGGTTTATTGGTGTTCAGTTTCATCCTGAATTTAAATCTAGACCTTTATCACCACATCCTTTATTCTCATCATTTATAAAGGCTGCAAGAATCAATAAGAGAAAATGAATAATCATAAAGTAAAATGTTCTAATTTTGAGATCGCTAACAATAAACCATTTACTCTAATTGCTGGCCCTTGTCAGCTAGAGAGTGAAGATCACGCTATTAAGATTTCAAACGAACTTAAAAAAATTACAAGCGAACTGGGTATTAACTTTATTTACAAAACTTCTTTTGATAAAGCTAATAGAACAAGTTTAAAAGGAAAAAGAGGTTTAGGTTTAGAAAAATCACTTCCCATTTTCGATAAAATTAGAAAAGAAGTTGGTGTCCCGGTTTTAACAGACGTTCATACTGCCGAACAATGTTCTATAGTCTCCAATCACGTGGATGTCCTTCAAATTCCAGCATTCTTGTGTAGACAAACTGATTTATTAATTGCAGCAGCAAAAACTGGTAAAATAATTAATGTCAAAAAGGGACAATTTTTAGCTCCATGGGATATGGCTAATGTAATAAAAAAAATTGAAGACTCCGGAAATAAAAATATTTTAATTACAGAGAGAGGAGCAAGCTTTGGTTATAATACTCTTGTTTCAGATATGAGAGCCTTACCTATAATGTCGAAATTCGGATTTCCAATCGTATTTGATGCAACTCATTCAGTACAACAACCAGGTGGCATGGGAGAGAAAAGTGGTGGACAAAGAGAATTTGTTCCTTATTTAGCTCGTGCTGCTATTGCTGTTGGCGTAGGAGCAGTTTTCATGGAAACACATGAGGATCCAGACAATGCACCTTCAGATGGTCCCAATATGGTTCCATTAAATGAAGTAAAAACTTTGTTAAAAAAACTTACCGAGATCGATAAGATAGTAAAATAACAATGGCAAAAATTAAAAGTATAAAAGGCAGACAGGTCTTTGATAGTAGAGGAAATCCAACAGTGGAGGCAGAAGTTTTTCTAGAAAATAATATTTCTGCAACTGCAATTTCTCCATCAGGCGCATCAACCGGTGCATTTGAGGCACATGAATTAAGAGATCATGACAAGAATAAATTTTTAGGTAAAAGTGTAAATATAGCAGTTGAAAATATAAATAATAAAATTTCAGATAAACTTAAAGGTCTCGAGTCAGACGATCAAAAAAAAATTGATAAAGCTTTATTAGATTTAGATGGAAGTGAAAATAAAACAAATTTAGGAGCTAATGCTACTCTTGCAGTTTCATTAGCTAATTCAAAATGTTCTGCTTTATCAAATAAAAAATCATTATTTAAATATTTAGGGAATACTTTTTCTTTGCCCATACCTCTAATGAATATTATTAATGGTGGAGCACATGCTGACAATGACTTAAATATTCAAGAATTTATGATCAGACCAGACTCTGCTAAAAATTTTATGGATGCTATAGAGAAATGCTATTTTGTTATTCAAAATTTAAAGAAATTATTAAAATCAAGCAAAATGCTTACCAATGTAGGAGACGAAGGTGGATTCGCTCCATCAATTAACACAAATGAGCAAGCTTTAGAGTTAATTGTGAGTGCAATTGAAAAGTCAAATTTAAAACCGGAAAAAGATATAGTTATTTGTCTAGATGTAGCAGCTAATGAATTAATCAATGAAAAAGGGGAGTATTCAATTCAATCTAAAAACTATACATCAGTTGAAGATAATATTAATTATTATAAAAAATTAATTTCTAATTATCCTATAAAATCTATCGAGGATCCTTTTGCTGAAGAAGACTGGGATTCGTGGAAAAGAATTACAAAAGAAATAGGGAAACATGTTCAAATTGTAGGAGATGATTTATTTGTTACTAATGCTAAACGCTTAAGTAAAGGGATAAAAGAAAAGTCAGCAAATTCTATTTTAGTAAAACCAAATCAAATAGGTACATTGACTGAAACTTTAAAAGTAATTTCAATGGCAAAAGCTGCAGATTTTAATACTATTATTTCGCATAGATCAGGGGATACCGAGGATACATTTATTGCTGATTTGGCGACTGCGACTATGTCCAGTCAAATTAAAACTGGATCATTAGCAAGGTCTGAAAGAATAGCCAAATATAATAGGTTATTACGTATTGAAGAAGAACTTGGAAAACTTGCTAAAATGGCTAAAATCTAGTTAATGCGACTTATTGAAAGTTTAAAAAGAAAAAAATTTATTTTATTAAACATATTTTTTACTCTTTATATTGGAATTAATTTGATTGGGGGCGAAAGAGGATTAATCTCTTACTTTGACAAAAAAAAAATTTATCAAGATTTGGAGAATAAAGATAGAATATTAACTAGCAAATTAGAAGACTTGGAAAATAAAATATCCTTAATTGAGAATAATGATTTAGATTATTTAGATATGCTTTATAGAGAAAAATTTAGATATGGAACAAAAGATGAAATTATAATTAAATTAAAATGAGTGAAAAGCCTAGACATCCAGAAAAAGTAAATAAACCATTTAATCCCATTAAAAGAAAACCAGAATGGATTAGGTCAAAAATGGTGGACTCTCAAATTTTTTTTCAAACAAAGCAAGTTGTAAATCAAAATAATTTAGTCACAGTTTGCCAAGAAGCAAACTGTCCGAATATTACTGAATGTTGGAGCAAAAAACACGCGACCTTTATGATTATGGGGGACACATGTACAAGAGCATGTGCATTTTGTGATGTTAAAACTGGCAAACCTAATGATTTAGATATTTTTGAGCCTATTAAAATTGCAAACGCAGTAAAAAATTTAAATTTGAAACATGTTGTAATAACATCTGTTGATAGAGATGATCTTGATGATGGTGGATCAGATCATTTTTATAAAGTAGTAAAAGCTACTAGAGAAAAAAATCCACAAACTTCTATTGAAGTTTTAACACCAGATTTTTTAAGAAAGGGTGATGCATATAAAAAAGTTTTAAAAGCAGACCTTGATGTTTTTAATCATAATATAGAAACAGTCCCAAGACTTTATACAACTGTAAGGCCAGGGGCGAGATATTTTGCTTCATTAGAACTTCTAAAAAATGCAAAAAAATTTAACAAAAAAATTTTTACAAAATCAGGAATTATGGTTGGTTTGGGTGAAAACAAAGAGGAAGTTATTCAAGTTATGGATGATTTAAGATCTGCTGAAGTTGATTTTATTACAATTGGTCAATACTTACAGCCATCTCCAAAGCATCATCCATTGAACCGTTATTATCATCCTGATGAATTCAAAGAACTTGAGCTAATTGCAAAGACTAAAGGGTTTTTACTTGTTTCTTCATCACCTTTAACTAGATCTTCTTATCACGCAGACGAAGATTTTAGAAAATTACAGGATGCTAGAAATAAAAAGCTTGAATGTCATCCGCATCAATAAAAAAAATCATTTCTTGTAAAAAAGAACAGTTAATAGAAATGGTTCTTGATATTGAAAAATATCCAGAATTTGTTCCATGGTGCATCGAAGGTAAAATTTATGATAGGAACGAAAGTGCTGATTTAATTACTTTTAATGGAGATTTGAAAGTGGGAAAGAGTATTTTAAATGAAACATTTTCAAGCCATGTTTCTTATCATAAAGAAAAAGATAAAATCATTGTAACGAATCTGGATGGGCCATTGAAACACCTTAAGAATGAGTGGAAATTTAAAGAGGTTAATAACGCTACACAACTTGTTTTTTTTATAGATTTTGAATTGAAAAATCCAATTTTGAATGGGATAATGAAAAAATCTTTTGAGCTAGGTTTAAATAAGATTGCTAAAGCTTTTGAAGAGAGAGCACTAAAAATATATAAATAATGTTTACAATATCCTCTTTATTAATTTTATTTATTTTAACTTTTAAATTCTTATCTTCATACATCAAAACTATTAGAACAGGTGATCCAAATGAAACTAACTTAACTTATTGGATGTTTTCTTATGATTTCAAATCTCAAAATAAAGAGTGGGTACCTGAAGATAAAAAATTATTACAAAGAAAAAGGGCTAGAAATTTTTTAGTTTTTATACTTTACATTATAGCTTTCGGTATTTTCTTACTACTTAACAGTTTTACTGCTCATCTTTTAGATGTAATTGTTAATCCAAAGTTTAGCTATCCGGTTTAAAATTTTGAGTTAGAATTGATTAAATTTGATAATAAATTAAGAGATTTTTTCACTGTTTGCTTTTGGATAAAAACTCGGCCTTTATTATTTTTAAAATTACATTTATTAACAATAACCTTTTTCCCGACTCTAATTCCAATATAAACCAAACCAACTGGTTTTTGTTTCGATCCCCCTTTAGGACCAGCTATTCCTGTTATTGATACACAGACTTTTGATTTACTAATTTTACTTAGGTTATTTACCATAGCCATACAACATTGAACACTTACAGCTCCATATTTTTTTATTATTCCTTTAGGAACTTTTAAAATACTTGTTTTGGCTTGATTTGAGTAAGTGACTAATCCCATAGTAAATACTTTTGATGATCCGCTCACGGAGGTAATTGAATTAGAAAGCATTCCTCCCGTACAAGACTCAGCAATTGCTAAGCTTAATTTTTTTCTTTTTAATAATGAAATTATCTTTTTATTTAAACTCATTAGAATAACCTGGATTTTATTATCATAAAGATTATCAATGTAAGGACGACATATAGACCTGCAACCACATCATCTATAATTACTCCAAAACTATTTTTAAATTTTTTATCAAAAAAACTGACTGGGAAAGGTTTTTTAATATCGAAAAACCTAAATAAAATAAAAATGTACAAATAAAATAAAATTGATTCTTGTGAGCCTTTTGTAGTTCCGTGTGCAATTTCATAAAGATAAATAGGAATAGATTGGCCAATAAACTCATCTACAACAATTTCTTTAGGGTCCTTGTTTTCATTATACTTTATATATTCAGATACTGCATAAAATGAATAAATAAAAATAAAAAATAAAATTAATAATATAATGTTGCTAGATAGATTAACTATATGGAATAAGCTATATAAGAAAATAGTTGTTATCAAAGATGTTATTGTCCCTGGTGCAAATCTAAAAGATCCGATTCCAAAACATGTGACGAATAAATAATTTATATTTTTAATCATATTTAATAACTGAACATATAACTTCACACGCTATTGCTTTTTCTTTTCCTATAACACCTAATTTTTCAGTTGTTTTCCCTTTAATATTAATTTGATCTTTAGAAATTTCACAAAGATTAGCAATATTGTTTACCATCTTATTCTTAAAATTTTTGATTTTAGGAGTTTGCGTTATTATATTTATATCAATATTATTGATAAAATATCCTTCCGACTTTATCTGCTTTACTACATGTTTAAGTATAATAGTTGATCTAATGTTTTTAAATTTTTTACTTTTATCAGAAAACATTTGGCCAATATCTCCCATTTTACAAGCTCCTAAAATCGCATCAGTAACGGAATGTAATACAGGATCACCATCGGAATGACCTAACGTTCCTAGTTTAGATTTTATTCTTAATCCAGCTAAAAAAAGTTTTCTACCAGGAACTAATCTATGGACATCGAAGCCTATACCAACACTTTGTTTAGATTTATAAATGTTTCGGAGGATTTCAAAATCTGATTGATCTGTAATTTTAAAATTACGCTTTTCACCCTCAATAAACTTAATTTTATTTAAATCCATATATAAAGAGATATCATCATCTTTGTATTTAGCTGCATTAGTTTTGTGTAAATGAAATATTTCTTTCAAATTGAAGCACTGAGGTGTTTGAGTCAAAAATAAACTTTTTCTTTTTTTACTTACAATGTACTCTTCTTTACTAGAATCTATTACTTGTTTTATTGCATCCTGAACTTTAATTTTAGGAACGACAGCTCTAGCGTTTCTCATATTTCTTAATATTGAACTTAAAAGTTTTGTCGAAAAATTAGGTCTCGCAACATCATGAATTAAAATGTTAGTTGGGCTTTTCTGATTAATTAAATACTTTAGCGCATTAAATGTAGATCGCTGTCTATTTTTTCCTCCAATTACTAAATTTATATTTTTAAGTTTTAGTGAACTGACTCTTTTCGAGTCCTTTTTGTTATAAACCAAAACAATCTTTCTAATTTCTTTAAATTTACGTGCTTTAATAAGGTTTATTTCAATTAATGATTTGCCACCAATTTTTTGATAAGGTTTGCCAATATTAGACCTAAATCTATGGCTATTACCTGCTGCAAGAATAATTAAACAAAAACTCATGGTATAAACTTATATTATATTTATATAGATATTTAATGCTTATTTAAGATGTTTAAGATTATTAAGAATTTTAATTGGATTATTTTATCCTCATTTTCATGTATTTTTATGGGGATTATTACATTTCTTACTTTTATTGATGAGGGATTTGTACCTTTAACAGACAAAAATTTACAAACTTTACTTATTATAGATATTTTACTCCTTTTACTTTTTTTTACCTTAATATTTAGAAATTTTTATAGATTTTATTATACAGGAAAAAAAAATAAAAAAGGATCTCAAACAAATTTAAAGTACATTTCCATATTCTCATTGTTTACTGTTATACCTTCTTTAATAGTAGCAATATTTTCTCTATTTATTTTTAATTTCGGAATTCAAAATTACTTTGATAAACAAATTACTAAAGCAGTAAATAATTCTTATGATGTTGCTAAAAATTATCTAGAAGAAAGCAAAGAGAATGTTTTATCAGATGTCATATTGATGAGCGTCGGTCTTAATAGAGCCTCAACTGAATATTACTCAAACCCTAATAGGTTTAGAAATATTATGAGAGCAGAAAAATTTCTTAGAAGAATAGATGATGTTTATTTAATTGATAGTTTGGGAAATATTTTATTATCTGATGTAAATGACATAACCGAAGAATTTGTCATACCATCCGATGAAGATTACGATTTAGTTTTAGAGGGTAAACCGGTTTTCATTTCAAATAATTTAGATAATAAAACTACAGCAATGACTAAATTGAATTCTTTGGTAGATACATACTTATATATTTCAAGAAATATTGACCCTGAAATTTTAAGATATTTAAATGAGACTGAGGAGGCTGTAAATTTTTATTATTCAGTCGAAAATAAACAAACAGGAATAAAAGTTACTTTCGCTATAATATATATTATCGTTGTGACTTTATTGTTATTTTTATCTACTTCTATAGCTATCACTTTCGCATCTAGGCTTACTAAACCAATAGTAAATTTAATTGGAGCCTCAGATTCAATAAGCAAAGGAGTTTTAGATGTTAAAGTTCCAGAAATAGAGACAGATGAGGAATTTTCACAATTAAATAAGAATTTTAATACGATGATTCAGAGATTAAAAGAGCAACAAAATAAATTACTTATAACCGAGAGGTATGAGGCCTGGGAAACTGTCGCAAGAAAACTGGCTCATGAAATTAAAAACCCTTTAACGCCAATACAGCTTTCGATAGACAGTTTACGTGAAAAATACAAAACAAAGCTTACAACAGATAGCCTGCAATTTGAAAAATATTTAGAAACAATCAATAGGCAGATAAAAGATATAGAAAAACTGGTTAATGAATTTTCAAATTTTGCAAGAATGCCCAGGCCAATACTTAAAAGGATTAATTTAGTTAAACTAATAGAGAAAAATTTGGATTTTATAAGTATTTCATCTAAAAGTACTATTAATCTATTAAAAAAAACAAAGTCAACTTATATACTTGGCGACGAGGACCAATTGAATAGAGTTTTTTTGAATCTAATTAAAAATTCAGAAGAGTCTTTTTTAGAAAAATTTAAAAAAAACCCTGATTTCAAAGGGAATATTGACATAGAAATTAACGATAATTATGACTATATAGTGTGTAGAATAATTGATAATGGATCTGGAATTACTAACCCAAAAAAAGCAATGACACCTTATTTTACAACAAAAAAAACTGGAACTGGGCTTGGATTGCCAATAGTGAACAAAATAATAAACGAACATTCTGGAAATTTTTCTATAAATAATAGAGACAAAACAGAGGGAACAATCATCAAAATTTTATTACCTAAATTTAATGCTTAAAGAAATCTTAGTAATTGACGATAATCCCGATATACGATTGCTGGTAAGCAATATACTCAAAGAAAAAAATTTTTTAGTTAGAACTGCAGCTAACTATGACCAGGCTGTTTTTGAAATTAATAAAAAATTACCAGATTTAGCTATAGTAGATATAAAGTTAGATAAACCTGATAAAGATGGAATTGACCTATTAAAACTTATTATAAAAAAGAATAAGTCCACTCCTGTGATAATGATTTCTGGACACGCAACAGTAAAAATAGCTATTGAAGCGATTAAAATTGGAGCATACGAATTTATAGAAAAACCTTTTTCAAGAGAAAAAATTCTTAATTATGTGAACAGAGCTTTAGAGTCGTCTGAATTAAAAAAAGAGAGAGATATTATTGAAAATAAATTATTCCACTCCTTTGAATTAATAGGAAAAAGTCCAGCAATTATAAAAGTAAAAAAAATTATAGATAAACTTTCGACCTCTGATAGTAGAGTTTTAATTTCAGGCCCAACTGGTACGGGTAAAGAGCTTGTTGCTAGAAAAATACATAAAAATTCATCAAGGTCTAAGGAACCATTCGTTATAATAAACGCTGCGCTACTTAAGGAAAAAACTTATGCAAGAGAATTATTTGGAGAAGAATTTGAGGATGGAAATATTTCTTTTGGCGCTCTAGAAAGAGCTAACAAAGGAACTTTATTGATAGACGAGGTTTCTGAAATACCTTATGAAACTCAAATAAATGTTTTGAGGGTTTTAATTGATCAGAAATTTAAAAGATTAAATGGCTCAAAAGATATAAGAGTAAATATACGTTTAATTGCAAGTACATCAAAAAATTTAAGAGAGATGGTTAAAATTAATAAATTTAGAGAGGATCTATATCATAGATTAAATGTTATGCCGATTGAGTTAACTTCATTAAATTCAAGAACTGAAGATATACCTTTATTAATAAAATATTTTAAAGAAAAGCTTTCTGAAATAAATGGAGTTCATCAGGCTAAAATTGATATGAACAACGATAATTTATATACATATAATTGGCCAGGCAATGTTAGAGAATTAAGAAATTTAGTTGAGAGGATAACAATTCTTTCAGCAAACGAAGATGAAGATAATATTAATAAACTTATTAACGATATATTAAATCCTTCATCTACAATTGATAGAAATTCCAACTTATTAGAAAAATCCTTCACATCACCTTTAAAAGAAGCTAGGGAACATTTTGAAAAAGAGTATCTAGTGACGCAATTAAAAAAAAATCATGGAAATATCTCAAAAACAGCTGACTTCATTGGAATGGAAAGATCCGCGCTTCATAGAAAATTAAAATCTTTAGGAATTAAAGGTATCAATTAAATGAATATTATTATTTGTGGAGCTGGCAAAGTCGGCTTTTCAATCAGTAAACAATTATCTGCACAAGGTCATTCAGTCACTGTTATAGACCAATCTTCAGAGGATATTAAGAAAATCAACGATACTCAAGATGTTAAAGGAATAGTAGGCAGAGCATCTCTTCCTTCAGTATTAGAAAATGCTGGTGCTGAAAAAACAGACATGATCATTGCTGTTACAAGAAATGATGAAACTAACATGATAGTATGTCAACTTGCGAGTTCACTATTTAATGTATCAAAAAAAATAGCAAGAATTAGAACTAAAGATTTTTTAGAGGGTAAATGGGGAAAACTTTACAATAAGTCTAATATACCTATCGATGTAATTATTTCACCTGAATTAGAAGTTGCGAAATCTCTTTATAGAAGACTAGAAGCACCAGGGGCTTTAGATAATGTGCCCTTTGGAAACAATAAGGTAAAAATGTTAGAAATTTCTATTGAAAAAAACTGCCCAATTAAAAATATACCTTTAAAAAAGCTTACAGAGAAATTTCCTGATTTTAAGGCTAATATAGTTGGAGCTTTAAGAAAAGATAAATTTATTTATTTAAAAAAAAATGATCAAATGCTCGAAGACGATAATGTTTATGTTGTTGTTAGCAGTGATCAGCTCAATCAAATATTAAAAGCATTTGGCCATGATGAAAAAATTTCCAAAAATGTTTTGATTATTGGGGGTGGAAATATAGGTTTAAATTTAGCTAAAATGTTAGAGGAAAATTTTGATGATTTAAGAATTAAAATTATAGAAAAAAATAAAAAAAGGGCAGAGGAAATAGCAAATGAACTTTCCTCTTCAATAGTTATTAATGGAGATGCTTTAGATGAGGAAATTTTAAAAGAAGCTAATTTAGATGGTTCAGAGACTGTTTTAGCTCTAACCAATGATGATGAAAATAATATGATGGCATGTGTTTTAGCAGAAAAAACAGGCTTGAAAAAGAGAACAATAGCAATTGTAAATAAATCAAACTACAATTTATTACAAGACTCTTTAAATATAGATGATTTAGTTGATCCCAGAATGACAACTGTATCAAGAATAATGGAACATGTGCATAGAGGAACTATTGGAACAGTTTATTCAGTATTAGATGGTGATTATGAATTTATTGAGGCAAAAATATTAGAGAAATCTGAGCTTCTAAATAAAAAGATAAGAGACTCTAATTTACCTGAAGATATAAGAATTGGAGCAATAGTAAGAAAAAATAAGGTTATTATTCCTAGATCAAATTTTATTTTTGAAAAAGATGATCTTGTTGTCTTTCTTGCTAAAAGAGAGCAGCTCAAGGCTGTTGAGGATATCTTTAGTGTTGGCTCTGTATAAAAATTAATGAATTTCAAAAGTATAAGTTTTTATTTAGGTTTATTTTGCTTTCCTATAAGTTTATTGTCTATTCTAAACATTCTATATGCTTCATACTTTGATTTTTTTTTAAGTATTAATGCTTATCTAATTACATTATTTCTTTCTTTAATTTTAGGAACATGCCTTTTTATTTATGGTAAAAATGCTAATAAAAAAATTAATTTTTATGAACAATTAATTTTAATAATTTCTGTTTATTTATTTGTTAGCATTTTGATTTCAATACCCTTTTATTTAAGTAATTTAAAAATAAATTTTTTAAGCGGTTTATTCGAAGCTGTTTCTGGATTGACTGGGACAGGTTTTTCTATTTTTAAAAATATAAAGTATTTAGATCCAACTTTGATTCTTTGGAGATCATCATCACAATGGATAGGAGGTTTGTATTTTCTTATATTTTTAATTTTATTATTTTCTAATAAGTCTTTTAATTTTAAGATGACGCAACTTACATATTCAGGTGAAAGCACTTTTAAATCAGAAGATAATATAAAAAATAATATACTTAAATTATTTATTTTCTACGTAATTCTTAGCTTTATATTTTTAGCTCTTTTAAACTTTTCTGGAATAAGACTTTTTAATTCACTCAACTTAAGTATGTCCCTAATTTCGGGTGGTGGTTTTCTACCTTCAGATAACCTTGGAAACATAATTATAACAGGTTTTCAAAAACTCACATTAATAATATTGTTATTGTTATCTATGTTAAATTTTTTTTTAATATTTAATATTTTTAATAAAAAAATTTTACTTAAAAATCATAATGAAGATTTATACCTTATAATATTATCGTTAATTTTGATATTGTTAGTTTTTTTCAATAAGTTTGATAGCTTGGATTTAATCATTTCAGTTTTAAGTAGTTTAGCAAATTCTGGATTAACATTGTTAAAATCTGATCTTAATTTAAGTTTATATTTTTTATTAATAACAATCGTAGGTGGCTCTATTATTTCAAATACCTCTGGAATAAAATTAGCGAGATTTTATATTTTACTTAAAATCACTTCATCTGAAATAATTAAATTAATAAGTCCTAATAGCGTTATTAATAGAACAATATTTAGTTCAGAAAATAAAATTACGAATGAAAATATTAAAATTTCTTTTTTAATATTTATTTCTTTTTTTTTAAGTCTATTTATTTTATCCAGTTTGTTAGTTATTGATAATATCGGATTTGAAAGATCTTTTAAGGTTTCAATTCTTACATTAACAAATACTGTAAATTCAGAAATGTACGGTCTTCAAAACTTTAATTTTACAAATTTACTAATATCGTCGAAAATAAGTTTAATTATTTTTATGATTATTGGAAAAATTGAGCTAATATCTGTTTTTTTAATTTTCAAAAAATTATTTTTAAAGGATTAAATGTCAAAAATTGTTATTATTGGTGCTGGTGCAATGGGTACTGCTTTTGCTCTACCTTGTTTAGACAATAATCACGATGTTAATATAGTAGGCACTCATTTAGAAAATAAATTCATAGATAATTTAAAAAAAGATAAAAATTTTCACAAAGGATTAAATACAACTATTCCGACTGAAATAAAAATCTTCAAATTCAATAAATTTAATGATGTTTTTAAATCAACGGTGGACCTAATTGTTTTAGGCATAAGTTCAAAAGGAATAGAGTGGGCAGCAGATCAGCTTAGCAATCTATATAAAGGTAAACAGATTCCAAATTTACTAATGCTCACAAAAGGTTTGAGCATTCATAATAACGAATATGAGTTATTAGTCGATAAACTTGAGAGATTATTGTCTAGTAAAGGATCCTCAAGAGTGAATATTTCAGCAGTAGGTGGACCGTGCCTGGCAGCTGGACTAGCAAATAGAGTTCACAGCAGTGTAGTTATTGCAAATAAAGACATTCATACTGCAAAAAAAATTGCAGACATGTTGAATACAAATTATTATCACACCTCGTTTTCAGACGATTTGAATGGTGTAGAAGTTTCTGCTGCTATTAAAAATATTTTTTCAATGGCAGTGGGAGCAGCAAAAAGTTTGTGTAGTAATAATATTTCAGAAGAAGTGAGAGAAAAGAATTACTTAAATACTGCTTCGGCTATTATAAAGCAGTCTATTCACGAAATGGAAATATTTGTTGAGCATCTTAAGGGAAGGAAAGAGACAGTAAAAGGATTAGCTGGGCTTGGAGATTTATACGTAAGTTCAGGTGGAGGTAGAAACGCCAAAATGGGGGCCTACATTGGTCAAGGGCTTTCTTTTTCAGAGGCAAAAAAAACAAAGATGGAAAAAATTACAGTTGAAGGTGCAGATTTAGCAAAAGAAATCGCAAAAAAAGTAAACGAAGATTTCGATGAAAAAAAATTACCTTTAATGCTCGGTATGATAAATGCTATTGTCGAGGATAAAAAACTTGAATTTGATTGGGAGGCGTTTAGATGAGAAAGTTTATTATTTCTATTGATGCTGGCACAACATCAAATAGATCTATATTATTTGATCTTAAAGGAAAGCCAATTTTTTCTTCACAAAAAGAGTTTACTCAATATTTTCCTAAAAGTGGGTGGGTGGAACATAATCCAGATGAAATATGGAAAACAACCATTAAAACCTTAAAAGATGTAATTCAAAAAACAAAAAAATTAAAAGGTGAAATTTTAAGTGTAGGAATTACTAACCAACGAGAGACCACAGTTTTATGGGACAAGAAAACAGGTAAGCCGGTTTACAAAGCAATCGTATGGCAAGATAGAAGACAAGAGGAATTTTGCAAAAAACTGAGAAAGCAAAATAAGGAAACGATGATTTTCAACAAAACTGGACTACTAATCGACTCTTATTTTTCTGGAACTAAAATTAAATGGATTTTAGATAATGTGCCTAAAGCAAGGCAATTAATGAATAAAAAACAATTATTATTTGGAACAATTGATAGTTTTTTAATATGGAGACTTACAAAAGGTAAAGTTCACGCAACAGATGCCACTAATGCTAGCAGGACAATGATTTATAATATCTCATCCAATAAATGGGATGATACAATTTTAAATTTACTAAAAATCAAAAAGCATATCTTACCCGAAGTAAAAGATTGTGCAGATGATTATGGACAAACTCATTCATCAATTACTGGAAAATCAATTCCAATTAATGGGGTAGTAGGAGATCAACAATCGGCAACAATTGGCCAGTGTTGTTTCGAACCAGGATCTTTAAAAAGTACTTACGGTACTGGAGCTTTCGTTTTATTAAATACAGGGTCAAAGAAAATTTACTCGAAAAATCGTTTATTAACGACAATAGGCTACAGGATTAAGGGTAAAACAACATATGCAATGGAAGGATCAATCTTTATTGCTGGAGCGGGAGTACAATGGTTAAGAGATAGAATGAAGTTTTTTAAGAAAGCACCTGAAACAGAAAAAATAGTAAAGTCATTAAATAACAATAATGATATTTATTTAGTTCCCGCTTTTACTGGATTAGGAGCGCCTTACTGGAATGCTAATGCCAGAGGTGTTTTAAGCGGCATAACAAGGGATACAAGTCCTAAAGAAATAGTCAGAGCTACTATAGAAGCAGTAGCCTATCAAACTTTTGATCTCTTCGAAGCCATGAAACATGATGGTCTTAGACCAAAAATTGTAAAAGTAGATGGTGGCATGGTTATGAATAATTGGTTTTCTCAATTTTTATCAGACATCGTAAATGTAAAAGTTTTAAGACCTAAAGTTCAAGAGACTACAGCTTTAGGCGCAGCTTTTATGGCTGGTTTACAAATCGGTGTATATAAATCGTTAAAAGATATTTCAAAAAATTGGAATTTAGATAAAAAGTTTTCTCCAAAAATGAAAAATAAATCTAGATTAACGCTCATTAAAGGTTGGGAAAAAGCAGTCAAGCGCGCTTTGATAAATTAATACACTTCAAAGTTGTAATTATTTAATTTTACTCACTGTACATTGAAGTAGTTTTTTGGTTCAATAATACAATTAAAAACAACAACAATGAGGGAAATAATCTATGTTTAAAACATTTAAGAATATTTTAGCTGTTGCTGTTTCAATTTCTCTATTAACTATTTCAAACGCTGTAGCTGATGGTCACATGGCTGCAATTAAGAAATGGTCAAATGGTGAGTTTAGTCTTTCAACAATTTCTGCAAAAGAAAGAGAGAAAGAACTTAATTGGTTCCACGATGCTGCAAAACCATTCAAAGGAATGGAAATAAATGTATTGTCGGAAACAATTCCAACTCACGAATATGAGTCAAAAGTTTTAACAAAAGCTTTTGGGGAAATAACTGGAATTAAAGTAAACCACCAGTTATTGGGAGAAGGAGAAGTAGTACAAGCAGTACAAACTCAAATGCAAACTGGAAGAAACCTGTATGATGCATACATCAATGACTCTGATTTGATTGGTACGCATTCAAGACTTCAGTTAGCAGTAAACTTAACTAAGTGGATGAAAGGTGAAGGTAAAGACGTTACTTTACCAACATTGGATATCGATGATTTCATCGGTAAATCATTTACTACAGGTCCAGATGGTGATTTATATCAATTACCAGACCAACAATTTGCTAACCTTTATTGGTTTAGAAAAGATTGGTTTGACAGACCTGAAATCAAAAAAGGTTTCAAAGATAAATACGGATATGATCTAGGTGTACCAGTAAACTGGTCTGCTTACGAAGATATCGCTGAGTACTTTACAAAAGATGTAAAGAATATCGACGGTGTTAGAGTATACGGTCACATGGACTACGGTAAGAGAGCTCCAGACTTAGGATGGAGAATGACTGACGCGTGGTTATCAATGGCTGGTGCAGGTTCGGTTGGTAAACCAAATGGTGTGCCAGTAGACGAGTGGGGAATAAGAATGGAAAAAGGTTCTTGTAATCCAGTTGGTGCTGACGTAGCAAGAGGTGGGGCTGCTAATGGTCCTGCTGCCGTATATGCAATCAGAAAATGGGACGAGTGGTTAAGAGCTTATGCACCTCCAGGTGCTGCGGCAATGGACTTCTATCAGTCTCTGCCAGCTTTATCATCAGGAAATGTTGCTCAGCAAATTTTCTGGTATACAGCGTTCACGGCATCAATGGTTGCTCCAAAAAGTTCTGGAAACAAAACAGTTGATGATAATGGAAATCCTTTATGGAGAATGGGACCATCACCGAAAGGTCCTTACTGGGATGAAGGTATGAAGCTTGGTTATCAAGATGCCGGATCATGGACTTTATTTAAGTCTACTCCAGTTGACAGAAGAAAAGCTGCATGGTTATACGCTCAGTTTGTAGTATCAAAAACTGTTGATCTTAAGAAAAGTGACGTTGGTTTAACTATCATTAGAGATAGCACAATTAATCACAAACACTTTACTAAGAGAGCTCCAAAACTTGGTGGACTTGTAGAATTCTACAGATCTAAAAACAGAGTATTGTGGTCACCGACAGGTATCAATGTTCCGGACTATCCGAAACTTGCCCAAATCTGGTGGCAACAAATTGGAGATGTAAACTCTGGTGCGTTTACTCCACAACAAGCTATGGATCGTCTTGCAGAAGAGATGAACTTAGTTATGTCACGTATGGAAGCTGCTGATAAAGCAAACAATACATACGGTGGATGTGGTCCAAGATTAGCTAAACCGAAAGGTGCTGATTATTGGTTGAAACAACCGGGATCGCCAAAAGCAAAACGTAACGAGAAACCTAAAGGTAAAACAGTTCCATTCGCAAAAGCTTGGAATTAATTTAGGTTAAATCTAAATTTAAAGGGGGCTTAACAGCCCCCTTTTTTAAAACAGATTTCAAAAAAATATGAGCTTAGAATTAAAAAACGTAGAAAAAAAAATAGGGTTAGATACTCATATTTATCCAACAAATTTAAAATTACAAAAAAATACGATTAACATTCTTTTAGGTTCTACTTTAGCTGGAAAGACCACTTTAATGCAGATTATGGCTGGCCTAGACAAACCAACATCAGGCGAGATTTGGTTTAACAACGAAAATGTGACAGGTATGAAAGTTCAAAAAAGAAATGTATCAATGGTTTACCAGCAATTTATTAATTATCCCAACTTCACAGTTTATGACAACATTGCATCTCCATTAAAAATTACTGGAGTAAGTTCAGATGAAACAAAACAAAGAGTGGGGAAAGTTGCAGAATTACTAAAACTCTCTGGAATGTTGAATAAAAAACCAAATGAGCTTTCTGGAGGACAACAACAAAGAACTGCTTTAGCAAGAGCACTTGTAAAAGACTCAGACTTAATTCTTTTAGATGAACCACTTGCTAACTTAGATTTTAAATTAAGAGAAGAATTGCGAGAAGAATTACCAAAATTATTTGAAAATAGAGACTGTATTGTAGTTTACGCAACCACAGAGCCCTCAGAAGCTTTACTCTTAGGTGGTAATACTGCAACGTTACAAGAAGGTAAGATTATTCAATATGGAAAAACTTTAGATACTTATAATAAACCTAACTCTCTAGTTTCTGCCCAGGTTTTTAGCGATCCACCAATGAATATAGCTAAAATAAAAAAATCAGGAGATCAGTGTTCATTTCTACAGAATGATATTCAATGGAAGACTAAATTAAATATTAAAGATGGCGAATATAAAGTAGGTATAAGACCCCACAATATTACCACGTATAAAGAGGGCAACAATACACTTGAGATAAAAGGTAAAGTTTTAATATCTGAAATTAGTGGTTCTGAGAGCTTAATCCACTTTACAAACGGTAATTTGAATTGGGTTTCTTTGTCTAACGGAGTTTTTCAAAAAAACGTTGGCGATGAGATGAATTTATACATGAATACAGATGAGTTTGTTTATTTTGATCAAAATGAAAGGTTAGTATCTAATGGCTAAAGTTACATTAAAAGGTTTAAGCCACAGTTATTTAAAAACTCAGTCTTCAGACGCTGATTGGGCAATCAGAGGAGTAGACATTGATTGGAATGATGGAGGTGCTTATGCTTTATTAGGCCCGTCAGGTTGTGGAAAGACAACATTGTTGAATATTATTTCCGGACTAATTACACCAACTAAAGGCGATATATTATTTGATGATAAAGTTATTTCAGGGTTGAGTCCTGTGGAGAGAAATATCGCACAGATTTTTCAATTCCCGGTTATTTATGATACGATGACAGTGTATGATAATTTAGCTTTTCCTTTAAGAAATAGGAAAATTCCAGAGGAAGAAATCAAAGTAAAAGTTCATGAGATAGCTGAAATGTTGGAATTATCTTCAACATTAAACAATAGAGCTTCTGGTTTAACTGCAGATGGTAAACAAAAAATTTCACTAGGACGTGGATTGGTAAGATCAGATGTGAATGCTATTATGTTTGATGAACCATTAACAGTAATCGATCCACATTTGAAATGGATTTTAAGATCTAAACTTAAAGAACTTCATCAAAAGATTAATAGAACAATGATTTATGTAACACATGATCAAACAGAGGCTTTAACATTTGCTGACCAAGTAGTTGTAATGCATGAAGGTCAAATTGTTCAAACAGGAACACCAGTAGATTTGTTTGAAAAACCAAAGCACACATTTGTTGGATATTTTATTGGTTCACCAGGAATGAATGTTTTGCCTTGTAAAATTAAAGGAAATGATGTGATTGTTAATGGAAAAAAAATAGAAACTCATCAAGAAATTAAAAAAAATAATTTTAACAAGACAGAAGTTGGTGTGAGACCTGAATTTATATCTTTTAGTAATGAAGGAATTCCAGTTAAAGTTTTATCGGTAAGCAATACTGGAAGGCATAAAATCGTAGACACCGAAAGTGAAACCGGAAAAATTAAAATTATTGCAAAATCTAATGAAGATATTCCGTCAGGATCTGCATTTTTAAAATTTAAAAAAGAATATACTTATACATATGGAGATAGTTGGATAATTGAATGAATAAAACAGTAAATCAAAAAGCATGGTTTTTTGTAATACCAGTATTTGTGTTGGTAGCTTTCAATGCCATTATTCCATTAATGACAGTAGTGAACTATGCTTTCCAGGAAACTTTCGGGAATAATGTTTTTATGTGGGAAGGCACAAGATGGTTTAAACAAATCATGTTATCCGAAAGATTTCATGCATCACTTGGTAGACAATTCTTATTTACATTTATAATTTTATTTATTCAAATTCCATTAGGAATAGCTATTGCTCTTACTATGCCTAAAGAGGGAATAGGAGTACCTGTTTGTTTAGTTTTAATGTCCATGCCTCTTTTAATTCCATGGAACGTTGTAGGAGCTATGTGGAATATTTTTGCGTTACCAGATATTGGTTTCTTAGGTCATTCACTTAATGCTTTAGGATTTGATTATAACTTTACTCAACAAATTGGTGATGCTTGGTTCACAACTATACTAATGGATGTATGGCATTGGACATCGTTAGTAGTTTTATTGTCTTATGCAGGATTAAGATCTATTCAACCTGCTTATTATCAAGCAGCAGAAATTGATGGGGCTAGTCGTTGGGCAATTTTTACAAAAATTGAATTACCTAAAATGAAAAAAGTATTAACTATCGCAATACTTTTAAGATTTATGGACAGTTTCATGATTTATACAGAGCCATTTGTTCTAACTGGAGGCGGTCCAGGTAATGCTACTGCATTTTTATCTATAGACTTAGTTAAAATGGCATTAGGACAGTTTGATTTAGGACCAGCTGCAGCAATGTCGTTGATATACTTCTTTATAGTACTTTTAGTTTGTTGGGTATTCTACACTTTAATGATGAGAAATGAGGAGAAATCATGAAGAAAGCAAAGTGGGTAGTTCCTACAATTTATATTATTTTCTTGATGCTTCCAATTTATTGGTTGCTAAACATGTCATTTAAAACGACAACTGAAATTATAAACACTTACACATTATGGCCTCAAGAATTTACATTAGATAATTATAAAAAAATTTTTACTGATAGTACTTGGTATACTGGGTATCTTAATTCTATTTATTACGTAGTGATGAACACTGTGATTTCTGTGGCAGCTGCACTGCCCGCAGCTTACGCTTTTTCTAGATATAAATTTTTAGGAGATAAACATTTATTTTTCTGGCTATTAACTAACAGAATGGCCCCACCAGCAGTATTTGCCTTGCCATTTTTTCAATTTTATTCATCAGTAAACTTGTTTGATACTCATGTGGCTGTAGCTTTATCACATTGTTTGTTTAATATTCCTTTAGCAGTTTGGATTTTAGAAGGATTTATGTCTTCTGTGCCAAAGGAGTTAGATGAAACAGCTTATGTTGACGGTTATTCGTTTTGGAGATTTTTCTTTAAAATATTCATACCCACTATTACTGCAGGCATAGGTATTACTATGTTTTTCTGTTTTATGTTTTCTTGGGTAGAATTATTATTAGCTAAAACACTTACAGCTGTAGCAGCCAAACCTATAGCCGCAACAATGACAAGAACCGCCAGTACATCAGGATATGAATTAGGACTACTTGCTGCTGCAGGAAGTTTGACAATTATACCTGGTGCAATAGTAATTTACTTTGTAAGAAACTATATAGCGAAAGGATTTGCGTTAGGACGAGTATGATGATGTTTAATGTTTTAAATGCCGCCACGTGGGGCGATATGGCTAAAAAGAAAGAGAAGGGATTCTTCGATTTTGAATTTATCACTTGGATGGCATGGACTTGGCAAACAGCTGCATTTTTTATTTTTATAGTTTTATGTTTAACAGCAATGGTTATTTGGGAGAAAAAATCACCAGGAGGTGGTCCAAGAAAAGGCATTTTAGGTTTAGATACTACAAGAGGTGACAGATTATTTATTTCTTTGCTTGGAAGTGCTTTCATACATTTATTTTGGTTGGCTCTAGTTGGAAGTGTATTGTGGATTGCAACAATTATTTGCATTGGATATGCAGTTGTTGTATTTAGATACGTCTAAATATTATTCATTAAAGGAGATTAAATGGTTAAAGTTGGTATTAATGGTTTTGGTAGAATAGGTAGATTAATTTTAAGAGCTATTTTAGAAAACTATAAAAATAAAATTCAGGTGGTTGCGATTAATGATTTAGGATCAATAGAAACTAATGCGCACCTAATTAAATATGATAGTACTCACGGTATCATTAATGAAGATATTAAGACTTCAAAAGACGGTTTTAAAATCGGTAATCAAGAAATAAAAGTTTTTGCAGAAAAGGATCCAGCTAATATTCCTTGGGGCAAAGTAGGTGCTGATGTAGTTTTAGAATGCACAGGTATATTTTTAGACAAGTCATCAGCAGAAAAACATGTAACAGGTGGAGCCAAAAAAGTAATAATTTCTGCTCCTGGTAAAGAAGTAGATTTTACAATCGTTCAAGGTGTTAATAGCAAAGAGTTAAAAAAAGAGCATAATATTATATCCAATGGTTCTTGCACGACAAATTGTTTAGCTCCTGTTGCTTTGGTTTTAGAAAAAACTTTTGGAATTAGCTATGGTTATATGACAACAATCCATAGTTATACAGGTGATCAAAAATTGCTAGATACATTACATAAAGATTTAAGAAGAGCTCGCTCTACAGAAGGAGCTATGATACCTACTTCAACAGGAGCCGCAAAAGCAATGAGTTTAGTTCTGCCGAGTTTAAAAGGAAAGTTAGATGGAACAGCTATAAGAGTTCCTACACCAAATGTTTCATTAATTGATCTAACATTAGTAACTGATAAAGAAACGACACCTGAAAGTATTAATGAAGCTATGACAAAGGCTGCAAAAGGAGAGTTAAAAGGTATCTTAGATGTAAACCAAAAACCTTTGGTATCAAAAGATTTTAATCATAATCCTCATAGCTCCATATTTGACGTTACTCAAACCCAAGTTATTAAAGGAAAATTTAGTAGAGTTCTATCGTGGTATGATAATGAATGGGGATTTTCTAATAGGATGTGTGATACGGCTATTCAGATATCTGGTTTAATTTAATTTTTTGACTTCTCAGCTTCTTCAATCAATCTAAGTGTATTTTTAGGAATATTTGAATTATTAAATTCAATTGAAGTTTCTTTCAAATTTTTTTTATCTTTGCCTTTGTTTATATTTTGAAGATCATCAATTGCTGATAAAATTTCATCGATACTATAATTGTCTTCCATTACGTACCCACTTTATAAAGCCTAACCATATTAGTCATACCAGCTTTACCGAAGGGCAAACCTGCTGTTATAACAACAAAATCGTTCTTTTTAATAAATTTTAATTTTTTTATAATTTCTTTTGAAATGGACATCATATCTTTCCATCCGTTGGCATCTCTACTATTAATAGATTGAACGCCCCAAAGAAGAGAAACTTGTCTACTAACATTTATGTTAGGGGAAATTGTTACTATTTTTGCTGCTGGACGCATAGCCGAAACAAGCTTAGCTGACTTTCCAGAATTTGAAAATACTATTATAGCCTTAACATTTGAATTGTACGCCATGTCTTTTACAGATAGAAGAATTGATTTAACTGGATCTTTATTTGCTATTATAGAATTTTTAAAATCTTCTATATGTTCTCTTTTATATTTTTCAGTTGAAAGTATTGTTTCAGTCATTGTAGATACAGCTTGAGTAGGAAATTTGCCAATAGCTGCTTCAGCTGATAGCATTACAGTGTCTGCACCTTGAAAAATTGCTGTAGCAATATCATTTATTTCAGCTCGTGTTGCTGTATTATTCTCAATCATACTTTCAAGCATCTGGGTCGCAACAATCACAGATTTTGAAAATTGAGAACACTTTTTTATTAGACTTAATTGTACTTTTGGAACTTCGCTATGTCCAATATCAATAGCTAAATCACCACGAGCGATCATAATTGAGTCTGTAGCTTGAATAATTTTTTTTATATTCTTAAGTGCATGTTTATTTTCAATTTTGGATATAATACCCATATCTTTTTTGATTAATTTTCTAGTTTCAAGAATTAATTTTTCATTTTGCAAATATGATAACGCAATCCAATTACAACCAAGTTTAATTGCGGTTTTTATATCTTTCTTATCTTTTAAAGTTAATTTGTTAAAAGTCATATCTAAATTCGGAACATGAAAACTTTTATTACTGCTGAGCGTACAATTTTGACTTCGACACCTCGTAGTAATCGAGTTACCTTTTTTATTAATAACAGAAAAAAAATATTTTCCGTCATCGATTAAAATCTTATTACCTTTTTTTAATTTTTTTAAAATTGCGGGGTAAGGAAAATTAATTCTAGAATGATCACCAAGATTTTTATTATTATCAAATGTAAATTTTTGATTGAATTTTATTCTCTGTTTTTCATTTTTAATTTTACCTATTCTTAACTTTACACCTTGGAGATCAGCAATAAGGGATAGCTTCTTCCCAATTTTTTTTTCTATTTTTCGAATTTTAGAAATAATTCTACTAATTCCAACAGTGTTATGACTAAAGTTAATTCTAAAAGCATCTACACCAAGTTCTACAAGCTTTTTTAACTTATTTTCACTGTAAATTGCAGGACCTAGAGTAGCTATAATTTTTGCTTTTTTTTCCATTAAGAGATTTTTATGTTATAACACCACTTCTCTTAAAAAAAAATATTAAAGAAAAATTAATTTAAATGAGCAATAAAAGAATAGGAATTTTAACGAGCGGAGGGGATTGTGGAGGTCTAAATGCAGCGATTAGATCAATTTTTTATAGAGCAAAAAATAAATATAAGATGGATGTATACGGAATTAGAGACGGCACAGCTGGATTAATCAAACGTCCGGTAGATGTTATGCAGCTGACTCATAAAACTTTTGGAGGATATTTATTAAGACAAGGAGGAACATTTTTGGGATCTACAAATAAAGGAAATCCCTTTAAAATTCCAACAAATGATGGCAAATACGTTGATAAATCAAAAGAAATAATTCAAGGATACCATTCAATGAAACTTGATGGTTTAATAATCATCGGTGGAGACGGAAGTATGCAAATTTTAAAAAGATTAGCCAAAGACGGTGACATGAAAATTGTAGCTATCCCAAAAACAATAGATAACGATGTAGGAGCCACAGAAAGTTCGATAGGTTTTCATACCGCAGTAGATGTTGCAACCCAAGCATTAGATAATTTACAATCTACAGCAGCTAGCCATAGAAGATCTATGATACTTGAGGTCATGGGTCGAGATGCCGGACATATAGCATTAAACGCTGGAATTGCGGGTGGCGCTGATATTATTTTGATTCCGGAGATTAAATATTCAATAGATGGAATAATTAAAAAACTAAATTCTATGAAAAAAAATGATATTCAACATTCGTTAATTATAGTTGCAGAGGCGGTAAAAAAGGAAGATGGTTCAAGAGTAGTTCACAAATATATGGATGGAGAACAAAGACTTGGTGGTATCGGAGATTATATAGCTCAGGAATTAATGAAGAAAACAGAGGTTGAATGTAGAGTTACTTCACTCGGCCACGTTCAAAGAGGGGCTCCCCCAACAGCTAGCGATAGAATTTTAGCTAGCGCCTTTGGAGTTTATGCTGTAGATCTGTTAAATCAAAAAAAATTTGATCGAATGGTTGCATGGAGAGATAGAAGAGTAGTAGATGTTCCTATTGATGAAGGTATAAAAACATATAAAAATGTTGAAAGAAAAGATTCTTTAGTAGAAACAGCTCTCTCATTAGGTATTTATATAGGAGATGATATTTAATGAAAGATAAATACTCAAATCTTGTTGCTAATAGACTTGCTAAAGCTTTTCTTAAAAACAAAATAATTAACCCTATTTCTAAAAAATATACAAAAAAACTTACAAATGCTCAAAAATTTAGAAAATTGTGTGAGAGCAAAATTAAAAAACCGATTATCGGATTTAAGGCAGGAGGAACCGGGATACCTGTTATAAAAAAACTTAAAGAGAAAGAACCTTTTTATGCCTCTGTATATAAACACAACGTTCTTAAAAATAATAAACCTGTTAAAATTAATAAATATACTTTGGGAATTGAACTTGAAGTATGCTATATTCTTAAAAAAAATTTTTTCAAATTAAAACAGAAAATCTCAAAAAAGAATATGAACAAATTTATAAATTATATCGCTCCATGTATTGAAGTGGTTGGATACAGGCAAAAGAAAAAAGGGATAAAAAGTTTTGGAGACTTATGTTCTGATTTTGGAGCTAATGTGAAATTTGTTGTTGGCCCAAAAAAGAAATTTAAAAACAATAATGTGAATAACTTAAAAACCAATATTTCTAACTCAAAGATTAAACAATCAGTAAACGGGAATACTAATACTGTTTATATAAATCCTATGAACTCTTTATTATTTGTTTTAAAAAAGCTACAGAAAGATAAAATAAAACATGATAAAGATTTTTATGTTTTTACTGGTTCTTCTGTTGGGGTTGTCCCAATTCTTGGCAAAGGTATTTATAAAGGTAAAATTGAAAAATTAGGATCTGTTAGAACTAAAATTAATTAGATAAAAAGTATCCGCCAACTATTAAAATTACAGTTATTGTAACAAATTTGATATTTTTTATTAATAATTGTTTTTTTTCACTTTGAAATTTTCTTTTTGAAAGAAAATAAATATTTGTATCAGCTTTATTTCTGAATTTAGGTCTTAAAGGTGAGGGAATAGATTTGTTTTCAATATTTTTGAATTTTTTTGGATTAATTTGCAACATTCTTCTATTAACTTCATTTTTACCGAGTTATCAACAGATTATGCTATTGATGAGTGCGTCAATTATGCAAATGATAATCATTCTCATTTTATTGTAAATGATAATCATTATCAATAACGAGCGAAATAAATGAAAAAAACTATATTAATCAGCTATTTATTTTTAGTTGTATTTGCAGGAAGTCTATTTTCAAATGAAGTAAATATATTTAGCGCTAGGCATTATGACTCTGATATTCAACTTTATGAAAAGTTTACTGCTAAAACAGGAATAAAAGTAAACGTTGTATCAGGAAAGTCAGGTGCTTTAGAAAAAAGGATAATTGAAGAGGGAGCTGATAGCCAAGCAGATCTATACATCACTGCTGATGCTGGAAGACTTGGTGCTTTTGAAGCTAATCTTCAAGGGGGACTTACTAGTGCAGCTATTAAATCTGCTGTACCAAGTAACTTCAGAACATCAAAATGGACTGGTATAGCTAAGAGAGCCCGAATTGTATATTTTGCTCCGGAAAGAGTGAGCGGTGCAGAATTAGCTGGTTTAACTTATGAAAGTTTAGCTGATCCTAAATGGAAAGGTAGATTAGTAATTAGAGCTTCAAACAATATTTACAATCAATCACTGGTTGCCTCATTAATTAAAAATAATGGAAAAGGTAAAATAGCTGATTGGTCAAAAGGTATGGTCTCAAATATGGCTAGATCTCCAAAGGGAAATGATAGAGCTCAGATACTTGCTGTTGCAGCAGGTGAAGCAGATATAGCTGTAGCTAATACTTATTACTTAGCTCTAATGCTTTCTGGAAAAAAAGGACCAGAACAGCAAGCCGCTGCAAAAAAAGTAAAACCTTTCTTTCCAAATCAAGATGGAAGAGGAACTCATATGAACATTAGTGGCGCTGGACTTGTTAAAGGTGCGCCTAATAAAGCTAATGCAATAAAATTAGTTGAGTTCTTATTAAGTGAGGAAGCTCAAAATCATATTGTAAATAATACTTTTGAGTATCCAATGATTAAAGGTGTGTCTCCACATCCACTTGTTGTAAATATGGGATTAGATTTTAAACAAGATCTAAAAACAAAAGTTGTTAATTACGGAAAAAGACAAGCCGATGCTTTAGAAGTAATGACAGCAGCAGGCTGGAAATAGTTATTAATTATATGAGGCGATCAATTAAAAAAGGAATTAACTTGAATAAATTAAAATCGGGTTGTTCGCCTTGTATGTCAGAAGCCAGAAAAATGGAGCAGAAAATCTCCAATAGAAAGGTTTCTGAAATTAAAATTGAGGAAGTAAAAGTAATAGTATCCTCAATGTTTAAAAAAGATTAAAAGTTTGACGTCAATTTCTCTGGCTTTAAATGCTAGCTATATTCTACACTCAAGCCGCTTTAGCCAGAGAACTTTATATGGGAACAAAATTAATTAATGACAAAATATAATATATGGTTTTTTGGATCACTAATTGTAGCTGCAGTGGTTGCTATGCCTATTATTACAGTTTTTTTAAGCTTTTTTAACGAAACAAGTAATTATTTCTATATTTTAAAAGAAACTTTTTTGCTTGATTATATTTTTAACTCAATAACAATCTTATTATTCGTAATTTTTTTTACTTTTATTCTTGGTATTTTTTCTGCATACTTTGTATCTTTTTATGATTTTCCTTTATCCAATTTTTTTAGTTGGGCACTGATTTTATCATTCGCAGTTCCAGGTTATATTTATGCATTTTCAATAATTGCTTTTTTTGAAAATTATGGTACGGCTTTTTCATTATTAACATTTCTATTTGGTGAAAATAATTATAATACAGCTATTCCAAAAATAGATGGATTAATTGGAGCTATAATATCTATATCATTTTCTTTGTTTCCATATGTTTATGTATTAACGAGAGCATCATTTTATTATCAATCGAATAATTATATTGAAGTAGGAAAAAATCTTGGTCTTTCATCAAAGGAAACTTTTTTAAGAATAGTTTTGCCCTCAGCAAGACCTGCAATCATTGCAGGTTTAGCTTTAGTATCAATGGAATGCTTATCAGATTTTGGAACTGTATCATTTTTTAGTGTGAATACATTAACTACTGGAATTTATAATTCGTGGCTGTCTTTTGATGACTTAAATACAGCCAATCAGATATCTTTTATATTACTTATTTTTATCCTCTTACTTTTTTCAATAGAAATTTACTCTAGAAAAGAAGCAAAATACCATCAACCAGGTCGGGGTTTTAAGTCAATTACTAAAATTAAATTAACTGGAAAAAAGTCTATAATTCCAGTTGCTATTTGTTCTTTGATCTTTTTATTGAGTTTCATTTTTCCAGTTTCTCAAATGATTTATTGGACAGTAAAATTTCCAAAATATATTCAAGACATTGATATATTTAAAATTAACTTAAATACTTTGATGCTAGTGGGGTTAGCTAGTGCTTTAATTGTAATTATTTCTCTATTTATAAATTATGGAAGCAGAATATCAAAAAGCAAAATTCTAAATTACCTTACAACTTTTTCCATTTCTGGGTATGCAATACCAGGAGTCATTCTAGCAGTTGCCTTTATTACTTTCTTTTCTAACTTAAGTGATTTACTTACAAATAATTTCGATTTTAAAAGTTCAAAGAGTTTGTTCATAGGATCGATTTTTGGATTATTATTAGCATATTTTATCAGATTTTTTTCATTATCTTTTAACGGAATAAAGTCAAGTTATGAAAAAATTAATAATTCAATTGACGAAAGCGCTTATCTTCTTGGTTATTCTAAGATAAACACATTTTTAAAAATCCATGTTCCTTATTTAAGCACTAATATAATTTTAATAATTTTATTGATTTCCCTGGAAGTAATTAAAGAATTACCTATGACAATGATTTTGAGACCTTTTAATTTTGAAACATTTGCTACTCAGGCTTATATCTACGCTTCTCAAGATCTTCTAGAAGCAGCTGCATTACCATCTCTTTTTTTAATATTTTGGTCTACAATTTTGATACTTCTTTCATCTAAATATATACTTTCTAAAAAAAATTAATATAATCAGGTAATGCCTGAAAATTTTTTTGAGATTCAGAACGGAAACTTTACTGCTAGTGAAAAAAACAAAGTAAATAATGTAAATTTAGTCATAGAAAAACAAGGTGAGATAGTTTCATTGCTGGGTCCTTCTGGAATAGGCAAAACCACTATTTTAAGAACTATTGCAGGTTTACAAAAACTTAGCAAAGGTAAAATAAAACTTAGAGATACAATTTTAGCCTCTGAAGAAATTCATATAGAACCTGAAAAAAGGAATGTAGCTCTTTCTTTTCAAGATAACTCTCTCTTCCCTAATTATAAAGTTATCGATAATATAAACTTTGGAGAAAAAAGATCTAACGGATATGGTTCAAATTTAGATGTTAAGGAAATAATTAAATTACTGAGAATTGAACCTATATTAGAAAAATACCCTCATCAAATAAGTGCTGGAGAAGCACAACGTGTTTCGTTAGCTAGATCTTTAATGTCTAAACCTGATTTATTATTATTAGACGAGCCATTCTCAAATATAGATCAAAGTTTAAAGGAAGAAATACAGGTGTCTGTAAAAAAACTGTTAAAAAGAATAAATTTAACAACTATTATTGTAACACATGATTCATATGAGGCTTTTTCGATGGCTGATAAATGCGGAATTATTTTAGACCAAGAATTGAAGCAATACGATATACCTTATAATGTGCATCATGAACCAAATTCAATTGATGTTGCAAATTTTTTAAATAAAGGAATTTTTATAGATGTTCAGGTAGTAGATAGTGAGTGTGCGGTTCATAGGCTTAAACATGAAGAACTAGGTGAAATAAGAGGGAAATTATCAAATAATTTTCCATCTGGATCAAAGGTTAAGTTACTTTTACAGCCTGAGGACTTAATTCACGATGATCAAAGTAAACTAAAATTAGAAGTAGTTGACAGAAAATTTAGAGGAACAAATTTTATTTACACTTTAAAGACTAAAAAAGGTGAGCATTTACCTGTATTTGTTCACTCCCATCACATTCATCAACACGAGCAGTCAGAACAATTCGGTGTTAAATCACCGATTTATATTGACCATCTAGTATGTTTTTAAGTAAATATAATTATTCAGCGCCCTTAGCTCAGCTGGATAGAGCATCGGTTTTCTAAACCGAGGGTCGTAGGTTCGAATCCTTCAGGGCGCGCCAACCAAATATGATTAAAAAAATACTTATTACTGGAGGGGCTGGCTACATAGGTTCTCATATTTCAGAAGTTTTAATCAAAAATAAAAAAAAAATTTTTATAGCAGACAATTTATCTACCGGTTATAGAAGACTTATTAATAAAAAAGCTAAATTCTTTAAAGTAGATATTCAAAAAATTAAAAAAATTAGAGAAATAATCGTAAAAAACGAAATAGACTCTGTTATTCATTTAGCTGCAAATTTAATAATTGGAGAAGGAGAAAAATATCCAAAAAAATATTTTAAGAATAACGTTTCAGGAACTAAAAATTTATTAAAAGCATGTGAAAATACAGGAGTAAAAAACTTAGTTTTTTCCTCAACCGCAGCTGTTTACAAAGATGGTCAATATAAAGTAAATGAAAATTCTACTATTAAGCCAAAAAGTATTTATGGAAAAACGAAAATTCAAGCTGAAAAAATTATTAAAAGATTTTGCAAAAAAAATAAGATCAATTACTGCATCCTCAGATATTTTAATATTGCAGGGTCAAGCCCTTCTGGAAAAATTGGATTAATTAATAAAAGCGACCATTTATTCAAAAATTTTTCGAGAGAAATTATTAAAAAAAGACCTATTCTTAAAATTTATGGAGATAATTACGATACAAAAGATGGATCTTGTATAAGAGACTTTATACACGTTTCTGACATAGCAGAAATTCATTATAAAGTTTTGGAAAAGATAAATAAGTTAAATAACTCTAAAACACTTAATTGTGGTTATAATAAAGGTATTTCAGTCCTAGAAGTTGCAAAAGCATTTAAAAAACAAACTTCAAAAAATGTAGAGATCTTTGTTTCAAAAAGAAGAAAAGGCGATCTAGTTAAAATTATTGCTTCTAATAATAAGTTAAAAAATTTTATCAAATGGAAACCAAAATTTAATAACTTAAATACAATAGTTAAAAGTTGCATAAATTGGGAAAAAAGACAGTAATGCCATCGAGTCTAAAAAACTCCTTTAGTGAATTTTGTAATAAAAATAAATTCGAGATAAATAAAAAACAAACTGAAATATTAAACAGTCTAGA